>NZ_JAGEKK010000002.1:0-371175 GCF_049887855.1 Chryseobacterium sp. NFX27 | reverse complement strand
TATTTTATTTTTTTGGGGGGGGGGTTTTCCCCCCCCCCCAAAACTCAGAAAATAGCGAGTGCGAAAAGCGGGATAAAGCTCCAAAAAAATAGGTCCTACATTTTTGCAGGACCTATTTTATATTATGCACTAAAAATTAGTGTTCAGCTTTAGGAGCTTTCTCTGCTTCAGCAGACTTTACAGCAGCAGTACTGTCGGTTTTAGGAGCTACAGCTTCATGCTTTTCTGCAGAAGCCGTTTCTTTGTGTCCTGCAGCAGCTTCATGACCGTGTGCTTCACCTCCGCCCTGTACATCGTCAGAATATCTTTCAACTCCTTCTTCCAGTTTTAAAGTGTTTTTATTTCCTCCGGCTTGTATTTTTTTACAGCTTACAGCGATCGTTGCAACAGCTAAACATATAATGAATTTTTTCATATGTAAAATTTATTTTTTAAATGTCATATGGAATCGCATTATTTTAGCCGGTTATAATTATTTTTAACAGCAAGCGATTTCATGCTTAAATTTTTGATTGCCCAAAAGTAAGAAATCCTGCTTTTTTCGGCAACATTTTTATACTGATTTTAAAATAATTTTACCTTTTTTGGATTGTGTAAAAATAAGATAGTGTTCACCTCCGTCTTTTATGCCGTATTTCTTTTTGATATCTTCCGGTTTTAAAGGATAATTCTTTGAAATGATATTGAACTGCTCTTTCTTTTTAATCTGCTTGGATTCAACAGGTTCAACTTCTAACACTCTGCCGGGAAAATCACTGATCTTTTGACCTGAAGTATAAAAATGGGTATTGGGATGAAGTTTTTTGAGCGCGAATCTCTCTGAAACCAGATTAAAAACACCTGCTTTCAAAATACTGTTATTGGGAATATATATGAATTTTTCAGGCTCAGCATATTCTGCCCGGGCATTTTCTTCCTCTCCGAATTTAAATAGAAAAGAAGATTCTTCACTTTCCAGATTAATACAGTTGACTGTTATTTCTTCTTTCTTTTCGTTTGACAGAAAAACGACTGCTTCCTTAACATCATTTTTTACAGCTATAATTTCAATCCTGAAAATACCAGGTAATACTGAAACCAGATATTTCAAATCGATCAACGGTGATAATTTTATAATCACCTGATCTGCTGTCATAAGCAGCTTTTCCTTGATCTGAAGAACATCAGGTGAAAGGTCTTCGAGCAGAAAGACTTTATTTTTGTTCTGATCTCTTCTTGCGGGATCTAAATAAATAACATCGAAATATTCTTTATTACTACTCAAAAAATTTTCCAGATTTTGATTGATGAATCTTGCTTTCCTGTCTAAAATTCCCCAATTATGCTCTACAACATTCAATAATTCAGCATTTTGTTCTACCAAAGTAACTTCTTCAAAATTCTGGGACAGATAATAGGCATCAATTCCGAAGCCGCTGGTGAGATCGATGAATGTATTGCCTTTCAGAATCTGTGATTTATAAAGCGCCGTTTTCTCTGAAGATGACTGCTCCAAATTAAGCTGGGGCGGAAAAATAATTCCTTCTTTCAGCAGAAAAGGGAACTTTTTCTGGGCGGTCTGCCTTCCTTTAATCTGCTGTACGATTTCCTGCATGGAAACCTCCGGAAACGGAGATTTTTTTAATAATAAAGAATGCAGGTCTGTGTTTAGATTTGCATTAATGTAGTTTTGGATTTCTTTGTTTAGTATTTTTTTATTTCCCACAGATCTCGCAGATTTTCACAGATGATTGTGCTTATTTTTAGAATGTTCCATTTATTTTCCGGAAAATATTTTTGTCTATATAATCGGTGTTAAAATTGACTAATATCCCTAATTTTAATCCTGTCAGTTTTAAATATGTCAGTAATTGTTTGTGGTGGACATTATTAATCTCTGGAATTGATTTTATTTCAACAATTACTTTTTCATTTACAATAATATCAGCAATAAAGCTTGATTCTATGAAAATACCTTTATATTATTGGAATAGGAACTTGATGATTAACATTTAATCCTAAATCTTTTAATTCATGAACTAGTATTTTCTCGTAAACCTTTTCTAATAATCCTGGTCCTAATTCATTATAAACAGAAAATATAGATTTTCTGATACAAAAACTTAATTCATTCTCAGTCATTCGTGTATGTTTACAACAAAAGTAAAAAATCTGTGAGATCTGTGGGAGTAAAACTTATCTTTTATAAAAAATATAATCTGTTAATATTGGATCAATACCGTTCTGTTTCAGGAGAGAATTGATCTGACCGCGATGATAGGTTGAATGGTTTACGGCATGAAACAGCATTTCGAAAATACTGTTTTCAAACTTTGCCCCTCTGGAGTTCTTATATTCCACCCTGCTGTCCAGATCAAGGTTTTGAATAATATCAGTACTTTTCAGAAAATTCTGACGGTTAATCTCATCAAGAGATTCAAAAGGGTTGATCTGCCAGACTTCAAATGTTTTTTCACCTAATATCCGTGAATTCCAGATCTGCTGTGCATTCAGTGTATGATTGATGAGACTGATTGTTTTGTCGTCCACTTTCGAGATATGTTCTGAGATGTATCTGATCATTTCTTTATTGAAATGATGGGTGTATTCAAATAAATCGATCAGTTTTTCCTTCATTACTCAAACATTTCAGCCCAACGTACGGCTTTTATTTCTTTTTCGCTGTAAAGATCGCCTATTGATCTTTTAACGTCTAATTTAGGGTATAAATTGACTCCAATCAGCTTTATTTTACCTTCTTCCACCCATTTCTGTTCTTCAACAGCCTGATCGTAGATTTTTTTCTGAATGATTCCCT
Source organism: Chryseobacterium sp. NFX27 (assembly GCF_049887855.1). Classification (NCBI taxonomy): domain Bacteria; kingdom Pseudomonadati; phylum Bacteroidota; class Flavobacteriia; order Flavobacteriales; family Weeksellaceae; genus Chryseobacterium; species Chryseobacterium sp. NFX27. The sequence continues at coordinate 368,378 of NZ_JAGEKK010000002.1, read as the reverse complement.
GCTTTAAAAGCTCAAGATAACCACCCGCTTCTTCTATTTCAACGAACAGTGTCCACGATTTTTCTGCAATCTGGCGGGTAATGTCTTCTACATAATAGCTTCCATTGGAAGCGTCCTCAAATACATTAATGATACTTTCATAAGCGAGAACAATCTGCTGCTTAAAGGAAATTTCTTCAGAGTTATCGGTGCTTCTGTTTACAAGATAGTTGTTGCTGAACACCGCATCTGCCCCTGCAATCATGGCAGAAGCCAGCTCTAATGTTGAACGGATAAGGTTATTTTCACTGTCTGCAACAGCCTTATTTCTTAAAGAAGTTTCTGCAAAAATATAGGGTGTTTCATGTAGACCATATTCTTGGGAAAGCTGGTTAAAAACTATTTTAAAGGCTCTCAGTTTAGCCATTTCGAAGAAATAATTTCCACCGACCGCTATCCTGAAAATCAGTTTATTCAAAATTTCAGGGCCATAAACTTCAGCAAGTTCTTTGGTCTTCGCCAGTGCAATTCCCAACTGCTGATAAATTGCCGCTCCGGCATTCTGATGAAGTGAAATATCAACACAGATGTTTCTTCTGAAATCTTTTGACAGAAGTTCTTTAGCCAACTGATCATCAATAATACCTTCCTTTTCATTAAAGACATCAATCAGTGAAAAATACTGATCTTCATCTTTCGGGCTGATATGGCCGGCAAGGTCTTTATTATTAACAAAAAGTGTTTTCTGTTCAAGATTTTCTACGTTGTGGTCCAGGATAAAGGCAAATACATCTTCTTCCAGACTTTCGTGATATCTTGCTACCAAATGAGTATTCTCTTCCACTTTCGGCAGGTTTGCCAATGTTTTCTGAACTTCACTGTAAAAAGGTTTCACATCAATCCCTTCCAGATTTTCTTTATTTAAGATGGAATAAATGTCTTCTGTTTTAAGCTGTTTTTTTACTAAATTTTCCCAGTTTGGAAGTATATCTGCTGACATTGGCTGTTTATTATGGGTGAATGGTGCTATGCAGGTCGATTGTGAATTTAAAAAAATTGACTGTTAACCATTGACAATTCACTATTTCAGTTATTATTTTTCGTTGTGAATGGTGAAGTATTACAATTGACTATTCACATTTCAATCTCTTATTTTTTAGCGCTATCTGCACTGTCTACTACCAGAATGAAGATCTCTTCATCCGGTTTTTTCATGAAATAATTTTCTCGCGCGTATTTTTCTTTCTCCGACTTATTGTTCATCAGTTTCTTATAAAAAGTATCGTTTTTTTCGTACTCCTTTTTATAATATTCCAGCTGGTCTTCATATCGGCTGATCTCGCCGTTCAGTTCATTAATAACAAGGAAAGAGGTTTTATCAAAGAAAATCATCCATACCAGAAACATACAGATCGTAATGGTGTATTTATTCAGAACATATTTCTGGATAATTTTGAATGTTTCAGATTTCGGCTGAATGTCTTTAATAAGTTTGTTTTCTTTCATTTTAATGTTTTCTCAACGAATTTTTAATAACAGTAGTTAAAAAATCAATCGCTACGGAATTCTGTCTCATGTTAGGAATGATCAGATCTGCTTCATTCTTCGATGGTTCTATGAATTCCTGATGCATGGGCTTCAGTGTGGTCTGATAACGGTGAAGGACTTCCCCCAGGTCTCTTCCCCTTTCCTGAGTATCCCGCCTGATCCTCCTGATCAGTCTTTCGTCAGAATCTGCATGAACGAATACTTTTAAATCAAATTCTTTCAGCAGTTCCTTGTTTGTCAGTACCAGAATACCTTCTACTACCAATACATTTTTAGGTTCTACAGTGACGTGGTCGCCAGTTCGGGAATGAGTAACAAAGCTGTAAATGGGCTGTTCTATAGACTCATTATTCTTTAAAGCTTTTACATGTTTTATCATTAAATCGAAATCTATAGACTTTGGATGGTCATAATTGAGCGCCTCTCTCTCGGTCAGTGTCAGATTCGGGTTATCGTGATAATAATTATCCTGAGAAAGGATATTCATTCCTTCAATATCAAGCTGTTGCAGTATTTTATCAACAACTGTAGTTTTGCCGGATCCTGTTCCTCCAGCAATTCCTATTACAAGCATTCTTTTTTGTTTCTTTATAGTTGGTACAAATATACTATTTTAGATGAATGCAAGTAAAAGAATCCCTGCAGAATTTGGTCTGACAAAAAAAATCCGGTGTCTGGACACCGGATTTAAAGATTTTATTTAAGTTTTTATTTTTTTATGAATTTTGCAGATAAATTAATTTCTTTTACGGTCAGGATATAATTTCCGGACGGAAGTTTTGAAACATCAATTCTGTTGCTGTTATTTCCTATCGTCGTTTCCATTACTTTACGGCCTTCCATGTTATAAATTTCGGCTTTTTCTTCTTTGTTTCCTTTCAATAAAACGATCAGAACATCAGAAACCGGATTTGGATATACCGACACGGAGTTTTCTTTAGCTGTTTCTTTGGTAGCCAGCGTACAGCTGTATTCCGGAAGCACATACCCTGCGGCTGTAAATTCCTCTGTCATAGCAGTGATATCATTACAGTTGAATCCGAACTGCCCCAGCATATCAATGCCAGCCTGTCTTACGGCAATCGCCGCATTTTGCTGGTTCGTTGTTGAAGTTGTTAAATCCAGGCCTTCTAAAAAGGCTCTGTCCGTTTTCTCTTTTCCTATTCTGTTATAGATTCTCATCAGTGCTGCAGACCAAATCTGGGCTTTATCATAATAGGATCCGGATCCCGGATATGTCATTGTAGTATTGGTTATTCTGCCATCCCAGAAAGTATTATGTCCATCCCAGTCGAACATCCAGTTATATTCCGGAGCCGATGAAGGCCATTGGTTTAAACTCCTGCTGTAAGATTGTGCCCAATAATCGCCACATCCTTCACTCAAGCCATCTGCATTGGAAATTCCTCCGGACAGCCAATGATGAATTCCATGTCCTAATTCGTGAAGAATTACATCTGCATCTTCAGCGTCATCCACACCGCCTTCACCAAATCCAAGTGACTCACTTCCTGTCAGGTAATGAGAGTTATCCTGCCCACTAAAACCATGCGGATCAAATCTTAATACTCCATTGTTTTGTGAAGGTTTACAGACAATTCCTAAAGTTACATTGATGTATCTCAAACTATTATCAAGGTGCCAATACGCATTCACTGCTTCAAATCCATCATCGCTTCTGTTAAATAAAAACTGGTTGTTAGACTGTGTAAAAATTCCTTTCGCAGGTGCCTCTATCTCCTTAATTTCTGCATACGTTCCCTTTAAGGTATAAATTCCGCCTGTAAAATCAATTTCAGGAATGGTCACCAAAGTTCTTGCAGCATCCAGACTTGCATTGGTAGCATCTTCTGAAGTACCGCTACCGTTTACATACTGTCCACCATAAACTGATCCTGTTTTAGATAAAGGATCCGGCTGAAAAATGTAGGCACTTCCAGTTACCAAAGCCTTCTTTGCTATTACTTTTTTATCTTTTTTCTTATGAAGCGGATCATTTTTATCGTGATGTTTTACAGAAATATCTTTCATGCTGATCACATCACCTGTTTTTGCATCTACAATGGTTTCCCAGCTGCCAGGATTGTCAAAAGAGCTGGTCAGTATCCTGTAAACCAGTTTTGTTTCTCCTGAATCTGTAATATATACAAACAGTTTATTTTCTTCATAAGTAATCTCTCCTTTTGACCGGGAAGCTATATGAGCCTTTTTAAGCGCCTCTGAAGCAGAAACAGAGGGAACCGTATCAGTTTCCTTCAGGTTTTTCTTTAAACTTTCTGTCCCTGTATAACTTATGGTCCCGGATTTGTTGAAATGGACCACAATTTCAGACTGAAAAACAGGAACGTCATTTATCATTTGTTGAAACCGCAGGGTTTCTCCTGTATTTCCTTTGCGTACCGAACTTAATGTGAGTCCGCTGAATCCTGGGATTCCTAAATTTCTTGAGTTTTCTTTGATCCAGTTTTCAGCCGGAGCTTTAAAAGATGATTCCTGAGCATTTAATGCGGAACAGCATAGTATACTGCCAAGAACCAGCGAAGTAATTTTTTGTTTCATTTATTTATATTTATGGTGTTTGTGTCTTAATTGCTAAATATAAATAAAATTCAACAGAATTTTTCACTAATAAGTGTATTTTTTTTCTTAAAAATTATGCTTTTAATAACAAACTCTGCCAAATGGCAGAGTTTGCTTATACTATTTCGCTTGTTAGTTCTCTTGAAATCAGTTTTTCATGCATGGGCTTCAGAAGATCCATAGAACCTGTTTTTACCGTGCATTTGCCTTTATAATGAACCAGCATCGTGCATTGCTCTGCCTGCTCCAGGGTATGCTTACAGATCTCAATCAGACAGTCTATCACATAATCGAATGTATGAATGTCATCATTATGGAGAACCAGTTTATATACTTCATCTGTGTCATCCAAAACCAGCACCTCTTCTTCATACTGACGTTTTGGATCTTCGTAATCTTTTATGCTGTTATAAAAAATCATTTCTACCTTTTTAAACTTCTCCTATTTTATCGGCCATATCATTGGTTATATTTGGCCCTTCATACACTAATTCTACGAGCTCTACACTCTTATTATTCATTTTCAAAATTTTGAAATGATAGTTTTCCAGATCGAATTCATCATTCTCTTCGGGAATATCTTCCAGTTCATGCAGAATGAATCCTGCCAGTGAGTTATATTCACTTTCTTCGGAAAGAGGCAGTCTTTTAGGTAAATGTTCATTAATTTCGTCCAGCGGCTGTGTAGCCTGAACCCAATAAATATTATCCCCAATCTTATCTACCAGCTTATCTTCATCATCCTCTTCATCCTGAATTTCCCCCACAAGCTCTTCCAGAATGTCTTCCAGGGTGATAATCCCTTCAGTTCCTCCAAATTCATCAATAACTATTGCAAGGTGCTGTTTTTTCTGCTGGAAAATCTTCAGGAGATCTGAGATCTTTTTGCTTCCTACCACAAAAAATGCATCACGCATCAGATCTTTAAGATCTTCATGATTAAGGTCTCCTTTTCTTTTGACAAATTCCCTGATGATCTCTTTGGTATAGAAAATCCCGATCACATTATCTATAGAATCAAGATACACAGGAATACGGGAATACCCGCTATCCATGATCTTGTTAATAATTTCATTGATATCTTCTTCAAAGTCAATAGACGTGATATTCTGTCTTGGAACCATGATCTGCTTGGCTGAATGATCTGTAAAATCAAATGCATTCTTGATAATCTCATAGTTCTCTTCTTCAATCTCACCGCTGTCAGCACTCTGTTTTACCAGAAGCTGAAGTTCTTCAGTAGAGTGAATTTCCTGTTCAGAAGCCGGGTGGATCTTAACTAATCTCAAGAAGGTATTCGACATTAAGTTCATCAACCAGATAAATGGTTTGAAAACCGTGTAAAAGACTCTTAACGGAACTGCTGTAGCCATTGTAGTCGCTTCCGATTTTCTAATTGCAATGGATTTAGGAATCAATTCACCAAATACAATGTGCATTACTGTAATTAATACAAAGCTTGTCACCACTGAGATTGTGGTAATTGTTGTCTGGGTAAGCTCCACATTCAAAGAGTGGAAAATACTTTCAACCACGTGATGCAGGGCACTTTCACCTACCCAACCCAACGCAAGAGACGCCAGGGTAATACCTAGCTGTGTAGCAGACAGATATTCATCAAGATGCTTGATAATATGCTCTGCCTGTTTTGCCATAGAGTTACCTTCGGCTGCTTTTAACTGGATCTGTGAATAACGAACCTTAACAATTGAGAATTCTGCGGCTACGAAAAAGCCATTTAGTAAAACAAGAAATAAGGCTAGCAAAAGCCTGACTATATCCGAGTCCATTTAGAAGTTATATAATATTTTAGTTTACAAAGATAGATAAAATATAAATAACAAAAAAAGCATCGACAGTATCGATGCTTTAATATTATGTTAAAATAATTCTTTAAGAATTTTTCAAAGCTTCTGCTCCGGAAACGATTTCCAGGATTTCGTTTGTAATGGCAGCCTGTCTCGCTTTGTTGTAGAAGATCACAAGATCGTTCTTTAAAGCCTGGGCGTTGTCGGTAGCTTTGTGCATAGCCGTCATTCTCGCTCCGTGCTCAGATGCCACTGAATCAAGAACCGCTTTGAAAACCTGGGTTTTGATCGCTTTAGGGATCAAATTATCAAGAATTTCATTTCTGTTCGGTTCAAAGATATAATCTGTTTCTACCTGAGTTTCTTCAGCATTTTCGGCCATAGAAATCGGAAGAAGCTGCTCGGCAGTTACTTCTTGGGTAGCAGCATTAACAAATTTGTTGTAGATCAAATAAACTTCATCAAATTTGCCTTCTTTAAAGCTGTTCATTACCCCTTCAGCAACATGAGATACTGTATCAAAGTTTAAGTTGTCAAAAACGGCACTTTCATTGGAATATACTGCACGGGTTCTTCTAACAGCATCATAAGCTTTTTTACCGATGGTAAGAACTTCAACTTCGTATTGAGATTTCTCTCTGAACTGGTTGTTAAGCTCTTTTACAATAGATGAGTTGAAAGCTCCTGCAAGACCTCTGTTTGAAGTAACAGCGATGAAAAGAATCCTTTTCACTTCTCTTTTTTGAGCATAGACAGAAATCTGATCAGGATCGGAACTAGAATTTACATTCTGGATAAGTTCCTGCAGTTTTTCAGAATAAGGTCTTAACATTACGATGGCATCCTGTGCTTTTTTAAGCTTCGCTGCGGAAACCATTTTCATAGCACGCGTAATCTGCATCGTAGATGAAATTGACGTAATTCTACCTCGTATTTCTTTTAAGTTTGCCATTAATTTGGGTTCAAAGTTTATGGTCTAAAGTTTAAGGTTTAAAACGGATTCTAAACCTTAAACAATGAAGATTTTAGTTATATTTAGAAGCTAAATCGTTAGCTGCCTGCTTAAGAACGTTGGTAATATCGTTGTCGATTTTACCTGCTTTAATAGCCGCCATTGTATCAGGGTGCTTAGATCTTAGGAATTCGATATATTCAATCTGGAATTCTTTTACTTTTCTGATAGGAACGTTTCTCAATAAGTTCTCTGTTCCAGCGTAAATCATAGCTACCTGGCTGTCTACAGGAAGTGGAGAGTTTACCGGCTGCTTAAGGATCTCAACGTTTCTTTCTCCTTTAGAGATTACCGCTAAAGTAGAAGCATCAAGGTCTGAACCGAATTTAGCGAACGCTTCCAGTTCTTTATATTGAGCCTGGTCTAATTTAAGAGTACCAGATACTTTTTTCATTGATTTGATCTGAGCATTACCTCCTACTCTCGATACAGAGATCCCTACGTTAATCGCAGGACGAACCCCTGAGTTGAATAGATCAGACTCCAGGAAGATCTGTCCGTCTGTAATAGAGATTACGTTCGTTGGAATATATGCAGAAACGTCACCAGCCTGAGTTTCGATAATTGGAAGTGCAGTTAATGAACCACCACCTTTTACGATTGGTCTTAAAGACTCAGGTAAATCGTTCATCTGACTAGCAATTTGGTCATCAGCGATAACTTTTGCTGCTCTTTCCAATAGTCTTGAGTGAAGATAGAAAACGTCTCCAGGATAAGCTTCACGGCCCGGTGGTCTTCTCAATAGTAGAGAAAGCTCACGGTACGCAACCGCTTGTTTTGATAAATCATCATAAACGATCAATGCCGGTCTACCAGTGTCTCTGAAGAACTCACCGATAGATGCACCAGCCATTGCAGAATATACCTGCATTGGAACCGGATCGGAAGCATTAGCCGCAACGATTACAGTATATGCCAAAGCTCCTTTATCAGAAAGAGTTTTAACGATTTGTGCTACAGTAGAAGCTTTCTGACCGATAGCAACATATATACAATATACAGGCTTACCTGCATCAAAGAATTCTTTCTGGTTGATGATCGTATCGATCGCAACAGTAGTTTTACCAGTCTGTCTGTCACCAATGATAAGCTCTCTCTGCCCTCTTCCTACAGGGATCATAGAGTCAATAGCAACGATACCTGTCTGTAAAGGTTCAGTTACCGGCTGTCTGAAGATAACTCCAGGCGCTTTTCTTTCCAATGGCATTTCGTATAAATCCCCAGTAATAGGACCTTTACCATCGATAGGGTTACCAAGAGTATCTACTACTCTTCCTAGCATACCTTCTCCTACTTTGATAGAAGAGATTCTTTTTGTTCTTCTTACTGTATCTCCTTCTCTTACTAATTTACTTTCCCCAAGTAGAGCAACACCCACGTTGTCTTCTTCAAGGTTAAGTACAATACCTTCTACATCACTAGAAAATTTCACCAACTCTCCGTATTGTACGTTTTCTAACCCGTATACACGAGCAATACCATCACCGATGGTTAAAACTGTACCTACTTCCTCAACGTTGGATTGAGTATCGAAGTTGGCCAATTGCTGTTTTAAGATCGCAGATACTTCTGCCGGATTTATTTCTGCCATTGTATGGTTGTTTTTTCTTTAATTTAATTGAAAATCTTTTTTAACCTGATTAAGTTTTGTCTTTACAGACGCGTCTACCTGCTGATCACCTACTCTTAAAATATAGCCTCCTAAAATATCGGGCTTCACATTTAAGTTCAGATCAAAGTTGGAACCTTCTTTTACAAGATCGGTAGATCTTAGAATCTGATCAAGGTTCTCTTTGGAAAGCTGAGTCGCTGTAGTAAGAGTTATTCTCTGTACTCCGTTGACATCCTCTACTTTGTTGATGAACTCCTGGGCGATATTTTTCAGCTGATTCTCACGTCCGTGCTTGATCACTAATCTGATCAGGTTCTGCGAAGAAACCGAAAAATCTTTAAAGATCTGGTCTGCTACCTCTATTTTCTTTTTTGCATCAATGTAAGGCGTAAGGAAGAATTTATTCAGGTCTGCAGATTGAGACATGATCTTCTTTACATCTTTCATTTCAGAAAATACAGCAGCTGTCTGACCTGTTTCATTGGTGAAATCAAGCAGTCCCTGTGCGTATCTTTTAGCTACTTTAGATGTAAGCATTCTTAGTTAAGGTTAGATTTGTTTAAATAATTTTGAACTAATTCGTTTTGAGCTTCGTTGTTATCCAACTTCTGCTTAAGGATAGATTCAGCGATGTTTACAGATAAAGCACCGATTTGAGTTTTGATGTCTGCCATAGCAGCATTTTTCTCAGTCTGGATAGTCTGTTTAGCTGCTTCAATCATTTTATCTCCTTCATTTTTAGCAGCGTCTTTAGCCTCACCTACGATTCTATCTTTAATTTCTCTGGCTTCTTTCAAGATAGCATCTCTTTCGATTTTAGCTTCACGAATAATTCTTTCGTTATCTTCTTTTAAAGTCTCCATCTCTTTTCTTGCTAATTTAGCTTGATTAAGAGCATCAACAATAGAAGTTTCTCTGTCATTGATTGATTTTAAAATAGGTTTCCAAGCAAATTTGCCTAACAAAAATAATAATGCTAGAAAAATAACAGACTGGATAATAAATAATCCTGATGAAAACTGGTGAATTAATTCCATTATATAAATGTATAAATAATTATTACTTTTTTTCTTAAATAACCATTACCTGTAACCAACCGTTACGGGTAATGGTTTAATTTTAATTAGTTTACTGCGAATAGAGCAGCAAACGCAACACCTTCAACAAGTGCAGCAGCGATAAGCATAGCTGTTTGGATTTTTCCAGATTGCTCAGGTTGTCTAGCGATAGCTTCAAGAGCAGCAGCTCCGATTTTACCAAGACCGATACCTACACCTAGTACTACGATACCAGCACCTACAATTTTAGGGATTTCCATAATATATAATTTTAAAAAATTTGTTTTACTTTAATTTACAATTTCAATTAGTGAGCAGCATGATGCTCATGTTCGTGCTCTTGTACCGCCATTCCGATAAACAAAGCTGATAACATCGTAAAGATATAAGCCTGTAAGAATGCTACCAATACTTCCAATAAATAGATTACTAATGTTAAGAATGGGAATGCAACACCAGCTGCAACGTTCTTAAACACATAGATTAATCCAATTAAACTCATTACTACGATGTGTCCTGCAGTCATGTTAGCAAAAAGACGAATCATCAATGCGAAAGGCTTAGTAATTGTTCCTAACAATTCAATTGGCAACATAATCAGTTTCATTGGTACAGGAACTCCCGGCATCCAGAAGATATGCTTCCAGTAATCTTTGTTAGCAGAGAATGTCGTGATTAAATAAGTAAGGATCGCAAGGAAGAATGTCATGGTAATGTTACCTGTAACATTGATTCCGAAAGGCATTAATCCTAATACGTTAAGGAATAATATAAAGAAGAAAACCGTTAATAAATACCCCATAAATCTTTTGTATTTATGTCCTATATTTGGAATAGCAACTTCATCTCTTACGAAAATAATTAAAGGCTCTAAGAATCTTGCAGCTCCTGTAGGTACAGCAGACTTCTTATAAGACTTAGCCATTCCTCCAAATAACACTAACATAAAAATTGACACCAATAAAATAATAAGTACACTCTTTGTAATAGAAAGATCTAAAGGCTTCTCATTTGTAGGATGACCATCTTCCCCCAGTGTCAAAGTCCCTGCTGCATCAGTCTTATAAATTTTCTCATGATGTAATTTATAATAAGAACCGTCTACTTCAGTTGGCTCACCGTGCATGAATCCTTCTTTGTTGCTCATGAAAGTATGAATGCCATTATCATAGAAAATAACAGGAAGAGGAAAACCGATGTGATGGCCTTCTTTATCTACCATCAATGTAAAGTCGTGAGCATCCAACAAGTGATGATCGATGAACTCCTTGTTTTCTTTACTTGTTTTGTCTTTTTCCGATAGCTCCTGAGCAGGAGCTGCCTCAGCAGTAGCCTCACCGTGCTGTGCAGACACTAAGTTTAATACAAAAATACTGTAGAATAAAACTGCGAATTTCTTAAACATTGATAGGTTTTTTTCGTTGTGCAAAAATATAATATTTTTTCTAGTTTCAATAAATAATTTTACTGTTTTTTGTCATGATTAATCAGCTTAATTGCATAGTACGTAAGCAGTGTTGTTAGGACGAAATATGGAATAATAAAATGAAATTTATAACCAGGAATCACTTCAAAGTTCAATTTCTTCCTGATTAAGTACATTAAACCAAATTTTAAAAGAATCAACCCGATTACAGACAGCCCTAAAAATTCAGGCACTACCCGATTAATTAAAACAATCATTGTAATCATCAGCATGAACATAACACTTAAAAAAAGATAAAATTTAACAATAATTATCTCATCTAAGTGAAAAACAAATTTCCACAGGGAAAAATGGATTAAAAATGTTAAAAAGAATAATACCGTAACCAGGATGTTAGGATTTAATTTCATATAAACTTATTTTCACCTTGTAAGCACTAGGTTTATTTTAATTGATCACAAAAATAGACTTTTTCTATCGAATTTTACATGAATTGATTTTTATCATTTTTTCTGTATATATAATATTACGTCTCGTAACACTTTGGATATGCCTAAAAATTCCTTATTTTTGCAAACCTATAATTTACAATACATATGTTTAATAGTTTACAGGATAAATTAGACAAGGCTCTACATAATATTTCCGGACGCGGGAAAATCACAGAGATCAACGTGGCGGAAACCGTAAAGGAAATCCGTAGAGCGCTGGTAGATGCCGACGTTAACTATAAAGTTGCAAAAGATCTTACCAAAAGAGTTCAGGATAAAGCTTTAGGACAGAACGTTCTTACTTCCCTTACACCGGGACAGTTAATGACGAAGATCGTTCATGACGAATTAGTAGATCTGATGGGAGGTTCCCAGGAGGGGATCAACCTTTCGGGAAAGCCGACCGTAATTCTTATTGCAGGTCTTCAGGGTTCCGGTAAGACCACTTTCTCCGGAAAACTGGCCCATTACTTAAAAACAAAAAGAACTAAAAAACCTTTACTGGTTGCCTGTGATGTTTACCGTCCTGCAGCGATTGATCAGCTTAAGGTATTAGGTGGACAAATCGGAGTTCCGGTATTTACAGAGGAAGGCTCTACCAATCCTTCTACCATTGCTGAAAATGCAATTAATTTCGCAAAAGCAAATGGCCACGATGTAGTAATCGTCGATACCGCAGGACGTCTTGCAATTGATGAGCAGATGATGAACGAGATCAAATCTGTACATTATTTCATCAAACCTCAGGAAACGTTATTCGTAGTAGATTCCATGACCGGTCAGGATGCTGTAAATACAGCTAAGGCATTCAACGATGCGCTGAACTTTGACGGTGTTGTTCTTACCAAATTAGATGGTGATACAAGAGGGGGTGCTGCTTTAACGATCCGTTCTGTAGTTGAAAAGCCAATCAAATTCATTTCTACAGGTGAGAAAATGGAAGCTCTAGACCTTTTCTATCCGGAAAGGATGGCGGACAGGATCTTAGGAATGGGAGACGTTGTTTCCCTAGTAGAAAGAGCTCAGGAGCAGTTTGACGAGGAAGAGGCTAAGAAACTTCACAAAAAGATCGCTAAAAACGAATTCGGTTTTGACGATTTCCTTAAGCAGATCAACCAGATCAAGAAGATGGGTAATATGAAAGACCTTATGGGAATGATTCCAGGGGTTGGAAAGGCGATCAAAGATGTTGAGATCAGCGATGATGCTTTCAAACATATTGAAGCCATCATCTACTCTATGACTCCTGACGAAAGAAGAAGACCTTCTATCATCAATACTCAGAGAAAACAGAGAATTGCAAAAGGTGCCGGAAGAAAAATTGAAGATGTGAACCAACTGATGAAGCAGTTCGAGCAGATGGGTAAAATGATGAAGATGATGCAGGGACCTCAGGGAAAACAGATGATGCAGATGATGAGTAAAATGCCAAATATGCCGGGAATGGGCGGAATGATGGGGAAATAATAACTCAGCTTAAAACAATAAGATATAAAAAACTCTCAGAAATTCTGAGAGTTTTTGTTTTTATTTGAATTTGTATCCCAATCCTAACTGGAAGAAATTCATCTTTAATTTCTCGTCATTTATTGGATCTTTGATCATATTAGTCAATCCGAAACTATAACGAGCATCTACAAATAACCCTTTATATATGTTGTAATCTGCCCCTAAAACCAAACCGAATTCAGCAGACTTAAGGTTATCATCAAAATTCTTTTCAAGAAATTGTTCACCCTCATTTACAGCCTGTGGATCTGCAATTCCTCCCGATACATCAATATTCACTTTTGTGCTTGTTCTAAAACTTACAAAAGGGCCCGCATATACTCCCAGTTCAGGGGTAGCATAATATCTGGCTGTTATTGGAACTACAATTCTGTTGAAATTGAATTGCTCCGTAACAGTGATTCCCATTGTTGAAACTTCAGCTTTCCCGCCCAGATTTGCATACTGAACTTCTCCCTGCACAGCAAATTTATTATTGAATTTATGCTCTACCAAAGCACCTACATAAAAGCCTGATTTAGATTTCAAACTTCCACTTACACCTTCAAATGCATCAAGATCGTCATTTGAGTTCAGTTTTGATAAAGCATAGCCTGCTTTTACTCCGAATTTTGTCTGTGCATTCATTCCTGCAAAAAAAGCAAGAGCTGATACTAATAAGATTTTTTTCATGATTATTTTATTTAAAGTTCTAAAATAAAAAAAGCCCTAAAAAATTAGGGCTTCTATTTTTACAAATGCTTTGTTAATTACTTAGCAAATACATATTTAACTCCGAAAGTTACAGAAGATAAATTCAAACCGAACTTGTAGTTGTTTACGCTCTTAGCACCATCGACATCTAATTTAGAAGTGTTATATCCAAATTCACCGATAGTAGCTTCAATAGACCAGTTCTTGTTTAAGAAATAATCTAAACCTGGCTTAACGTTAACACCGATTGAAGTGTAGTTAGCTTTATCAGAAGTAGATGTAGTAGTCGTAGTTGATCCGATAGTAGCTGTTGTAGTTGCTTCATCTTTAAATTGTCCAAACTCCATTGGAACTTCTAATTGACCAAAGATATATAATTTGTCAGCTAAAGTCCAGTATTTTCTTACGAAAGGAGCTACAACAAATGCAGATTGAGTACCTTTAGTTTCAGCAACAAAACTTCCTCCTGCAACTGATCCAGTTGTAGTTTTAGTAACTTTATCACTTGCATAACCTACACCTAAACCTACAGCTAGGTTTGTTCCTACAAAATAACCTGCAGTTGGTACGATTCTGAAGCTTTCTACTTTAGTATCATTGTTGTTGTTTTCTTCTTGAGAATAACCAACTTGTCCTGAAATATATGCAGTTCCTTTTGCAATCTGTGCATTAGATAAACCGAAAAGTGCAACAGCACCCGCTAATAATAATTTTTTCATTTTAAAAAATTTTAATACTTTCTGAGAGCAAATTTACAGTGGCTTCCGCTAATATTAAAATTTGTTAACGTGATTAATATCATCGGTAAACATTGGTGTTTTCCGAAAATAAAGCATATTAATCATAAGGCTTTGATTTTTTCACAATATTTAGAATAAAAAAATTACAATTTTTCAATAACAACGAAATATATTTACTTTTTAAAATTTATTATTTCCTTATAAATCTTTTAATATTTGACATTATCGTAATAAACATCGTTCTAAAAGGTTAATTTTTAAGATAGTAGTCTTAAAAGTTAACCTTTATTATAAAACATATCATTTTTCAATCATAAAAAGAATAGGTAAATATATAATAGTATTCATAAAAAAATCCGGCTTAAAAGCCGGAGTCCTGTGTGTTATTTAAGATTTCCTATTTAAGGAAGAAGTTGTAGCCAATATTAACGGCCCCTACGTTCCAGTTGGCTGTATACCATCCGTAATCACGCTTGTTACTGATCGTCTGATATCCTAAGTAAAGCTCTCCTGTAGACATCTGGTATCCAAATTTAGGCTGTGCATAGAAACCACCGTCTACTCCATCTTTTGTAGAAATACCGTATCCAAGATCCAATCCTACAAAGATAGGTGCTCCTGAGAATTTGTATTTTCCGGAAACCGCTACAGGAATAAATCCGAAATCATCAAAATTGTCTTTTCCAAAGAAATGAGAATACCCTGTGGTAACCCCAAGATCCAGACCCTTTGTAATATTCCACATATAAGCAGCATCCACTCCTAATGTAAATGAAGAAGCATCGCCGGCATCACCTACCGGAATACCGATGTGACCTCCCAGCTTAAAACCTTCCTGTGCCTGTGCAGCACCGCCCAGCAGTGCAAAAGCACCTAGTAAAAATAGTTTTTTCATTTTTTAAATAGTTTGATTGATGCTGCAAAATTACTAAATATTTTCATTGTTAACATAAAATTAACGATATTCATTCATGATAACAATAAAAAAGCGGGACAAAATTCTGTCCCGCCATATTTTTCTATTCATTATAAAGAATTAGTTTCCTCCGAATTTGAAACCAACACCTACCTGTAGGAAGCTGTTCGTCAGTTTTCCGTCTCCGGAATCTTTTGCTAAGTTAGAAACCCCCATATTATACCTTGCATCAAAAAACAATCCATTTTCCAGTGCATACTCTGCACCTAAGAAAGGAGCAATATTCAAAGTATTGGTTTGGTCTTTAATGTCGGTTTCATCATCTGCAGAAATTTCAAATCCGGGAATTGCTCCTAATCCAAGATCTGCTACCGTTTTTGTTTTTGCAGAAATGATAAGTCCGAAACTTGCCCCTGCAGAAACCGATAAACCTTCAGTTATGAAATATTTAGCAGAAACCGGGATCAGTATAGTACCAAAAGTAGTTTTGTTCTTAACGTTAAAGAATGTATCCGCATCATCCTCGGCCTCTACTCTTTCACTAATTTTACCTCCAAGTGGAGAATATAAAACCTCGCCCTGAAGAGCAAATTTATCACTCAGTTTATGCTCTACTAAAGCACCTGCATAGAAAGTGTGTGAAGGATCTGTACTTTCAGACTCTCCACCATCCTTAAATTTTAAAGTTGAAAGAGAATAACCGGCTTTAACACCGAATCTTGTTTCTTGAGCGCTTAGATTAACGCTCACTACAGCTGCTGCTGCAATAAGTAAAAAATTTCTCATGATTATTGTTTAGTATTCGGTCACAAAACTAAGTTTTTTTTTCAGAACACCAAATAGTGACTAAAAAATATATCATAAACAACGATACTAAATGTAAAATCAGTAAAATCTTCCCTAAGAAAAGCAGGTTCAGGTAATTCCAAGTTAATCTTTCAGTCTTTTATCCTCTTCATTATACGCCAGAATGATCTTTTTTACCACAGGATGCCTTACAACATCTTCTTCAGTAAGGTGCACAAAACCAATTTCTTTAACATCCCTGAGAATTCTCATCGCTTCCTTCAACCCGGACTGTTGTTTCGGCGGCAAATCGATCTGGGTAGGATCTCCGGTGATGATAAACTTAGCATTCATCCCCATCCTTGTCAGGAACATTTTCATTTGGGCATGGGTTGTATTCTGGGCTTCATCCAGGATAACAAAGGCATCATCCAGTGTACGTCCTCTCATAAAAGCCAACGGAGCGACTTCAATGACTTTTTTCTCCATGAAACCTTCAAGTTTTTCATGAGGGATCATATCTCTAAGCGCATCATATAAAGGCTGCAAATACGGATCCAGCTTTTCTTTAAGATCTCCGGGCAAAAATCCAAGACTCTCCCCTGCTTCTACGGCAGGTCTCGTCAGAACAATCCTTTTCACTTCTTTATCTCTCAAAGCTCTTGCGGCCAGCGCCACGCTGGTGTACGTTTTTCCGGTACCCGCAGGCCCGATGGCAAAAACCATATCTTTTTTCTCGGTTTCTTTTACCAGTTTCTTAAGATTGGTGGTTTTAGCTTTGATGATCTTACCGTTCACTCCCTTTACAATAATGTCCTGATCGAAAATCAGCTGTTTCTCATTCTCATCCTTGATATTAAGGACATTCTCAACGTCTTTTAAAGCGATAGAATTATTTTCAGAGATAAATTTTACAAGATTATCCAGTTTCTGTCTGAGTATATCTAAAGCCTCCTGATTACCCATTGCAAAGACAAAATGGTCTCTTCCGGTAATCTTAAGCGTAGGAAAGCTTGATTTTAATAAGTTGAAATATTGGTTATTAACGCCATAGAACGTCTTTACATCGATGTCTTCCAAATCATATGTTAATTCAAACATGCAGTATTTTATTTTTATTAGATTTTAAAATTAAAGCTTTTTTTCAAATTTAGATCAATTCTTTTTACAATCTTTTGGGGCTTTCTTTTTATTTTAAATAACTTTGCAGTAAACACCATTTATTCTACCAACGATTCATGTCAATTATTACCCTTACTTCGGATTTCGGAAATTTAGATTACAGAGTTGCTGCTGTGAAAGGCAAAATTCTGTCTTTAAATTCTAAGGTTAATATTGTTGATATAACCCACGATATACCGGCTTTCAACCTTATACAGACGTCCTATATCGTGCGTAATGCCTATAAATATTTTCCTAAAGGAACCATCCACATTCTTTCTGTAGACAGTTTTTATAACAGATCAAGAAAAAACATTCTGTATAAAGCAGACGGTTCCTATTTTCTTGCAGCCGACAACGGGCTTTTAAGCCTTATCTTTTTTGATATAAAGCCGGAAGCCATCTATGAGATTACGCTGAACAACCGCTTCGATGATGTGGTCAATTTCACTTCCACTGATGTTTTTGTTCCTGCAGCAGTACATCTGGCGAACGGCGGACTTCCGGAAGTAATAGGACGGAAAATAGATTCGGCGAAAGAACTTTTTTTCCCGAAACCCGTCTTCAATGAATCTGAAAAAATGATCATTGGTGAAGTTACTTATATTGATAATTTCGGAAATATAATCTCAAATATCAGTAAAGATTTTTTTGAAAGCACTGGTAAGGGAAATGAAGGTTTTACTATAAAATTCAGAAATTTAACACTTTCAAGGGTGTATTCCAGCCATACGGAAGTGGTTTCCGACTGGGAAAGGGAGACCGAATTCCACGGACAGTCGGCAGCAATCTTCAATGACAGTCAGCTTCTGGAGCTTACAATCTATAAAGGAAGTAAAAAAAACGGGGCCAAAAGCCTGTTTGGACTTAATGTAGGCGAGAATATTTACGTTGAATTTGTCTAAGATTATATATTCCATAAAAAAACCGATTTTTTTTATATATTTGTCAAAATCTAAAAATTAAAAATGGCAGAATACAAATTATTGCTTCCTTCCATGGGAGAAGGTGTTATGGAAGCGACAATTATCACTTGGTTATTCAATGAAGGTGATAATGTAAAAGAGGATGATTCCGTAGTTGAAATTGCAACAGATAAGGTAGATTCAGACGTTCCGACACCAGTTTCGGGGAAAATTGTAAAAATCCTGAAACAAAAGGACGAAGTTGCTAAAGTTGGTGAGGCCATTGCTATTTTAGAAATTGAAGGAGAAGGCGGGAATACAGCTTCAGAAGAAGTGAAAACAGAAGCACCGGCAACTGCTCCGGACACAGAAACCTTGAAAGCCATTGAAGAGCCGTTGCAGGCAGCAGCTTCCAATGTAGAGTTCTCAGGAGACCTTTACCTGTCACCACTGGTAAAGTCAATTGCACAGCAGGAAAATATTTCTGAATCTGAGCTTAAAACGATTAAAGGAAGCGGTTTAGAAGGAAGAATTACAAAAGAAGATATTTTATCATACGTTTCCAACAGAGGAAACCAACCGGTTCAGCAGGCTGCTTCTGCACAAACAGCAACTCCGGCAGCACCAAAAGCTCCGGCTTCAGCACCGGTTTCTACGGTTCCTGTAGCAGCAGGTGACGAGATCATCCCAATGGACAGAATGAGAAAGATCATTGCTGAAAACATGGTAAAAGCAAAACAGATCGCTCCACATGTTACTTCTTTCATCGAAACAGACGTTACCAACGTTGTAAAATGGAGAAACAAGCATAAAGATATTTTCGAAAAACGTGAAGGAGAAAAACTGACTTTCATGCCGATTTTCGTGAAAGCTGTAGTGAAAGCTATCCAGGATTTCCCAATGATCAACGTTTCTATCAACGGTGAAAATATCATTAAAAAGAAAAATATCAATATCGGTATGGCTACTGCCCTACCAGACGGAAACCTTATTGTTCCTGTTATCAAGAATGCTGATCAGCTGTCGCTTTCAGGTTTGGCAAAAGCCATCAATGATTTAGCGTACAGAGCAAGAAATAAAAAATTAAAACCTGAAGATACTCAGGGAGCAACGTATACTATTTCTAACGTGGGAAGTTTCGGAAACCTTATGGGTACGCCTATCATTCCTCAGCCTCAGGTTGCTATTTTAGCCATTGGAGCAATCGTTAAGAAACCTGCAGTTCTTGAAACCAAAGATGGTGATGTGATTGCCATCCGCCAGCTGATGTTCATGTCTCACTCTTATGACCACAGAGTGGTAGACGGATCTCTGGGCGGAATGATGCTGAAGCATGTTCACGATTATCTTCAGAACTGGGATCTGAATACAGAAATTTAATACCTGATGACTGATAAGTGATTCATTATTTCAAAGGTCGTGCAGAGCTTATCAAAACATCTTACCCATACAAAACCTTCGATTTTTTCGAAGGTTTTTTTCTGTTAAAGATTATCTGTACATTTGATTTAAGAACGAAATTTAACCATGTAACAGACTAGTTTCAAATAAAAACATCAATCCAATCTTAAAATATGAAAAGAGTAACTTTAATTGCCATCATTTCCTTATGCCTGATCATCATAACTTATTTTGTCGAAATTATCATAGGCTTTTTCAGCCTGGATAATATGATTTACTTATACCGTTTTTTTGGTATATTAAACCTCATGGGTTACCTGGGCTTATTACCATTCTTTATTAAGTTATATCAAAAACAGCAATGATGAATAATGAGTTAAGAGAGCTTTTCGAAATCAAAGAAGATGATAAAATAAGTGTTTCAGAAAAGAAACAAAATATTTTAAAGCATGTTCTTATTCGTCTTGCCATATTTATAGCCGGAACTGCAGGTTTTACAGCAGTGATAGTGAGTGCGAACGGCTGGGATGTTTTAGGTTATCTTATCATTATGTTTGCTTTTCATGGGGTATGGTTTGTTGGTATTCTTATTGAAACATTCATCCTGCACATCAATGGAAAATACATCCTCAGAAATGCCAATCTGATATTTTTGGCTGTTGTACTGACTCTTTATTGTATAGCATACATTGCTATTTTCAATCCACAGTACTAATCATTACTTTCATCAATACAATATAAAGCTTTCTTTTAGGAAGCTTTTTACTTTCTGTATCTTCAGATCTGTGGGAACTTTTTTTAACAGGATTTTTTAATACCATCTAATTTTCTTATTTTTCAGTTCTATAAAATGTCTTAGTCCACAAATGCTGAAAATATTCTTCCTCCTCCGAAAAGGTCTTAAAAAGTCTTTTGACAACATCCGTAATGAACAGCTGAAGAACAATCTGCTGCAGGCCATTCCTTTCTGGATCGGTTCTGTAATCACAGGCTTTTTTGCAGTGATGTATGCCAAGATATTCGCATGGGGAGAACACCTTCTGCATTTCATTATGAACTGGCATTCATGGATGATTTTTATTATTGCCCCGGTTGGATTTGTTCTTTCCTGGTGGCTGGTGAAAGAATTTGCGCCCAATGCCAAAGGCAGTGGTATACCTCAGGTGATGGCCGCCGTAGAATTGGCCAACCCGAAAGAACATACAAAGATCAGAAGCCTTTTAAGTCTTAAAATCATTGTTTTTAAAATCATTTCATCCGTGGTTCTGGTAATCGGCGGAGGAGCTGTAGGACGTGAAGGACCTACCATCCAGATTGCAGGTTCCGTTTTCAGAAAGGTCAATGAATATCTTCCCCACTGGTGGCCGAAAATCTCAAAGAAAAATATGATCATGACCGGCGCCGCGGCGGGACTTGCAGCTGCTTTTAATACACCTTTGGGAGGAATTGTATTTGCTGTGGAAGAGCTTTCCAAAACACATATCAATTATTTCAAGACCGCTTTATTCACGGCCGTAATCATCGCAGGTTTAACCGCCCAGACTTTAGCAGGATCCTATTTATATTTAGGGTATCCCAAAACCAATGATGTATCTCTTATGGTGATGTTTCCGATTATTCTTGTTGCAGGAACTGCCGGAATTCTTGCGAGCCAGCTTTCTGTCATGATGCTTAAGATGAGTGACTGGAAGAAAAGAAAGCTTAAAACAGATAAAGCCAATATTATATTTCTGGTGCTTTGCGCGCTGTTTATTGCTTCCATAGCGTATTTCATCAACCGCGAGATTCTTGGCTCCGGAAAAGAAATTATGGAACGTGTTCTTTTTACCAACGATAAACATGAAGAATGGTATGTCCCTATCTTAAGAATGCTTGGCCCTGCCCTGTCTTTTACATCAGGTGGTGCGGGCGGAATTTTCGCTCCGGCCCTTACGGCGGGTGCCAGTATAGGATCTGTGATCTCAGGAATCATTCATTTGACAGGTAATGAAACCAATGTGGTAATTCTAGCGGGAATGGTCGCTTTTCTTACCGGAATCACCAGAGCACCGTTCACTTCCGCTATTATCGTTCTGGAAATGACAGACAGACATTCTCTGATCTTCCACCTGATGCTGGCGGGAATGGTTTCTTCCATTATTTCTATTTTAGTGAGCAGACATTCTCTGTATGATGTGATCAAGGCGAATTTCTTAACGGAGATCAGGGAGAAGGATTAATGTAACCCTTTGTTTGTTGCTTGTTTTAATATATTTTTTACGAGTTGCTGGTTATGAGGTTAACGAAGGAACCTTCAAAAACAGAATATTTTCAGTATTAAATTTCTTATTATCAATTTTAAACAAAAAAACAGCAACCAGTAACTGTCAACTATTTCGCACAACTGTTGTATATTACAAATATATTTTCTAATTTTGCACCTCGAAATAATTAACAAATTCATTTAACATTATGAACAATTACGAAACTGTTTTCATTTTAACTCCCGTTCTATCTGACGCTCAGGTAGAGGAAGCAGTGAAAAAATTTGAAGATCTTTTAAAAGAAAAGAACTGTGAAATCGTTGCCAAAGAAAACTGGGGATTAAAAAAACTAGCTTATCCAATTCAATTGAAAAAGAATGGATTCTACACTTTAATCGAGTTTAAAGGTGAAGGTACTGTAGTTGCTGATTTAGAATTAGCATTCAAACGTGACGAAAGAGTAATCCGTTACCTGACTACAAAACTTGACAAGCACGCTGTTGAGTACGCTGTAACTAGAAGAACTAAAATCAAAGCGGCTAGAGCTTAATTATTAACCCTATTTTTTAAAAAAGACAAGACATGGCAATAGACGAAATGGCTAAACAAGCCTCAGCTGGAGGAGAATCTGAAGTAAAATTCCTTACTCCACTTGATATCAATACAAAATCTGAAAAGAAATATTGTAGATTCAAAAAATACGGAATTAAGCACGTTGATTACAAAGATGCTGATTTCTTATTACAGTTCGTAAACGAGCAAGGTAAAATCTTACCAAGAAGATACACTGGAACTTCTTTAAAATACCAAAGAAAAGTTTCTGCTGCTATCAAAAGAGCAAGACACCTTTCTTTACTACCTTACGTAGCTGACTTATTGAAATAAGACAAAAAAATAAATAAGAGAAGAGGCCAACCTCTTCTTTTGTTGCTGAATAAATAATTTAATTCTAACTTGATTTTAGATAAAAGATCTAAGATTTCAGATCAAAAGACATTGTCTTCCATCTCATTTCTAATTTCCAGCATCTAAATTCTAAAAAAAGGACAACAACAATGGATATCATCCTAAAAAAAGACGTAGAAAACTTAGGACTTGAGTTTGATACAGTAAGCGTAAAGCCAGGTTATGCAAGAAACTTCTTACTTCCTCAGGGAATTGCACTTTTAGCAACTCCTAAAAACAAGGCAGCTCTTGAGGCTACTTTAGAAGCTAGAAAAGAAGAAGAAGCTAAATTAATCGCTGCTGCTAACGCTGTAGTAGATCAATTAAAGAAAACTTCTGTTACTATTCCTGCAAAAGTAGGTTCTGGCGACAAGTTATTCGGATCTATCAACAATGCAGATCTTTCTGCTGCTCTTGCTAAAGCTGGAGTTTCTGTAGAGAAGAAATACATCAAAATCCCAGGGAACACTATTAAAAGAACTGGTAAAGTTACTGCAAACATCAGACTACACAGAAATGTTGAGTACAACTTTGAATTCGACATCGTATCTGACGCTCCGGTAGAAGCTCCTAAGCCAGCTGCTCCTAAAGCTAAAGTAGTAGAAGAAACTCCTTCTGAAGAAGCTTAAGATTCTAAAGAGATTTTCTCAAATATATAAACCACTTCAAATGAAGTGGTTTTTTTGTGTTTGTAGTGTGATTTGTATATTGCTCTTCTTAACTATCCCTGTCTTTTTGCGCTGCAAAATCCACCCTTCAAAGAAGGGAATTAGGCTAAAAAAGCTTGAAGTAAAATATTTATCTTCTTTTTTCCATTGAATTCCTAAACACCACTCCATATCAACCCTCAAACCCTCAAACCCTCAAACCCTCAAACTCTTAAACTCTCAAACTCAAAACTCCACCACTTACTTATCCCCTCTCAGCTTCTGCTGATATTCTGTAGGCGGAACCCCAATTACTTTTTTAAAGATATTACTGAATGAAGAAAGGCTGTTATACCCTACCATCATCGCTATTTCGTACATATTGTATTTTCCTTCCAGCATCAGCTCCAGAGAACGGGTGATTCTTAAAGCACGCAGAAAACGGACGTAATTCATGCCTAAAATTTCTTTAAACTTTCGGGAAAGGGTTCTGGTACTCATTCCGAACTCTTTTGCCGTAGATTCTATCGTCAGGGGCTTTTCCAGGTTTGCATGAATATAACTTGCAATCTTCAAAAGAGTTTCATCTTTTGGAAACGGATGCTGAACCGGGAAAGCCAGCTTTTTATCTCTTTTTTCAGGAAGAATTCCTTTTAAGGCTTTAAGGAAATAATATTTTGCTCCATCATTTTTTGTGATTTTCCCATCCCAGTCTTTAGTGTACAAAATCATTTCCCTAAGCAGATGACTGACTGAATAGATATTAATTTCATCAAAGAAGCCACTTTCATTTTCCTCCTTTTTAAAATAAAAATTGTACAGATCTACTTTTGGGCTGGTTGAAAAAATATAATGTGGCGTTCCTGCCGGGATCCACATAAAACATCTTGCGGGAAGATACCAGTGCTTAAGATCTGTAAAAACGTGGACAATTCCGCCCTCTGCATACACTAACTGGGCAGAACTGTGATGATGAATGTCTGTGGTGACATCTCCTGTAAGCACATTATAAACATAAAATTCTGCATCATCATCTTCTACTGCTTTAAAATGGCTGTCATTCATTGAATAAAGGTAAGAAGAAAATTTTAAATTGGCGTAAATGGACAAATCTTTTTCTGCTTTCACAAATCGGGTCCGATACTCTGCATCGTAACTTTGCTGCATCAAAATCATTTTAGCAAAAATCCTTTAAATACATTATGAATATGATATTTAACGCTGGCAGATATCAGTGCATAGCGTTGTGCTTACTGCTGACAGGCAGTTTTTTACACTCACAAATGACCGATTATCGCCATCTCGGCCTTCAGCAGGCTATAGAGACCGGTTTGAAAAACAATAAAAACCTACAGATAAGCCATTTAAAAAAGGAAATGTCTGCCACCAGGGAAAAAGATCTGGCGATGGAAAAACTTCCGGATATAGAATTTCACACCAGCTATAATCAGATGACCAACCTTTTCCAGCATCAAAACGGTTTTTTCAGTAAAGCCACCCAATATGATGTCATTAATGGTATGTATGATTTCACGCTTTCAGCATCAATACCAGTGTATATGGGAGGAAAGATCAGAAATACAGAGAAAAAAGCATCTGTTGATACTGAAATTTCAGCCCTGAGAACCCATCAGGATGAAAGACAGCTTACAATGGAGATCATTACTGCCTTTCTTCAGATCCATCATTTAAAGGAGCAGCAAAATCTTATCAATGATAAAATGAAGGAAGACTCTGTCAATATCAGGCAGGTAAAAGCTTTAAAAGCTAATGGAGTCGTGACGGTAAATGAAGTGCTGAGGACATCTTTGCAGCTTTCCAACCATACCATGAGCTGGACAGAACTGGACAATGACATTCATATCGCGGAGCATAAGCTTAAAACGATCCTTTCGCTTCCGGAAAACCAGGAAATGCATGTGGACACAGAGGACCTTATTTCCGACAGAGCCTCAATTCCTTATATAAATGAATTAACGGAAACAGCCCTAAACAAAAATGAATCTGTAGAAATAGCCCATAAAAATCTTTCCCTAAAAGAGCTGGATCAAAAAATCACAAAAGCGAATTATTTACCCAAAATTACGGCTGGTGGAGAATATTTTATCAAATATCCCAATATGATGTTCTTCCCTCCCGAGCCTTATGCCTACCGCTTGGGAATGCTTGGCGTAAACCTTACCTATCCCATCGGAAACCTGTATAAGAACAAGTATAAGATGCAGGAAGCCAGGGAGAATATTGACCTGGCAAAACTTCAGATCGAAGAAAACGATGAAAATATAAGACATACCGTTTACGAAGCCTATAAAAAGTTTGAGGAAACTGACCAGAAAGTCAAAATCGCCGAAGAAGCCATTGGCCAGGCCAAAGAAAACTACCGCATTGTAAAAACAAAATATGCTAATAAACTGAGTCTGATCACCGAGCTTATCGATGCTGACAATGCCTATCTGGAAGCCGAATCCAATCTTATCTCCGTAAAAATTAACCGACAACTAAAATATTACCAACTCCAGTACACGATTGGAAACTTATAAAACAATGACAAAGAAACAACTGACACAAAAGGAAAAAAGAATCAACAAGTCGATTACGCTTCTGGCCTGGATCCTGATCATCAGCGGTATCACCGGCATGGTAAGCTTCTATCTTTTCTCAAGGAAAAATGTCACCACCAACGATGCCCAGATCGAACAGTATATTACCCCGGTTTCGAGCAAAGTTTCAGGATTTATTAAAAGCATACGGTTTGAAGAAAATCAGTTCGTCCGTAAAGGAGATACCCTGATCTTGATCGACAACAGGGAATTTGTCAACCAGGTAAAAATAGCTGAAGCAGGCCTCAATGCCAACGCTGAAAATATTACTACGATTGAAAGCGGTGTGAACACAAAAGAAAGTGATTCAAAGATTATTGATGCCAGAATTGCCTCAGCAAAAATTGATATATGGAGAACGGAACAGGATTTCACAAGATATAAAAACCTTGTCTCTGAAGATGCGGCCACCGAACAGCAGTTTGAAAATGTGAAAGCATCTTATGAGCAGGCCAAAGCCAATCTTTTAGCCTTAGAACAACAGAAAAATGCCATAAAAGCCGGTGCTAATGAACAGCAGACTAAAGTGGCTCCGGTAAAAAGCCAGATCCGGCAGAGCTCCGCAAACCTGAACAATGCCAGACTTTTTCTTTCCTACACCGTGATCACAGCTCCGTATGATGGCTGGGTAGGCAAAAAAACAATTCAGGAAGGCCAGCTGATTAAAGAAGGCCAGGCTCTGGTACAAATGGTAAGCAAGGAAAAATGGATTATTGCCAACTATAAGGAGACGCAACTCGGCCAGATTGATACGAAACAGGAAGTAACTATTACTGCAGATGCTTATCCTGATCTTGAGTTTAAAGGGAAAGTAGTTTCCATATCACCTGCATCAGGCTCACAGTTTTCTCTGGTAAAGCCTGATAATGCCACGGGAAACTTCGTCAAGATCGAACAGAGATTTCCTGTAAAAATTATTCTCGATACCCATCAAAATAACGAAAAACTGCTTTCCGGGATGAATGTCCTGGTGAGCGCGAAGAAGATATAAAGTTTTTGTGTGGGAGGGTTTTAGAGTATTAGAGTATTAGAGTATTAGAGTATTAGAGTATTAGAGTATTAGAGTATTAGAGTATTAGAGTAAAAATAGTATCACGGCTCAAATTATCAAATTCCTAAATGAACAAATTAGCCGGATTAAATTTTTTTTAGCGGAAAGACAGAACTGCAACGACAGGCTTCTGAGTATTCTTAAGCGTTTGTCATCTTACCTTTTACTTTTACACCCTGCTTTTTGTCTTTCTGCATTTTTATTCCGATGAAATGATGAGAAAACATCAATATCTTTTCCATCAAACAACCATCAATTATCACATTTACAATTCCTTATGCAGCATAATACAGTTTATCACAAATGGGTCCCGCAATGGCTGAAACTGCCGCTTCTGGTGCTGGCCTTGTTTCCCCACCTGATGTTGTTGTCACTTTTGCATTCCAACAGTGCTTTTACCTCCTCTTTTATGGACGTAGACTCAGATGACATCCAGTATTTAATGATTCTGATGTATGGAACCTTTGTGGTTACCCTTTTGGTCTTGCAGAGATTTATGGCTTATTTCAGCGTTAAATATTATGTTTTGCTGATGTCTTCTATTTCCGTAATCATTCTGTATATTCTGTCGGTTACCAATAATTATTCGGTAATTCTGGTCATACGATTCCTGGAAGGCATTTTCGGATTACTGGAAGGTGCTATTTTTCTTCCGCTGATCATTGCCGAACTAAAAACAAAACACGCCAAGGTAATCGCTTATCTTTTCATGTATACCATTATGCTGACAGGTGGAACAGTAACTACATCATTGCTTAAATCGAGCATTGAAAATTATGATTTCCGGCATATGATCTTAATGATGGTTTATTTTCATGTTTTTGTCCTGATTATCGGAATCGCTCTTTTCAATACCAACAGATTTTTCCCTAAAATGCCGCTTTATCAACTGGATATTACCAGTTGGTTTCTGCTATGGGCCTGTCTTCAGTCAGGAGGATATGCCATCATTTACGGAAAAAGACTCATGTGGCTGGAGTCAGATACCGTTATTATGTGTCTTTTTATATTCCTGCTTTCGGGAGGATTGTTTATGCTTAAACAGAGAAATTCCAAAAGACCGATTTTTCATTTTGAGGTTTTCAGCTCAAAAAATGTCATTGCCGGGATGATCCTGTTCTTTATTTTTTATCTGATCCGTTCAGGTCTGAATAATGTGTACAGCATGATGGCAACGGTCTGGAAATGGCCATGGGATTATATTGTTAATATTCAATACTGGAATGTGGCAGGAACGCTCATAGGTATTCTTCTCTCCGGGATCTGCCTGATGCGGGGCATTTCTTCAAGAATCGTTTTCTTTACCGGATTTCTGCTGCTGGCACTAGACTGTGCATGGTTTACGTATACATTTTATCCGGACACTACCCTCTCCACGATCTGCCCGCCTTTATTTCTGCAGGGACTTGCCCAGGGATTACTGTTTACACCTCTTGTTTTCTTTCTCATTTCCGGAACACCGGAAGAATATGTCGCCAATGCAACGGCTCTGGGAACTACAACCCGTTTCTGGACCACTGCGATAGGGTATGCTTTAATGCAGAATCTGATGCTTTATTTAACGTTAAAACATTCTGATACTTTAAGTTTTAATCTGACAGATACCAATCCGGTTTTCTACAGCCAGTGGAATCAGATTTTTGGAGCCCACCTATCCAGACTTCCTGTGAATGAGTCCTTATCAATGACTGCCGGAGCATTTAAAGCAAAAATAACGGCCCAGTCCATCCTGCTTTCCAATATGGAAATCTTTACCGGACTGTTCTGGCTGGCTTTGATCACCGCCTTGACCTTACTGCTTTATCATCCTGTGAAAATTGCAGTGAGAAATATTATGTGATTTTAGGCCGAAAATTTGCTATACTTTCCGAAATTTGAGAGTATGGAAATTCAGGAAATAGTAGATCGTCAGAAAGCCTTTTTCAAAACACAGCAAACGAAGAATATCAAGTTCAGAAAAATGTATCTTGAAAAGCTCCGGGATCTTATTGTAAAAAATGAAGAGTTCTTGTATGAAGCTATTTATAATGATTTCGGCAAATCGAAATTTGATACTTTTACCACAGAACTCTCTTTTGTTCTGAATGATATAAATTATTATCTGAAGAACTTAAATGCACTTTCAAAACCTAAAAGAGTCAGAACCAACCTGGCCAATCAACTGGGGAAAAGTAAAATTTATCCGGAACCTTTGGGGAATGTTCTTGTTATAGGCGCCTGGAATTATCCTTATCAATTATCACTTTCCCCTGTCATTGCAGCATTGGCGGCAGGTAACTGCTGTATTTTAAAGCCAAGTGAAATTGCTGAAAATACGATGAAAGCAATGGCAAAAATCATCAATGAAAATTTTCCTTCTGAATACCTGTATGTTTATAAAGGTGGTATTGATGAAACCACAGAACTCTTAAAGTTAAAATTCGACAAAATATTTTTTACCGGAAGTACCAAGGTTGGAAAGATTGTTTATCAGGCTGCCGCGGAAAGTTTAACGCCTGTAGTTCTTGAATTAGGAGGCAAATCGCCTGCTATTGTAACCAAAGATGCAGACCTTGAGGTAGCTGCCAAAAGAATTGTATGGGGAAAATTTCTCAACGCCGGACAAACCTGCGTGGCTCCTGACTATCTGCTGGTCGAAGAATCTATCCATGAACAGTTTCTGGAAATGCTGAGAAAATACGTGATGGAATTTAAATACGGACCGGATTCTGAACAGTATACAAGAATTATCAATCAAAGAAATTTCCAGCGACTGATAAAGATGATCAATAAAGAAAAAGTATATTTTGGAGGAAATTCCGATGAAAAGAAACTCTTTATAGAGCCTACCCTTCTGAATAACGTAAGCTGGGAAGATGATATTATGCAGGAAGAAATTTTCGGACCTATACTGCCTGTTATGAGCTTTACAAATTTTAATCTGGTTCTTACGACCATCCTGGAACTTGAAAAGCCACTAGCCGCCTATCTCTTCACCCGGAATTCTGAAGAAAAAGAAGCGTTCACCACTAAATTATCGTTTGGTGGCGGATGCATTAATGATGTGATCATGCATTTAGGAAATGACCGTCTTCCTTTTGGAGGTGTCGGGAATTCCGGTATCGGAAATTATCATGGTACTTATGGCTTTGAAGCCTTTTCTCATCAGAAATCTATTCTTGAAAAAGCAACCTGGGGCGAACCTAATATTAAATACCCGCCGTACTCTGAAAAAAAATTAAGCTGGATCAGGAAATTGCTGTAAATAAAAAACCGGGAAATTTTTCCCGGTTGTACTTTTATTATAAAATTGTACCATCCATATTAACCCAAGCAATACCATTGCAAAGGATTTTCTTTTTCAAATCTTTATCATAGTATTCAAATCCTTCGAATTCTAAGGATGGAGTTGGTCGCTGAGCCGTTGTACCTTTAGATTTAGCCGGCGGAAAGCCATTTCCATCAACAAGTTTACCTGTAAAAGCATTAATAAAATAAAATTTTTCATCTCCGTACTTATAATACATGATATCAGGAAGAGGTGTTTCCGGAAGATCATGTAGGGATTCTACCATTAAAAGAGTTGTAGATTTCCACCAATCTGAGGTTTCATTTCCGCTTGTTGAATAATCCATGCAAAAATCTGCCACTAACCTTGAGGAACCTCCGGGCTTATTCCTGATAAATCTAATGAAGCCCTGTTCTGATGATGATTTTTCTATCATAGCATGGATGTCATTTATAGGAAGAGAAATTGCATTTGCTGTATTCCCCATTTTTCTCTTCATACCAAAAGAAAAAACATTATTATCATCAATTCTGGCAAAGCCATTATTTTGAGTTTTTAAAACAGTAGCATTTATAGTCCGTTCAATATTTCTATCAACAGAAATTCCATTATCTGGATATTCATTTTCAGATAATGAAATATTTACAACAGGCTGGATAGATGCAAGCCTCTTCTTTTCGAAAGAAAAAGCATTTATATACAGATATTTTCTTGTTTCTTCAGAAATTATGCTATTTGGAGAAATCAAATTCATAAAACGATCTATCGCTATTGAATTAAAAGATATATTGATCTTTCCTAATTGTAATTCTTCATCATTAATCTCCATTATATTACGATATCTTCCGAAGGTATCACCTGATGAAAACCAAGCTCCTGATGAAATTTTAATAAAATCTGAATAGTTTTGAATTTCAAAATTATACCCAAACCACATACAATTAACGGAAGATATCCTGAAATTCTGAACATCATCAAAAGGTAAGACTTCAATCTCTGCACTCTTTCTAGCAGATGAGCTGTTATTATTTTCAGAATAACAGTTGATAAAAGACAAGGATGTAAAATTTGTTTTATCGACAGTAACGTCACCAGCAATAGCTGTAGGATCAATTAAAAATGATTGGATTCTACTGCTTTCAAAAATACAATTATCAAAGTTACAGTTAAGAACAGCAGATGGATCATTTTTAAAGTGATAGTCATTATCAAAAATATAGCAGTTTGAAAAGATTGTTGAAGTACTGGTGCTTTTCAAATTTTTATGATAATATATGGCAATATGATTTTGTGATATATCTGTATTGATAAATTTTGAAGATATTAAAACTGAAAGTTTCAAGCCGTAATGAAAATTCCTAAATTCACAATCCATAATATTTACTGATGCATCATCTGTAATAGCCAGACCGGTACTTTCCGTATTAGAGCCCAGCCCAACTACGGATATGTTTTTCATATACAATGTTGTGTGGTTAAATAACATACCTGTGGCAACTTTTGTATATAAAAAAACATTGTTTCCTTCATAAAAAAATGTAGTTTTATAATCATTGATTGCTCGGCCATTAAGTTTTTGAGACGGATAACCTCCTATGATCATACATGATGAAACGTCAACACTGTCATTGAATTTAAAAGTGCCTTCTCCGATATTTATTACCCTATGCGAAGAATAAACTTTAACAGGACTTTTTATAGCGTTTCGCAGATATTGGGTATTGTCCGGATTATTTTCATCAAGTCCGAACCATTCCGCATTCACAACAGCAAGGCCATCTACTAAAGTATTTTCAAAGATATAGGCTTTCTCATCAGCAATAACTTCTTTACAGTTGGTAATTACTCCATTCTTAAACCTACCGTTTTCAAATTTCAATGTACATCCATTCGGAATAACTACTGTTCCGTTAAGCAAATCTATTTCCCCATCAATAACTACAATATGATCATTTTTATAGTGAGAAATAATGAATAATCCAAAATTTCCAAAATATTTATAGGAAAAATCCCCAATAAATATATGTTCAAGCTTAATATTGCCTACTTCTATTATACTTCCACCATCATCAACTCTATTTGTGGAAGATAAATAATAAGGAATGGGTGCAGGTGTATCTCCTTTTTCATAATATCCTAATAATAAAACTCCTGAAAAGAGACCTGTTTGCAAATCACTAATTTCAGAAGTGGAAAGAGATCTTATTTCCAACATTGTGGACTTAACTAATAAATTACTCATAAGTCGTTGATTAAAATTCAGATACAATATAAATTAAAAATAGATCAAGAAATGAGATTTTATAATTAATTCTTATTAACTCTGAAATAACAAGTAAAACAATATATAAATTATACAAATTCAGAAAATATTTTATATGAAAAATTGCTAATAAAAAACCGGGAAAAATTTCCCGGTTTACTTTTATGACTTTGGAGCCCATTGGTTAAAGAACTCTTTTACTTTTTCTTTGCTGTATCCTTTTCCTTCTTCAAGCACTGAACTGTCTTTTAAAACATGGATCATTTTTCCGTTTTTATCTAAAACTATGAAAAAAGGATAGCCAAGCTTTTCTTTAATATCTACATATTTAGCAAAGACTTTTTCATTTTTATTATCAGGAGAATAATTCAAATGATAGTATAAATAGTTTTTATCTACAGTTTCCTTCAGCTCAGGAGTGCTTTGAACAAAATTATTAAAACGGAGGCACCAGATACACCAGTTTCCACCGGCCTGGATCACAATATTTTTTCCTTCTTTTTTAGCCTGGGCAATTAACTTATTGATATCAGCTTCAGCATTAGCTTTAGGATCATAAGGTTTGGGAAGTTTTGCTTTTTCCTCTCCTGCTTTCTTCTTTGCGTCCAGCTCTGCATGATCAGTTTTTACCAAAAGGGCATTATCCTGCTTTCTTGTTTCCGGTACATTTTTGGTATCCTGAGAAAAAGCAAGTGTGCTTAGCCCAAGGAAGGCTATAATCGACAATTTTTTCATAACATAAAAATAAAAAAAATAATACTTATTGCAAGCAAAAATAGAACCATAATTTTATTATCACTAGATTTGCATGTTTTATGAATTTCCTAATCAAAATATTATATTTCATTTCTAAACTTCCGCTTAAAGTATTGTATATTTTTTCGGACGTTATGTTCTTTTTAAATTACTATCTGGTAGGCTACCGGAAGAAGGTGATCACACAGAATCTACGCAATTCTTTTCCTGAAAAATCTGAGGAAGAAATAAGAGCCATAAGAAAGAAGTTTTATCTTAATTTTTCAGATTACCTTGTAGAAACCATTAAATCGTTCAGTATTACTGAAACGGAATCCCGGGTAAGAATGCAGCATATCAACCAGGAGGCTTTCCATGAGGCTAAAGCGGAAGGTAAAAACGTTATCATGCTTGCCGGCCATGTCTTTAACTGGGAATGGATGAATGCTTTCGCAAGAATTATTCCGCAGAGTCACTGCCATCCGGTATACAGAAAGGTAAACAGTGATTTCTGGGAAAATCAGATGAAGAAAGTGAGGAATAAGTTCGGGAATGAAGCTCTGGAGGCCAATGAAGTGATCAAGAATATCTTCAGATCAAAAAATGACGGTGAATCGGCCTATATGTTTGTAGCAGACCAGACGCCGCATGTTGCCCACGTCAATTACGGATTAGAGTTTCTCAACCAGAGGACCCCTGCCTTTATAGGATATGATAAACTGGCTACCAGAATGGACCTTGCCTTCATTTACTGTGAAATGAAGAAAGTAAAAAGGGGATATTACCAGGTAAATTATCACAGAATCTATCCTGACGGTGAAAAGTTTACAGAACATGAAGTGGTAAGGAAATTTCATAAGCTTCTGGAAAATACTTTACATAAGCATCCGGACAATTATCTCTGGTCACACAGAAAATGGAAATACCAGGAGTCTATCAAAACGTTTGACGTTGAAAAAATATAATTCTGATGCCGAAAAATTTAGCAGTTGTCATTTTAAACTGGAACGGTAAAAACTGGCTTGAAAAATTTCTCCCCAGTGTCGTCAGCTTTTCTCAGGATGCAGATATTTATGTCATAGACAACCTTTCTACCGATGACTCAGTAGAATTTATACAGGCTCATTTTCCTGCGGTAAAAATTGTTAAAAACAATCACAATTATGGTTTTGCAGGCGGGTATAATGAAGGTTTAAAGGAAATAAAGAACGAATATTACTGCCTTCTCAATTCTGATGTGGAGGTTACTGAAAACTGGACCATTCCTGCATTGGATTTATTTGAAAAAGATCCTTCAATCTCAGCTGTACAGCCTAAAATTTTATCTTTCAACAATAGAAAACAGTTTGAATTTGCCGGTGCTGCCGGAGGTCTCATTGACAATCTGGGTTATCCTTACTGCCGTGGACGTATATTTGATGAACTTGAAGAGGATAACGGTCAGTATAATGATGAAACAGAGATTTTCTGGGCTTCAGGATGCTGCTTTTTTGTGCGCTCAAAAGATTTTTGGGAGCAAAATGGTTTCGATGAACGATTTTTCGCCCATCAGGAAGAGATTGATCTTTGCTGGAGACTGATCAATTCAGGAAAAAAAATATTCTATACAGGAAAATCAAAAGTATATCATGTAGGTGGCGGAACCCTGAATAAGCAAAGTGCCCGGAAGACCTATTTAAACATCAGGAATAATCTTTCTATGATGCTGAAAAACCTGCCGTTTCCTAAATTGATAGGATTACTATTTTTCAGACTGTGCCTGGATGGAATTGCCGGAATTTATTTCGGATTAAAGAATGGCTTCCCACACCTTTGGGCTGTTGTAAGAGCTCATTTCGGTTTTTACGGGCAACTTCCGGGAACATGGAAACTGCGTCAGAAGCATCAGATAAATAAATTCTACCAGTCGAAATGGCTGATCTTCAGACATTTTTTAGGCGGTAAATAGGCTTGCAAAAAAAATCATAACTTGGAAACTTTAAACTCTGAACATTAAACCGGCAACCCATCACCATCATTCATAACTTATAATTTAATACAATGGATTTCTGCGCAATAGATTTTGAAACAGCCACTCACGAAAAAAGCTCAGCGTGCGAAATGGGTATCTGTGTTGTTCAGGATTCGAAGATCGTGGAAACGAAAACATGGCTGATCAAACCACCCAGTTTTCCTTATTTCAGCAGATTTAATATTGGGGTTCATGGGATAACTCCGGAAGATGTGAAGGATGCCCCTACTTTTGATGAGATCTGGTATGAAGCTGAAGAAATGATGTACGGAACCCTGATGATTGCGCATAATGCAAGTTTTGATGCGGGAGTCATGCGAGGCTGTTTTGAACATTACGGAATGTTTACTCCAAAATTAAATTACCTCTGTAGTATTCAGCTGGCTAAAAAATCATGGAATTATCTTCCGAAATACGGACTGAAACATCTGGCAGAGCATCACCAAATCAACCTTAATCATCACCGGGCCGGAGATGATGCGGAAGCCTGTGCAAAAATTGCCCTGCTCGCTTTTGAAAAATTAATCATCACTGAGAATGAAGAAATACATGATTCTTTCTTGAATAAGTATATTAAAAAGCTATAAGAAAAAAACCTTTTTACGGCTGCTATTCACATCAGTATCTTTTCTACAACCTCAAGCAATACTCCTAATTGCTTAACACTTCAGACAGCAGATTAAACTTTGGAATCTCAATTTCAAAAGTTTCCTGAGTCTCCATGTTTTTAACCAGGTATTTTCCGCTCATATTCCCTACTCCGGACCGAAGCATTACATTGGAGAAATAAGCGAAATTTTCGCTTACAGGAATCTCTGGTGTCAATCCTATTACACCATCTCCTGTAATCTCAGTATATCCAAAGCCTACGTCGAAGATCAGCCATTTTCTTTTCAGTACTTTAATCGGAAAGCTGCCGTCATTTTCTATTGTAATATTATACTTGAAGACGTAACGGTTTTCAGATGGATAACTGTTTTTACTATCATATTCAGGTATTACTGAAACTTTGATATTGGAAGTCATTTTTGAGAACATCATCTTAGTATTTCTTTAACAGATACAAAAATCTCGCCTTTTTTAAGGCGAGATTGTAAGTATATTATAATTTTATTCAAATTTATAATCCAAGGCCTTTTCTTTCGTCACCACCCATCAGTAATTCAACAGGATTGTCGATACCTTCTTTTACGGCTACAAGGAATCCTACAGACTCTTTTCCGTCGATAATTCTGTGGTCATAAGACATTGCTACATACATCATTGGTCTGATTACTACCTGCCCGTCAACCGCTACCGGTCTCTGAATGATGTTGTGCATTCCAAGAATAGCAGACTGTGGAGGGTTGATGATTGGTGTAGACAACATAGATCCGAAAGTACCACCGTTTGTAATAGTGAATGTACCGCCAGTCATTTCATCAACTGTGATTTTACCGTCTCTTACTTTAGTTGCAAGATCTTTGATATTGGCTTCAACACCGGCGAAAGACATGTTTTCAGCATTTCTCAATACCGGAACCATCAATCCTTTAGGACCTGAAACTGCAATTGAGATATCACAGAAATCATAATTGATCTTATAATCTCCGTCGATAGATGCATTAACGTCCGGGTACATCTGTAATGCTCTTGTTACCGCTTTTGTAAAGAAAGACATAAAGCCTAGTCCTACTCCGTGCTTCTGAGCAAATTCTTCTTTATATAGTTTTCTTAATCTGAAGATTTCAGACATGTCAACTTCATTGAAAGTCGTCAACATAGCTGTTTCATTCTTTACAGAAACTAATCTGGAAGCGATTTTTCTTCTTAGAACTGAAAGTTTAGTCGTTGTTGTAGTACGTGCACCTGTTGCAGTAGAAGGGCTTCCTCCTAAAGCAGGAACAGCAGCTAGCTCTGCATCAGTCTTAGTGATTCTTCCGTCTCTTCCGCTTCCTGAAACCTGTCCAGCCTCAATACCTTTCTCATCAAGAATCTTTTTCGCTGCAGGAGATGGAGCTCCTGTTGCATACGTTTGTGGAGCCGGTGCCGGAGCAGCTGGTTTTGGAGCTTCCTGTTTAGCCGGTTCAGCAGCTTTTGGCGCTTCTTCCTGTTTTGGAGCTTCAGCTTCCGCAGCCGGTGTGCTTGCGCCTTCAGGTCTTGCAGCATCCATATCAATTAAACAAACTACCTGGCCAACCTGTACTACATCACCCTCTTCTGCTTTTAACGTGATTATACCGCTTTGTTCTGCAGGCAATTCAAGAGTTGCTTTATCTGAGTCTACTTCTGCGATTGGCTGATCTTTTTCTACATAATCACCATCTTTCACAAGCCAAGTTGCAATTTCAACTTCTGTAATGGATTCTCCCGGTGAAGGAACTTTCATTTCTAAAACTGACATATTGAGTATTTTTTATTTTTTAATTGGGTATTATTCTTAATTACGCTGTAACGGGTCTTTTTGCAGGAGCATCATCTCTGTCGAAAACTCTGTTGATCACTGCATTCTGGTTTTTCTCAAACATTTTATGGCTTCCCGGAGCCGGAGCACCGCTTGGTACCGGAGCAACTACCTGGATTCCTGTATCTCTGAAATTTCTCAGGATATAAGACCATGCTCCCATATTTTCAGGTTCTTCCTGAGCCCAAACCAATTGTGTTCTGTTGCCATATTTGCTGAAGATTGTTTCCAATGCATCTGCCTGAAGCGGATACAGCTGCTCTAATCTTACCAGAGCAATATTTTCACAGTTAAGTTCTTCTTTCTTCGCTAATAATTCGAAGTATAGCTTACCTGAACACAATACTAATTTTTCCACTTTTTTAGGATCTGCTGTAGGATCGTCCAATATCGGCTGGAATGAACCGTTTGCAAAATCTTCTAATGGAGAAACCACTTTCGGATGTCTCAACAGAGATTTAGGGCTCATTACGATCAACGGCTTTCTGAATGTCCATTTAAGCTGTCTTCTTAATAAATGGAAGTAGTTGGCAGGTGAAGTGATATTGGCTACCACCATATTTTCGTTCGCACAAAGCGTTAAGAATCTTTCTAATCTTGCTGAAGAGTGTTCTGCTCCCTGTCCTTCCGAACCGTGAGGCAACAGCATGACCAATCCGTCCTGGATCTTCCATTTTTCTTCTGCAGCAGCCAGATACTGGTCAACGATGATCTGAGCACCGTTCACGAAGTCTCCGAACTGAGCTTCCCAGATCGTCAGCGTATTAGGAGAAGCCATTGCATATCCGTAGTCGAAACCTAGAACTCCGTATTCTGAAAGGTGAGAGTTGTATACATCAAATCTGCTTTCTGACACATGTCTTAACGGGATATACTCTTCTTCTGTATCTTCAGTTTTCACTACCGCATGTCTGTGGGAGAACGTTCCTCTTTCCACATCTTCTCCGGAAATTCTAATGTTGTGACCTTCCACCAAAAGTGTTGCATAAGCCAACCATTCTCCAAGAGCCCAGTCTAATGAATTCCCTTCGATAGCCTTAACACGGTTATCAAACAGTCTTGTAATTTTATTGATGAACTTTTTATCAGCCGGAAGAGATGACATTTTAATCGCCAGCTCTTTAAGCTTTGCCAGGTCATATTTTGTATCTACAGGAATCTGAACTGCACCTCTTTTTCCGATCGGATAATTGGTCCAGTCTTCTGCCATGAAAAGATCCATTGCATTTTTCTCAATCTCTTTGGAAGCATCAAAGTCTTTATCTAGAAGTGCTTTGAACTCTGATTCCATTTTAGCAATAAGATCATTGGATGTAATGCTGTCCTTAAGTAATTTATCTTTATAAATTTCTCTTGGGTTCGGATGTTTAGAAATTAGTTTATACAGATTAGGCTGCGTGAATCTCGGCTCATCACCTTCGTTGTGTCCATATTTTCTGTATCCTAATAAATCGATATAAACGTCTTTTCCGAATTTCGCTCTGAAATCTGCTGCAAAATGCATGGCATGAACTACCGCTTCAGCATCATCAGCATTAACGTGCATTACCGGAGATTCCGTAACTTTTGCAATGTCTGTACAGTATGTTGACGATCTTGCATCAGCATAGTTTGTTGTAAATGACACCTGGTTGTTGACAACGATGTGAACAGTTCCTCCTGTTCTGTATCCTTCTAAGGTCATCATCTGAGCCACTTCATAAGCAATCCCCTGACCTGCAATAGCACCGTCACCATGGATTACGATAGGAAGGATCTTGGAACCGTCTCCTTTGTATTTGTCATCTATCTTAGCACGGCAGATCCCTTCTACAAGAGCTGCTACAGTTTCAAGGTGAGATGGGTTCGGTGTAAGGTTGATGGCTACTTCTTCTCCGGAAGCGGTTTTCACTTTTTTAGATGATCCCAAGTGATATTTAACGTCCCCTGAGAATACATCTTCTTCAAATTCTTTTCCTTCAAATTCTGAGAAGATCTGCTTGTAAGATTTTCCAAAAATGTTGGATAAAACATTCAGTCTTCCTCTGTGGGCCATTCCCAATACCACTTCATCCACTCCAAGCTGAGAAGATCTTGAAATCAGCTGGTCCAGTGCCGGAATTAATGTTTCGCCTCCTTCCAGAGAGAATCTTTTCTGTCCAACAAATTTTGTGTGAAGATAGTTTTCAAAAGCTACTGCCTGATTTAACTTCAATAAAATCTCAGTTTTTTCATTGGCAGAAAGGCTTGGGTGGTTTTCGTTCACCTGAAGCCACTTCTTGATGAAATCTTTTTCTTCAACGTTGTTGATATAGGTATACTCTACCCCGATAGAATCGCAGTAGATATTTTCCAAATGCTTGATCAGATCCTGTAATGTAGCAGGCTCTTTCATTCCTGTTTCAACAGCACAGTTGAATTTTGTATTTAAATCCTCCTTGCTCAAACCGAAGTTTTCGATGTCTAAAGTAGGCGTATAATGTCTTCTTTCTCTGACAGGATTTGTTTTTGTGAACAGGTGCCCTCTTGTTCTGTAAGCCTCGATAAGGTTTACTACCTTGAACTCTTTTTTGATGTGCTCAGGAACTTCTCCGCCGGCTACTGCCTGAGAGATCTGCTGTACTGCCGGAGCAGCATTGGCCGGAGCCTGGATGTATTGGATGTTATCGTCATCTCCATAGTTCTCCAAAGCAAAATCAAAGCCTTGAAAAAAGGCTTTCCATGATGGCTCTAAAGAATCCGGGAATTTTAAGTACTGTTGGTATAAATCCTCAATTAACTGAGAATGAGCTGCGTTTAGGAATGAAAATCTGTCCATTATTACAGTTTATCTATTATTAAAATTTATTTGTAGAATTAATCTTCAAATTTAATAAAAAAAACCGAGTTAAGACAGCCTGAAACCGTTAAAAAAAATTAAGAAAAAAATAATCGAAAAAAAATTACTTAAACACTGATAATGAGAGCTTAATATTCACCTCCTGCCCTTCAATGGGACGTTCAATAAAGGTCTGACGGATATCTCCGAAGCGCATCTCGTCTTTTTTCGCCTTCTGAATCAGCTGCTGAACTGCCCGTATTCTTCCTTCATAGCTTCCTTTGTAGTACATCACATAATTTTGGGAAGGGTTTACAGTCCGGAAATTGAAATTGTTATCCGGAACTCCTATCTTTTTGGAAAGGGGAATTCCCATGAAATAAGAAACTTCTTTGTCTTTGTAGTTATCGGCATCGGTAATCAGGACCGGAAAGCCGAATTCATCGTCTTTTTTACCAAGATCCATGGTAACATAGTTATAAACCTTGCTGTAATTCATAACGATGTTTTTATACAAAGCTTCTTTCTTGTTTGATGCACTTACATTGATACCCAGCAACAGTTTATCTTCCTCATTTTCCACCATAAGACTATCATATTTGATGGAGGCCATCTGGTTGTCTTTTTCCACCTTATTGCCCAGTACATTTTTCAGATTGACCATGCTTTTATTAATATTTTCGGCAAAACGGTCTTCTGTCCAGAAATTTTCCACTCTTCTGAACACGGAGAGTTTAGGCGTGTGCACATACCATGTAATCTTTGTTTTATCTGCAGAAACAGGCTTAAACTGGACATCCACCACTGTTGGGCTTTCATTTCTGTCTTCAAAAAGCTGATATCTCAAGCTTTTAGCGGGGTTTTCATAGCGGATGAACATTTCCCCGTCCGTATCGTTTTTCGGATCTACATAGCTTATTGCACTTCCCTGGCCTTCGTAAGGGGTATAATAATCGATATCGATTGATGGTGAACTTGTGAAAAAATTGTTCCAGCGGGTAAAATGCTGAAGATTATTAAACTGGGAAAAGACTTTATCTATGGGATAATCTACTTCTTTTTCTATCTTAAAATCCTTGTTTTCGTCCACGAAAAAATACATGGAAGCAGCATAGGCTCCTACCACAAGAACAAGAATTACGGCTATAACTTTAAAAAAACGCATCACGCAAAAGTAAGACAAATAAAAAAAGTAACCAATATCTCAGTTATTTTGAAAAAGATCATTTCAAAAATAAACTACTATATAAAAAAGTGAATTATTCAAATTACACTTTTTTAAAAAAGCTCATTATTATTAGCAATTTTAATTATTAATATGCTATTTTATAAAAATAACTCCACTTTTAAACACTGAATAACGGTATATTTTTTGATGCATGAAAAAGCCTAAAATTAAATATTTTTCTATGAAGAAGTTATTTGTATTTCCTTTTATTTTACTTTTTTCAACGGGCTTTTCCCAGTATTCAATTTCAGAGATCCCAGAAGACGGTTATCTCAAAGATTTTGATATTGCAGTTGACATTATCCAAAAACAACATCCTAATCCTTACAGGTTTCATAGCAAAGAAACCATTACCAGAAAGCTGGATTCCCTGCGTAATGAAATTAAAAAAAATCCGGGCTATATCAATTTGCTGATTAACAACCCTACAAGAATCATTGGTGATGGTCACAGTTCTTTTGGCACTGATTCCAATTAT
Organism: Chryseobacterium sp. NFX27; assembly: GCF_049887855.1. Taxonomy (NCBI): domain Bacteria; kingdom Pseudomonadati; phylum Bacteroidota; class Flavobacteriia; order Flavobacteriales; family Weeksellaceae; genus Chryseobacterium; species Chryseobacterium sp. NFX27. The sequence goes on along the minus strand of NZ_JAGEKK010000002.1, from coordinate 326,044 downwards.
TTTGAGGATGTTATGAATTCCATCTCCTATTTCCCTCTTTCAACGTATGTACATAATGGTGCTATATATGTAAACGGAGCTAACAAATATGCTATTGAAACAGGCAGTGAGATCACCGAAATTAATGGTTTAAGCGCGGATACTATTCTGAAAAGAATTCCTAAAGCTGCAGACGGAAATATTAAAGTGGAAGATTTGGATATATCTTTCAATATTCCTTTTATTTTAAAAAACCGCACCAATGATTATACTTTAAAATATAGAGCTTTAAACGGAGCGCAGAAGACAGTGAAAGTAAGTGGCATACAATATCCTCAGTATTATTACGAAACCAAGCATGCTGTACTCCCCATTGACTTAGTTTCGGAAAACTACGGAATTTACGGTTATAAAATAGATCCGGAAACGTATTATTTATCGGTAAAATCTTTCTCCTACGATGAAAGCTTTTTTTACGAAAGATTAAAAAAATATTTCCAGGAAATAAGGGATCTGAAATCTAAAAAACTTATCATAGATATCCGTAATAATTCAGGTGGTGCCATCAGTAACGTAGCATTATTATATTCTTTTATAGCAGCAGAGAAAAGCTTTAATAATGAGTATAAATACGGAACTAAAGTTGTTGATATCAATTATACCAACTATCTGATAGATCCTCAAACCAACCAGTATTATTCAGATAAAGACATTACGGATCTGAATAATTTTATGAGACAGCGCTTTGACAAAGGAGAAAAAGGAGACTATTATTTTGGAAATTCAAGGCTTGATAACACTTATATAAAAAGCTACCCAAGAGATGGATTGTTTTTTGACGGCAAAACTTTATTGTTGACCAATAACCGTACGTTTTCTGCTGCCACTTATTTTGCTTCTTTATTCAAAACTGAAAAAAGAGGAGAAATTGTGGGAAAAGAAACAGGCTCATGCAGTAATTTCACCACTGCTGCATGGTTTCTATCTTACAGGCTCCCTAATACTAAATCCACCCTTTCCATTCCGCGGACGGAAATTTTCTTTAACAGTAATGATAAAGAAAATGTTGCCCACTGCACAGGGGTAATCCCTGATCATAGTATTAAAAGTGATTATTTTTTAAAATCATTAAAGGAACAGAAAGATCCGGAGTTAGAATATTCCTTAAAACTGCTTTCTCAATAAAAGCGTGAAGCTTACTATATACAGAAAGAGGAAACCTTTATTGGTCTCCTCTTTTTTATTGAGAACTAGTCAGACTAGTCAATTAGTCACATCTTTTTATTAACCTATATGGGTTCCCGAAGGAAGCACAGCTCCTTTTTTCACCACTACAATTCCATCCTGAACGGAATAGGTTCCATAGTCGCCGTCCGGAATATGTTTTCCGCCAATAATCTTCACATTGTCGCCGATATAGCAGTTTTTATCAAGAATAGCCATTTCAATATAGCAGTATTTTCCGATTCCCATATTCGGATATCCGTTTCTGTCATTGAGTACAATTTCGGTCGTATTCTGGTAAAAATCGGCACCCATCACGTAAGAATTGACGATGGTGCTTCCTTTATCTATTCTGGTTCTGTTTCCAATCACGGAATTTTCAATCTTATCGGCCATAATGATGCATCCGTCCCCGAAAACAGCTTTACTTACGTAAGAACCGTTAATTTTGGACGGCGGAAGCATCCTTGCTCTTGTATAAATGGGTGAAGAGGAAAACAGATTAAACTGCGGAAAATCCTGACACAGATCCAGGTTGGCTTCGTAGAAAGATTCTATGGTTCCAATGTCTGTCCAGTAGCCTTCATACTGGTAGCTCAGTGTTTTATATTTCCCTATAGAATTTGGAATGATATCTTTCCCAAAATCATCCCCGGCTCCATCTTCGAACATTTTTTTCAGAATGGTTCTCGTGAAAATATAAATACCCATCGATGCCAGATATTCTTTTCCTTTACGCTTATTTTCTTCTGAAACTTCAGATTTTAAGCTGTCCAGAACCTCATATTCCGGTTTTTCATAGAAGGACGTGATATTACCGTCATCATCAGACTTTAAGATCCCGAATCCTGTAGCATCTTTTGCCACCACGGGAATAGTCGCAATTGTCACGTCGCCACCATTCTCAATATGAAAATCGAGCATTTCCCTGAAATCCATCTGATAAAGCTGGTCACCGGAAAGGATCAGGATATAGTCATAATCATATTTTTCCAGATGCTTCATCGACTGGCGGACAGCATCTGCAGTTCCCTGATACCAGCTGTCATTTTCAACATTCTGCTCTGCTGCGAGAATATCTACAAATCCTTTGCTGAAAATATCAAAGTGATAAGAATTTTTGATATGTGAATTTAAGGAAGCTGAATTGAACTGCGTTAAAACAAGGATCTTATTGAGTCCCGAATTCAGACAGTTGGAAATAGGAATATCTACCAGCCTGTATTTTCCTGCAATAGGAACTGCCGGTTTCGATCTTGAATATGTTAACGGGAATAATCTTGTCCCTCTGCCGCCTCCCAAAACAATGGAGATTACATTTCGTTTCATAGGTATCTTGCGTTTTATTGAATTAAATTTACTGTTTTTTTCTTAGTATTTACCGCTAATCTAAAGCACTCTTTATTTTCGTATTTGAGTTCATTATTATACACAATGACCCTAAATTCACCTTCATTATTGAGTTCAAACACTTCTTTGTCTACATTATAAATTTCTATATAATGTTTTTTAAGTTCATCCCTGAATAATTTATTCGTAATCAGAACATCCATGACATCTACTTTCTTCACTACGAAATCATCAATATCCTTATTGTATTTTTCTTTCCAGTTCTTCCCGAATTTTTTTTCAATTGCAGTGTAGGTCCTTTTATTTTCTGCATCTGCATTATGCATCTCTTTTTGGCTGATCGTACATCCTGAAACAGCATAATATTTAATTTTCCATTTTTCAGAGAGGCCTTCCGCTGCCTCATAAAAAGCCATTCTCGGATATCCGTAAGTATAAATCCAATAATATCCGCCATGGTAATTTCCATCATCTTCTTTGCATGAAAAAATCATGATCATAATCAGCAAAAGAGATCCGGAAACTTTCATGACATCAGTTATTATATAAAGCTATATATTTTTCTGCAGATTTCTCCCATGCAAAATCAAATTTCATATTGGCGTTGATAAGGTCTTCCATAACTCCTTTTTGGTTATAGATCCCCAATGCCCTGTTCATGGCATGTACTATATCATCTACTCCCGGGTAGGTAAAATTCAATCCTGCCCCTCCGGTTGAAATATCTTCCACTGTATCTCTGAGGCCTCCGGTATATCTTACAACGGGAACAGTCCCGTACCTCATAGAATACATCTGGTTAAGTCCGCACGGCTCCACTCTCGATGGCATCAGCAGAAAGTCTGCGGAGGCATAAATCTTGTGGGAAAGATATTCTTTATATCCCAGATCCAGTGCAAAATTGGTATACGTGTAGGTATATTCCTTAAGCTTATTTTCAATATAAGCATCTCCGGAACCCAGGATCATAATATTCAGTGCGCCATAACTCTGTTTAATGCTTCTCCAGACTACATCCGGCAGGAAATCGGCTCCTTTTTCGGTGGCAAATCTTCCTATAAAAGCAAATAGAGGAAGTTCCGGTTTCAAACCATATTCTTTGCAGAGCTTTTCTTTATTTTTTTTCTTTTGGGCTACTGCATTTTTAATATTAAAATTAAAATCCAGCATCGGATCTGTCTCCGGGTTCCATATTTCCGTATCAATCCCGTTGATGATTCCGTATGCTTTTCCGAATTCCTGGCGCACCAGGCTTTCCAGTCCGCGGAAGCTGATAAACAGTTCTTCGAGATAGCCTTCAGAAACGGTTGTAAAAGCATCTGCACATTTAATCATGCTTGCCAGTGGATTCATCAATCCGTTCCAGTCCATCAGTCCCCATTTGTAGGAATCAAAAAATGGCATATAATTCGCCATATTCCAGCTCATCATTCCCTGGTACTCTCCATTGTGGATGGTCCCGATAGTTTTCACTCCTTTCAAAAATTCAAATTCAGGACAGTGCTGGGTCATAAAAGGCACCAGACCTGTATGATAATCGTGGCAATGCAATACATCCGGACGGATCTTCATAGCACTCAGCCAGTGAAGCACTCCATGCTGAAAAGCTAAAAACTGGAAGCTTTCATCCTGATATCCGTAAGGATTTTCCCTGTCTAAAAGCCCGGGAATTTTCACCATATACAATTCAAATCCCAAAGCATCCGTTGTCTCCTTCATGACCTGAACCTGAAGCATATTCTCTCCCTGATGAATAAAACCATCAAAAACTATGTCAAACTCGTGATCATGAATAAAAGATTTATTATACCAGGGCATTACAACCTTGGCATCTATTCCCTTTATTTTATTCTGATACTTCGGCAGTGCTCCCACCACATCTGCAAGACCACCTACTTTTGCTACCGGATAACACTCTGTACTTAAATGATATATTACCATAATTTCACTTTCATTTGTATTTCATCAACCTCTTTTTTAACCGTCATCATAATGATTATTTCTTATGTAGTTTTATTCTCTGTAATTTATATTTTTTATCTTTTCTCTGTCTTAAAATAATTCCTGCCATTGGCGGAAGTTTAATTGTAACAGCTTTTGGATGCCTCATCCATTCTTCCTGCTTTTCATTCAGAATATCAGCATCTACACCGCTTCCGCCATATTTCTGATCATCTGAATTAAATATAACTTCCCAGTGGGTTCCTGCATTGACTCCGATGGTATATTCCAAAACCTGTGGAATCATGTTGAGAACAACCATCAATACATCGTCTCTTCTTTTACCTTTTCTGAGATAGACATACACCGAATTCTCGAGATCATCTGCTTCCACCCATTCAAATCCGTTTTTATCAAATTGATTTTCATAAAAAGCAGCCTCCTTCCTGTACAAATGATTCAGATCTCTGATGAGTGTCTGTATTCCTTTATGAACCGGATACTGAAGCAAATGCCAGTCGAGGCTTCTGGTAAAATTCCATTCACCGGTCTGTGCAAATTCGTCTCCCATAAAGAGAAGTTTGGCTCCGGGATGGCTATACATATAGACATATAGTGTACGGAGATTGGCAAATTTCTGCCATTCGTCACCCGGCATTTTATAGATCAGACTCGCTTTTCCGTGCACGACTTCATCATGCGACAGCGGCATCATATAATTTTCATTATACATGTATACGGATGCAAAAGTGATTTTATGGTGGTGGTATTTTCTGTTTTCAGGGGCTTCTTTAAAATAATCCAGCGTATCATGCATCCATCCCATCATCCATTTCATTCCGAAACCTACTCCGCCATCATGAACGGGCTTTGTAAGCATAGGAAAATCCGAACTTTCCTCAGCGATCGTAACAATACTGTCACCAAATTCTTTATATACTGCTGTATTGAATTCCTGCAGGAAAGCCTTGGCTTCAAGATTTACATTTCCCCCTTCAATATTGGGTTCCCATTCTCCTTCGTTTCGTGAATAATCAAGATGAAGCATAGAGGTGACTGCATCTACACGAAGTCCGTCGGCATGATAACGCTCCAGCCAGAACATCGCATTGGAGATCAGGAAAGACTTTACCTCATTTCTGCCATAATTGAAAATATAAGACTTCCAGTCGGGATGAAATCCTTTTCTGGGATCTTCATGCTCATAAAGATAGGAACCGTCAAAACGGTGAAGCCCGTTGGCATCTCCCGGAAAATGAGACGGCACCCAATCCAAAATAACCCCAATATCATTTTTATGAAGTTCATTAATCAGAAACATCAGATCCTGTGGTGAACCGAAACGTGAGGTGGCTGCATAAAACCCGGTAATCTGATATCCCCAGCTCGGATCGTACGGATATTCCATGACAGGCATGAATTCTACATGGGTAAAGCCTGTTTCCTTTACATAAGGAACTAATTTGTCAGCAATATCACGGTAATTTAAATATTTATCCGGAGCGTCACTTTGCCTTATCCAGGAACCTAAATGAAGTTCATACACAGATATCGGTGCGTTCAGGCTGTTGCTTTTCCAGCGTTTTGTCATCCACTCTTCATCACTCCATTCATACCATGTTGTGGACACCAGCGAGGCTGCCTGCAGATTTTGTTCCCAGCTTAAAGCATAAGGATCACTTTTTTCCAGAATTTCACCTCTGGCAGTTTCTACAGCATATTTATACAATGTACCCCAGGTAAGTCCGGAAATAAATCCTTCCCAGATTCCCGACCCGTCCCACCGCGGAAACAGAATATGATCTTTATGATTCCAGTTATTGAAATTTCCTATAACAGAAACTTTTTTTGCATTGGGAGCCCAAACTGAAAAATAGACGCCTTTTACACCCTCTTTTTCAACAGAATGTGCTCCAAATTTCCCATACAGCTTATAATGTCTGCCTTCTTTGAAAAGGTAGATATCATGATCCGTGAACAGTGTATAGGTTTTAACAGAATTCATCAAGATATAGTTATACTTTATTATTCTCTGAAACTACGAAAATTCCCAGCAATAATGACTAATAATTGATCAAATAATTATTATGTTAATTTCCCACTTTTGGGCACAATTATCAAATATATTATTTTTTCTATTTATTTTTTTATGATTTTAAAACAATCTTTTTTATAAATTTAGCTTCAAAATTATATTAAACACATAGGATGAGGTTTGAACTTTATACTGAAGAAAGCGACGACAGAACGGTATACATCACCGGAAATTTCAACAACTGGAACCCCAGAGATTACAATTATCAGCTTAAACAGCTGGATCCGCACAATTATTTCATAGAGATTGACAGCGAAATACTTCCTGATACCGTAGAATACAAATTCACAAAAGGAGGCTGGGAAAATGTGGAGCTCGATAAATACGGAAATATTACTCCCAACCGGAAAGCTGAAAAAACAGCAGAAAAAACATCTGATGTCATAGAAAAATGGAGGCTCAACTGGGGACCTTTTAAAAAAGAGTATTTCCCCATTGCAGAAGTTATTTCCGAGGAATTCTATATTCCGCAGCTTGAACGTTACCGGAAGGTCTGGGCCGTATTGCCTTATGATTACTATGTATCCGATAAAAGCTATCCTGTGCTTTATCTTCAGGATGCCCAAAATCTCTTCAACGAAGGAAGCGGGTACGGAAACTGGGAAATCGACAAAAAACTGTCTATTCTGGCAGAATACGGACGTGGCGATGTTATTATCATTGCGATAGAACACGGCAGTGAAGAGCGTATTAAGGAATATATCTTTGACAATGACAATATTGCAAACGGCTCAGAAGGAAAAAAATACATCCGCTTTATTACGGATACTTTAAAACCTTTTGTAGATGAACATTACCGCACAAAAAAAGACCGTGACAATACAGGAATCGGAGGCAGCTCTTTAGGTGCACTGATCAGTATTTACAGCGGATTTCTTTATCCTGAAGTATATTCTAAACTGCTGATCTTCTCCCCTTCACTCTGGGTGGAACCTAACAATAATTTTCCGATGATGAGCTTCAGGGTACCTTTTAAAACCAAAATATACCTGTATGGAGGTGGCCAGGAAGGTTCCAAAATGGTAAAAAGAATTCATGTTTTTGAAGAATATTTAAAACGTTGGGAAAAAAAGAATCTTTTTGACTTTGAATTCAGAACCAGCATCAATCCGGAAGGAACCCACAGTGAATTTTACTGGTCTCAGGAGTTTCCCAGAGCCATTGAGTGGCTGTTCTATGACAACACAGAAAATCCGGTAGAAGTAAAACCACAACAACAGAGCATTAAAAATTAAGCTTATGAAACTGATCAACAAAAAAAATAAAAAATATACGCAGGTTTTCCACCTTTTCACAGAGGAAGAATGGACAAAATCCAGCAAGAATTACAATAAAAATATTTCTTCTTTTTTCTCCGGAAAGAAGCATGAGGTTTTCATTCATACCGATGAGGAAAGTATCATGTATCTGATTGGATTGGGGAAATCTACGCTACAGAATTTCGAGGTTCAGCAGGTAGCCGTTAAATTCTCCCAAACACAAAAAGACAAGCTTCAGGCCGTTCCTAGCCTCATTTTAGCAGATTTTCTGAATGAGAAACAGTTTGAAGAGTTCATAAAAGGTTTACTTTTAGGAACATACAGCTATCCTTTTGATAAAAAGCATGCTTTCTGGAATCCAAAACTGGAGATCCATTTTGAAAACCTAAGCCAGAAAAAGCTGGATGTAATCAGTTCAAGAGCCGAAGCATTGGCCAACGGACAAACAGCCTGTCAGGAATGGCTGAATAAGCCAGCCAATTTAAAAAAACCTGATATCTTAAGCCTGTTTCTGAAAAACCTGGCCAAGAAATATGAATTAAAATATACCGCATTCAACAGAAAAAAATGTGAAGAGCTTGGTCTCGGTGCTTATCTGTCAGTTAACCAGGGAAGTGCCTATGATGCCGCTTTTACCATTATAGAATACAAAACTACCGTTAAAAATGCCAAAACATTCGGGCTGGTAGGGAAATGTGTCCTTTTTGATACAGGAGGTATTTCCCTGAAAAATCCGGACAATATGCATTATATGAAATCTGATATGGGGGGTGCCACGGCAGTTATCGGAACCCTGATCTATGCCGCAGAAATGAAGCTTCCGGTGAATATAGTTGCCGTACTTCCTATCACGGACAATGCCATTTCTGAAAACGCTTTTCTTCCAAGCGATGTCATTACGGCTTATAATGGAAAAACCATCGAGGTCCTTAATACAGATGCAGAAGGCAGAATGATCCTCGCCGACGGACTTTCCTATCTTGCTAAAAACTATACAACGGATTTTCTGATTGACCTTGCCACTTTAACGGGGAGCTCTGTCCGAATGTTCGGTGATACCTGCGGAGCCATGTTCTCCAACCATGATGAGCTGAGAAATCTTCTGATAAAAACCGGAGACAATACCAACCAAAGGGTATGGAATCTTCCTTTGTGGGAGGTATGGAAAGATGATATACAGTCTGATGTCGCAGATCTGAAAAACATTTCTATGAAACCTATCGGTGACTGTATCATTGCCGCTAAATTTCTGGAACAGTTTATTGAAAACCACCCTAAATGGGCACATCTGGATATTGCAGGCGTTGCTTTTGGAAGTACGGGATACTCAAAGGAAAAAGCCGCAACCGGCTTTGGAGTGCAGCTGCTGGCCGATTTAATTGAAAATTATCATTAAAAATTAGTTTTTTAGAAAAATTCTCTGTATACTTGATTGTGTATTTTCAAAAAAGCAGTATATAATGGTTATTTAACGTTAATTAATCAATAAAAAATTGCTTTTATTTTTGATAATTCACCAAAAGCTAAAAAACATTATATGGAGGAGAAAACAATAGTATGTATTTCGTGCTATTACAAGGGCTATGACTTCATGGACGAAATGAAGAAGCTCGGTAATAAAATCATCTTGGTAACATCAGAGGGCCTTAAGGAAAAAAACTGGCCATGGCACGCTATTGATGAGGTATTTTATATGTCTGAACTACGACCGTCTGTCTGGAATATGGAACATCTGGTCCAGGGATTTTCACATCTTATGAAAACCAGAAAAGTAGATGCTGTAGTGGCTCTTGACGATTATGATGTAGAAAAGGCTGCGCTGATCAGAGAAACATTCCGTATTCCCGGGATGGGACAGACTACCCACCGGTATTTCAGGGATAAGCTGGCTATGCGCCAGAAGGCAAAAGATTCAGGAATCAGTGTTCCTGAGTTTACAGCAGTTTTTAATAATGATGAAGTAAACAGCTTTATAGAGAAAGTTCCGGCTCCGTGGGTACTAAAGCCACGGTCAGAAGCATCAGCCTCCGGCATTAAAAAGTTTTCGTCCAAAGATGAGCTTTGGGACGAACTGAATGCTCTGGGTGAAGAACGTCATCTTTTTTTACTGGAAAGTTTTAAACCGGGAGATGTTTATCATGTGGACAGCCTCACTTTTAATAAAGAAATTGTATTTACATCAGCTTCAAAATATCTTGCCCCTCCTATGCAGGTTTCTCATGAAGGCGGCGTATTCAGATCCAAAACACTGGGAAGATATTCTGATGAATTTAAAGCCCTTGATGAAGTGAATGCTAAAGTGCTTTCAAGTTTCGGATTGCTAAACGGAGCTACTCATACTGAATTTATCCGTGGAAAAGCGGACGGAAAATGGTATTTCCTTGAAACATCCTCCAGGGTTGGCGGTGCTCACATTCCGGATCTTGTAGAAGCTTCCAGTAATATCAATATCTGGCGGGAATGGGCAAAAATTGAAGATGCTCTTCTGCGTGGGAAAACTTACCAGGCATCAAAACCTACGGGCTACTATTCGGGGCTTATCGTTGCTCTGATCAAGGACAAAGATCCCGATTACAGTGTTTTTGACAGTGAAGAAGCCATAAAATATCTTCCTATTGATTATCATGTCGGAATTGTTTACAAATCCACCGATCCGGACATTATACAGGAAAGATTAGACAGCGCTGCCGAAAAGATCCAGGCTGAGATGCTGAATATCCTGCCACCCAAAAGTAAACTAACAAGCTAAACACAGTATAATAAAAGAAATTTATCAATGCCGCATATAGAACATACAGATTACTACTCCAATATATTAGGAACAAGCCTTAAAATAGAAGTTACCGGGCATTACGGACATCCCATCATTATGTTTCCCACTTCTCAGGGGCAATATACCCAAAATCATGATTTCCATCTCAACGGAAGCATCAACTGGTTTATAGAGCAGGGAAAAGTAAAACTTTATAATGTCCAGACTATTGATGCATGGAGCTTTTATGATGAAAAGATTTCACCCCAGAAAAGAATAAAGAACTATGAGCTGTATATGCAGTTTCTGATCCAGGAATTTATACCGTATATCCAGAAGCTCCATAAAACACACCGTGTCGCAGTGGCCGGCGCAAGTTTCGGAGGTTATCATGCCGCAAATTTTGCTTTCAGATTCCCGGATGTGGTTTCACACCTTTTTTGCCTTTCCGGAGCCTTCAGCATCAGAAATTTCATGGATGGATACTCGGATGAGCTTGTTTATTTTAACTGTCCGAAGGAATTTGTAAAGAATGATGAAGCCTGGAAATACAAGCATATGCATATTGTCCTAAGCACTTCTGACCAGGACATCTGCAGAGATAAAAATATTGAAATGGCAGAAATATTAAGCTCGAAAGGGATTGATTTCTGGTATGATGAGAAAAAATGGATCAATCACGACTGGCCGTTATGGAGAATGGTTTTTCCAACATTTATAGGAGCATTTTTTTCCTGAAAACAGCATATTAAAGATAAAAATACATTTACACCAATTTAAAAACAGAAATTATGGCAAAAAAAGTGGGAATTCTATTCGGTATGGAAGATACATTTCCTTGGGCGTTTATCGACAAAGTAAATGAACTGGGTGGTGGAGAAATCATTGCTGAAGCAGTTAATATCGACAAACTGGAGCAGGGAGCTGATTACGGCTATGCAGTCATTATCGACAGAATTTCGCAGGATGTTCCTTTTTACAGAGCTTATTTGAAAAATGCCGCGCTTAACGGAACTTATGTAATCAATAATCCTTTCTGGTGGAGCGCTGATGAAAAGTTCTTCAATAATGCGCTGATGACAAAACTTGGGATTCCTCTTCCTAAAACTGTACTTCTTCCTTCGCATGAAAGACCTACCGACACTTCGGAAACATCATTCAGAAACCTGAAATTCCCTCACGACTGGGAATATATTTTCAATTACGTAGGATTTCCTGCCTATATGAAACCTCATGACGGCGGCGGATGGAAAAGCGTGTACAGAGTGGAAAATCCAGAGGATTTATGGGAGAAGTTAAGCGAAACAGAACAGCTGGTGATGATGGTACAGGAAGAAATTGTTTTCGATGATTATTACCGGGTTTACTGTCTGGGCAAAAAATATGTTCACATTATGCCTTACGAGCCACGTAATCTGCCTCACCTAAGGTATGCCACAACGCATCAGACCAAAGGAGAGGAGCTTGAAAAACTGTTAAAAACGATCCACGATTATACGATTACGATGAACGAAGCTTTAGGCTACGATTTCAATACGGTAGAATTTGCTATCAGAGACGGAATTCCATATGCAATAGATTTCTGTAATCCTGCTCCGGATGCAGATAAGAATTCTGTGGGCGAAGAAAATTTTGCATGGATTGTAGAGCATTCAGCTAAACTGGCCATTGAAAAAGCAAAAGAATATGTTCCGGGAAAACCTAATATCTCCTGGGGAACTTTTGTAAAAGATTCTGTAAAATAACCATTAAAAAAATAAAAAACACGAAAAAAAATGCATCAGTTTACTATAGGAATCGAGGAAGAATATCAGATCATTGATGTGGAGAGCAGAGACTTAATATCTCATGTTTCGAAGATCATTGAAGGTGGAAAGGCTGTTTTAAGTGAAAATTTAAAACACGAAATGCATGAATCAATGATCGAAATGGAAACCGGCATCTGCCAGAATATCAAAGAAGCCAGGGCGGAACTGACAAACCTTAGAAGACATTTAATCAACACAGCTCATGAACAGGGCCTTCGGGTAGCCGGAGGCGGAACCCATCCTTTTTCAAACTGGGAACACAATACCATCACAAACGGTGAGCGTTACAACAAGATTGTAGATGACATGGGGGATGTAGCCCGCGGAAATTTAATTTTCGGACTCCACGTTCATATCGGAATCCCCAACCGTGAAGAAGGAGTAAGGATTCAGAATGTGATGCGTTATTTTCTTCCTCACGTTTATGCACTTTCCACCAACTCTCCTTTCTGGATCGGAAGAAATACAGGCTTCAAGTCTTACAGGCAGGAAATTTTTGTAAAATTCCCAAGAACCGGTATTCCCAGCTATTTCAATTCATTAGCTGAGTTTGACAGCTATGTAGAGCTTCTGGTAAAAACAGGAACTATAGATAATGCCAAAAAAATCTGGTGGGATCTGCGTGTTCACCCGTTCTACCCTACTATTGAGTTCAGGATTTGCGACATGCCTTTAAGGATAGAAGAAACGGTTTGTATGGCTGCCATTATGCAGAGTCTGGTGGCAAAAATCTATAAACTTCATCAACAGAATCTAAGTTTCAGAAGCTATAGAAGATTACTGCTGAACGAAAACAAATGGAGAGCGTCTAAAAGCGGCATTGAAGCCCATCTCATTGATTTCGGGAAAGAGGAGTCTGTTCCTTACCCACATCTGCTGAAGGAACTTCTGGAATTTATTGATGATGTTGTAGATGATCTGGACTGCAGAAAAGAGGTCGAATATGCCTGGACCATTCTGGAAAACGGAACGGGCGCCGACAGACAGCTTAGGGTGTTTCATGAGACCGGAGATCTTACCAAAGTGGTTGATTATATGATCTCTGAAACGGAGTATGGCATAACACATGGCGAAACGGCTTCATAATATTTTTGGTAACTTTGCAAAAAATATGAAGTAGTATGAAAGATATTCGAATCGCTCTGGTTGATATGAACAACAACCATGTCAATCAAGGCTTTAGAAATATTAAAGAGATTTCAGAAGCATTCCAACAGAGCTCTGAAGACAATGTGACTATCGAAACATTTGATGTAAGGTTTAAGAATGAAATACCCAACATTGAAGATTTTGACATTTTTATTTCTTCAGGCGGGCCCGGAAACCCACACAGAGAAGGTCTGGAATGGGAAGACAGGTATGCCGCTTTTCTGGATGCTGTTTTAGAGCACAATAAACATAATGAAGATAAAAAATATCTGTTCCTGATCTGCCATTCATTCCAATTGGCAAGCATTCACTGGAAACTTGGGAATATCTGTAAAAGAAGATCTTATTCTTTCGGGGTAATGCCGGTTCACAAAACAGAGGAAAGCGAGCAGGAATTTTTATTTAAAAATCTTCAGGATCCTTTTTATGCTGTAGATTCCAGAGCATACCAGTTCATTGAACCGGATATGAAGCGTTTTGATGAGTTGGGAATGAAAATCACGGCTATCGAGAAATTCAGACCTCATATCAACCTGGAGAGAGCTGTAATGGCTGTACGTTTTTCAGATGAGATATTCGGGACACAGTTTCATCCGGAAGCTGATCCTAAAGGCATGATCGAAAATCTTAAAGACGAAAAAAATAAAACAGCAATGATTGAGAACTTCGGCATGGAGAAATATCTTGAAACGGTAGACAGAATAGATGATGAAGACAAGATCATCCTTACCAGAAACCAGATTCTTCCGAGATTCCTTCAGTCTGCAAAAAAAAACATTTTGAAAGGAAATAAGGCATTAGCTTAGCCTTTAATAAATGTTTCGACTTTGCTCAGTGTGGCAATGCTGAAAAGATAACAGTCAGTATTAGAGATGTTATGCTGAGCGAAGCCGAAGCATTATTAAAAAGATATTGCAATAACCAGAACAAATTAAATCGGGCACTACTGCTCGATTTTTTAAAATCAAAACCACAAAGAAAAAATATGATCCCAAAATACAGAAAACAGTTCAATCAGGAATTTTCGCAGGAAAAATATAATCAGCTTAAAGAAAGTCTTGCCGAAAAAGGAAATACCGCACCGGCATTCAGAATTTCAGAAAGCCCGCTCTTTCTTACTAATGAATTTAAAAATAAGCTTCTTGACGCGAGTGAAAGTATTATTGACCAGATAAAAATCCTTCCTGCCGAAGTACTTTACAAGGCTGTTCCGGATAACTGCCGAGTACCTAATGACACACTTCAGCCTCACTTTTTTACGATTGATTTCGGGATCTGCCGAAGCGATAACGGAGAAATTGAGCCTCAACTGATCGAACTGCAGGCTTTTCCGTCACTGTATGCTTTTCAAAAAACCTTTGAAGATACATTCTGTGAGGTTTATCCATTTCTTTCCGAGCTCAGGCATACAATGCCCCATTCTGAGTTTAAAAATCATTTAAAAGAATTGATTATCGGAAATGAAAACCCCGAAAATGTCATTCTGCTTGAAATATTTCCGGAGAAACAGAAAACAGCAATTGATTTTGCTTTAACAGAACAATTACTGGGAATAAAAACCGTGTGTCTGACCAAAGTAAAAAAAGAAGGTAGAAAGCTGTTTTATGAAAACAACGGAAAATCTGTTGAGATCAAGAGAATCTATAACCGTGTTATTTTTGATGAGCTGGATAGAATTCCGGATCTGAAAGCCGGATTCGATTTCCGTGATGATATTGATGTAAAATGGATTACGCATCCCAACTGGTTCTTTAAGATTTCAAAATTTCTTCTTCCCATGCTGAAGCATCAATTCGTTCCGAAGAGCTATTTTCTTCACGAATTCCCGGAATCCGAAAGTCTGGATAATTTTGTCCTGAAACCCCTGTTTTCATTTGCAGGAAGCGGAGTAAATTTAAGTCCTACGAAAGAAATCACTGAGGCTATTGAAGATAAAGAAAACTATATTTTACAGAGAAAAGTAACGTATGAGCCTATTTTTGAAGACATAAACGGAGAATTTTCAAAAGCAGAAATCCGACTGTTGTACATCTGGCACGAAAATGATGAACGCCCTATTCTGCTGGAAAATCTGGGAAGAATGACTAAAGCGGCAATGGTAAATGTAGATTTTAATAAGAAAGATGCCATCTGGATCGGGAGTTCTAATGCGTTTTTTGGAGATGAATGATTTGACAAATCAAAAAACACGATAAACAAAAACCTGATTAATACAACAAATGCTTCTGAGTCCAGGGGATTTACTATTTTTGTAATGTAAGCTTTCGATGCTAATCTTTATATCTGATAAGAACTCATTGGAACAATAAAAAACACTGCTCATGAATCTTAAAAATGTTGATGAACTGATTTTTCAGCCACTTGGGCTGAAGCTTTTAAATGTAGAAGAAGATACAGAAGCCCAAGAGTATTCGGGTTGCAGTTTTGTTCTAAACCATTTAAATATTAAATTCCGTACAGCGAAGATAACACCGACTAAAACCGGTCAGTTTGTGACCATCTGGAAACGCAATGAAAAGGGGGAAACGTCTCCGTTTGATTCTAAAGATCTCTTTGATTTCTACTTAATTTCAGCTTCCACGGACAGTAATAGAGGAATTTTTATATTTCCAAAAGAAATCCTGATAGAAAAAGGGATTTTGTCCCATGATAAAAGGATTGGTAAAAGAGGAATCAGAGTATATCCTGGCTGGGATTTTACGGTAAATAAACAGGCTAAAGCTACTCAAAAATGGCAGGTAGAATACTTTCTTGATCTTTCACAGAATACGGAATCGTATCTTCAAAAGACAAAATTACTGCTTGATTGAAAATAATTAATCTATATTTTTTAACGCAAAGTTTTACAATAATTATCCATATTTAGGGATGCAAAGGCGGAATCAATTGCATTGATTCGACTAAGCGAACGTTTTATTCATACAGCTTCTCAGCGGCTACGCCGCCTCCTTTGCATTCTTTTAAAGTAAAATATGCTTATAAAACTTTGCGTTAAAAGAGATTAAAGAGATTCTGCTGATACTTATTTGTCGGAATATAATTAAAAGTAAAATGGAGATTTTATTAAAATAAAAACGGCTGAAAATTCAGCCGTTTTGTATAGATTATTTATTTTATGAATTTTTATCATCTTCCAGAAGCTCGCGTGCCTGGTATTCCTGTACCAAATCGATTGCATTGGAAATAACATCACTTAAAGCAGTAATGAAGGTACCGTCTTCAGCCATTCCCATGGCATGCTTTAAAGCTTCAATTTCTTTTGGAATAATTTCATAACTGATATCCCTTCCGGAAGATTGCATTCCTTCAATGATTAATCCGTTAATTTCCTCTTCAGTTCTGCCGCGAAGATGCTTTTCATTTCTGATAATAATATGATCAAACATTCTTCCTGCGATTTTTCCGCATTCTCTGATATCATTGTCACGTCGGTCTCCAACGCCGGAAATAATACCTATTTTCTTAGCAGATTCTACATTTTTAAGATAATCTTCAATGGCTTCATAGCCTGAAGGATTGTGTGCAAAATCAATAAGAACTTTAAAATTTTTGAATTTAAAAATATTTAATCTTCCCGGTGTAAGCTGTGCACTTGGAATAAAAGTTCTTAAAGAATTGGAAATATCTTCAATCCCGAAACCATAAAGATAACTTGCCAAACTTGCTGCCAAAACATTCTCGATCATAAATCTGGCCTTGCCTTCCATGGTGATTGGAAAATCTTTAGCCTTTCCTATTCTGATCTTCCAGTCGCCTTTTTTGATTGTTACGAAACCTTCTTCATAAACACAGGTGATTTTTCCTTCTTTGGCAAATTTTACAATATGAGGATTATTTTCATCCATACTGAAGATCGCGACATTACTGTCAAGATCATTAATAATCTTCATAGAATATTCGTTATCAGCATTCAGGACGCTCCAGCCGTTTTTCTTTACGCTATCCAGAACAACCCTTTTTACCTTCGTCAGGTCTTTCAAATTGTGAATATCATTCATTCCTAAATGATCCTCTTCAATATTCGTTAAAACACCGATGTCACACTGGGAATACCCTAAGCCTGAACGCAGGATTCCGCCTCTTGCAGTTTCCAGAACAGCAAATTCTACCGTAGGATCTTTCAGAACAAATTCAGCAGAAAGCGGGCCTGTAGTATCTCCTTTTGAAAGCATTGTATTCTGTATATAAATACCGTCAGAAGTCGTAAAGCCTACTCTGTAGCCGTTACTTTTTACAATATGGGAGATCAGTCTTGTTGTCGTTGTTTTTCCATTCGTTCCTGTCACAGCGATAATCGGGATTGTAAATGGTTTTCCCGGAGGATACAGCATATCTACCACCGGAGCAGCTACATTTCTCGGAAGACCCTCGCTTGGTGCCAGGTGCATTCTGAATCCGGGGGCAGCGTTTACTTCTATAATAGCAGCGCCGCTTTCTTTAAGTGGCTGTGTCAGGTTTTCTGCCATGATATCAATACCGCAGACATCCAGGCCAATGATTTTGGAAACTCTTTCAGCCATAGTAATATTCTCAGGATGTACCATGTCTGTAACATCTATGGATGTACCGCCCGTAGAAAGATTAGCAGTAGATTTCAAATAGACAACCTCTCCTCTTTGCGGAACGGTTTCCAGGGTATATTGAAGCTTTTCAAGAAGTTCCAGTGTATCTTTGTCTACTTCTATTTCAGTAAGAACATTTTCGTGGCCATACCCCCTTCTCGGATCCTTATTTTCTTTATCTATGAGCTCCTGAAGGTTCAGCTCACCGTCTCCAACAACATGTGCGGGCACTCTCCTTGCTGCGGCAACCATTTTATTGTTAATGACCAAAACCCTGAAATCATATCCTGTAATATATTTTTCTACAATAACTTTTCTTGAATATTTCTGAGCATGCTCCAATCCTATTTTTGCGGCTTCCCAATCATTTACATTAATGGAAGAACCTTTTCCGTGATTTCCGTCCAAAGGTTTTAGAACGATGGGATAGCCTATTCTTCTTATAACGCTGTCCAGGCCTTCTTCATCCACTACCAGGTCCCCAATAGGAACAGGTATAGCAGCATCATGAAGCATTTTTTTTGTCAGTTCTTTATTGCATGCAATATCTACTGCTATGGAGCTTGTTTTTCCTGTAATGGTAGCCTGAAAACGTTGTTGGTTTACACCATATCCAAGCTGTACCAAAGAGTTTGTCCCCAGTCTTATCCATGGAATTTTTCTGGAAACAGCTTCTTCCACGATACTTCCCGTAGAAGGCCCCAGGCGGACACGTTCTCTGATCTCCTTCAATTTCTGTATACAGGCATTAATATCATATTCTTTATTATCGATTAAAGCCCTGGCAATATTTACTGCTTCTTCAGCAGCATAGATACCTGCATTTTCTTCAATATAATTAAAAACAACATTGTATACTCCCGGTGACTTTGTCTCACGGGTTCTCCCGAAGCCTACGTCCATGCCTGCAAGTGTCTGTATTTCGAGCGCTATGTGTTCGATGACATGTCCCATCCAGGTTCCGGTTTCTATCCTGTGAAAGAATCCACCTTCCACTCCTTCAGAACATCTGTGGGTGAAAAGAGAAGGGATCAGCTTTTCAATTCTTTCTCTGAAACCGTCGATTTTATTCGTAGGATAATTTTCCATTTCTTCAAGATCCAATCTCATCTGTATCAGCTTCTTTCTTCTGATACTCCAGATGTTTGGACCTCTCAGTGCCTGTATCTTCTCAATTTTCATAATCTATTTGCATTTTATCAGTTAACAATAACTCCTTCAAAAATCAAAGATAATGTAAAACCCTAAACCAAACTATACCACATTTAAAGATTCCCAAAAAAAAATTAAAATAAATTAACAATTTTAAAACATTAAAAATCATTAAAATGTGGCATGAATTTCGCCAAATGTTAATTATTTTTTAAATTTGCACACTATGATGAGACCCGTTGGAAAATTAATTATTATCGGAGGAGCTGTAAACAAAGGAAGCTTTGCAGAAACCGATTTCGACCAGAATATTGAAAAAAACCTTAACTTTTTTGAAAGAGGAATCTTAAGAAAGATCATTAATGAATCTAAGCTTAAGGAAAATTCTGTCATCGAAATTGTAACCACCGCCTCCCAGATCCCACAAATTGTAGGCACAGAATACAAAAAAGCTTTTGAATTTCTTGGCGCCAAAAATGTAAATATCCTTGACATCCACAACCGTGAAGAGGCCAATTCTGACGCTATGGCTGCAAGAGCCAATGCAGCAGATGTCGTGATGTTCACCGGTGGAGATCAGCTCAGACTGACTTCTATTCTTGGCGGAACGAGATTTCATGATACCATTTTACTGAAATATCAGGAACAGGATTTCATCTATTCCGGGACTTCTGCCGGAGCCGCTGCGGCTTCTGAAAATATGATCTATCAGGGAAGCAGTTCCGAATCTCTTTTAAAGGGCGAAATTAAAACGACTCAAGGGCTGGGCCTGATCGACAATGTAATTATTGACACACACTTCGTACAGCGCGGCAGAATCGGACGTCTTTTTCAGGCTGTAGTCAATAATCCGAGAACATTAGGTATAGGACTTGGTGAAGATACCGGGCTTTTTATCCATAATGATATTATGACGGCTGTAGGTTCTGGCCTTGTGATCCTGGTGGACGGAAGATTCATTAAAGATACCAACCTTACGAATATCAATCTGGGTGAACCTATTTCAATTGATAATCTTACGGTACATGTCATGTCTATGAATGATCATTACGACCTTACCACAAAGAAGCTTACGATTGAGAACTCACAGTTTAATCCTATCCCACAGGATAAATAACGTAGAGAATGGTGAATAAGAATTTCACCAATCATAATTATTATACTTAACTTTAAAATTGACAATTGACTTTTCACAATTGACAAAATATAATCCTATGAAAATTATTATCCACGGCGGTTTTTTCTCTGAAAGCGATCAAAGTCATGAAGTAAAAGCAGCAAAGCAGAACTCTTTAAAACAGATTGCCCAAAAGGCTTTTGAATATCTTCAGACCCATTCCGCTTTTGATACGGCAGCTTATGCTGTTTCTCTTCTGGAAGACGATCCGTTGTACAATGCTGGTATTGGTTCTCAGATACAAAGTGACGGTGTGATCCGCATGAGCGCTGCGATTATGGATGGAGAAACGCAGAAGTTAAGCGGTGTAATCAATCTTCAGGATGTAAAGAATCCAATTTTTGTAGCGAAAGAACTGATCAATGAGGATGATAGGGTTTTGGGCGGTAATGGCGCAAAAATCTATGCCTCTGAACACGGCTTCGAGAACTTCTCAACGGAAATTCCTCAGAGAAGAAGTGAATATGAAGCCAAGCTTAGTAATGGCGGAAAAGGAACGGTAGGCTGTGTTGCTCTTGATAAAGATGGAAAGCTGGCCGTAGCAACCTCTACCGGCGGAAAAGGCTTTGAGATCCCGGGAAGAATTTCAGATTCGGCAACGGTAGCCGGAAATTATGCCAATTCGGTTTGTGCCGTGAGCTGTACGGGTGTAGGAGAAGATATTGTAAGCAATGCTACTGCGGCAAAGATCGTAACGAGAACCACCGACGGAATGAGTCTTGAGCAGGCATTTCATAAAACATTTGAAGAGCTTAAAACCATAGACGGCTTCGCAGGGGCCATCGCTATTGATAAAGACGGAAATATCTATCATCAGGATTCTTATCCTACTATGGTCTTTGCAAGTTTTGATGGAGAGAATTTTCAGGTCTTTCAATAATTTTAACATTTTTTTATTATCCTATTTAATTTTTTGGCACGTATTTTACATGTTTATCAGTAACAAGTTTTAATATAAATCATTAAAAATAAAAATCATGGGAAATAAAACAAAAGGGCTATTGGCCTTACTAGGGGTAGGTGCTTTAGCATATTGGAAATACAAGAATTCTACACCTGAAGAAAAGCAGGCTGTAAAAGATAAAATCAATACGGCAAAGGACAACCTGAACAAATGGGGAAATGATGTGAAAAACAAAGCCAATGATGTTGCCTCTCAGGTTCAGAATAAAGTAGACGAAGCTAAAACAAAAGCTGAGGATTCATTCTAAAAGCAGATTAGTTTTTTTAACATTCATATATGAAAAGTCATTGTAATCTCAGGATTAGAATGACTTTTTTATGTTATAGCTACTGGCTTAAAAATTATTTCTTCTGCCCTTTCAAAGCATAGACCAACGGTAATTTATTACCAAATTTTGAAATTCTCCATTTACCTTTTTCAAATTCTTCCACATGGTTAAAACACGGATACGGTGACCAGTCAAATTCCTGAAAAATTTCCAGCTCTATATTATATTTTATAAGACTCTGAAGAACCTCAGCTAAAGAATGATTCCACATCACATATTCCTGAACAATATCTGCAGATTTATCAGCGTAGGTTCCTTCGTAGGTCTCAATAATAGGCTTTTCATTGAAATAATTGTAGGCAATTGTTGTAAACTCATCATCAAACATCCAGACTGCGGGATGAAATTCTGCCATTATAATTTTTCCGCCCGGTTTTAAAAAGTGACTGATGACACCAGCCCACTTATCAAGGTCAGGAAGCCAGCCTACTACACCGTAGCTTGTATAGACCATATCGAATTTCTGATCAAGAATGTCCGGAAGACTGTACACATCTGAACAGAGAAATATTGTATCTGTACCGCATTTCAGAGCAAGTTCTTTTCCTGTTTCAATTGCTTTGTCAGACAGATCTATACCCGTGACATGAGCTCCCATTCTTGACAGTGAAATAGAATCCTGTCCGAAATGACACTGCAGATGCAGAATACTTTTGCCTTTAATATCTCCCAAAAGTTCCAGCTCTATTGAATTGAGGGAACTTTTCCCTTTTAGAAACTCATCTACAAAATAAAAATCCGATTTCAGATGCGGATCTACTTTGGCATTCCAGGAATTTTTATTGATTTCCAGGTAATTTTCCATGGTATTTGTTTAATGCTAATTTAGTAAATGTTTTTACTTTATACATCTTTACAAACAATTAAATTCCGGGAATAACAATGGATGTATAAGAACTGTAAAGCTTCCATCCTATTGTTTCATACAGTGATTTTCCCTGCTCTGTTGCCACTAAAAAATTGTTGTGGATACCATTTGATAATGCAATTTTCTCAAGTTTGTGCATCAGAAAAGTAGCAAGCCCCTTTCTTTGATGGTTCTCTTCTGTTACAATCCTGTCATATACAGCCAGATCATCTACAAGTACTATTCGGCCTATACAAGCCAGCTCCCCGTTTTCATCAATAATCTTAACTGCTGTTGTGGAACTGTACTTTTCATATTCAAGCCGATAGCCTTCGCACAGGTTTTTCCCGGAAATATTCATTGGCCTGAAACAGCACATCATATATCCGGAAGGCTGGATGATCCAATTTTCTGATACCTTATTTTTTACCTCATCTGAAGAAGCGCAGGCTTTGAGATAAATCCACGGTTCATCAATCTGTTCCGAGAGTTCAATGAAATCATCATTGATTCCAGGAAAAACATATCTTATTTTTTGCTTTTCCTCACCTACTTCTACTTTAAAACCGGATTTATATCTTACCGGTAGGGGAAGCTTTCTCGACAATGACCAGGCCTTCAACCACTTCTCTATAATATCATAAGATACGTTGTTCATCATGATTGAATATTATTTACGAAAGCTGATCCAGCAGTTTCTTTTTCTGTTCAGTAAATTCTTCTTCACTTAAAATTCCACTATTTCTTAGCCTTCCCAACTGTTCCAACTGATCTAAAACTGTAGGTTCTGGTTTACTTTGAAAATATTCTTTAGGACGGGCCATAAAATCTCTTACTTTCTCACAAAACAGTTCTGCGTAATATTTTCCAACATTATCGATTTCAAGAACATTATCCGAGATATGAATATCTATGGAAGCCAGCATTAAGGATTTCTCATATTGTATGGAGCTTATTTTATCGTAAGAAAAATCTTCTACTTTCAGTCCATACATGAATTCTTTATCTACAAAAATTAACCTCCTTTCAGTAGCCACTACAATGATATGATGGTTGGTCAGTTTATTTCTTCCCTCAACCAGGTACACAATTTTTTCATTATCCGAAAGTACATCCGGTAATGCACGGATTTCTTTCCTGGCAAAAATGGTAGGATTTATATCTAATATTTCCAGTTCATCTTTTATTTCGTCAAGTCTTGATTTTTCACTCATTATTTGTTTTATAAATGGTAGATATTACAAATTTAATTTTTTTCTAAAATACGGAAAGTCTGTTATTTTATTCTAAACATTTATAAGCAATTGTCTTCTTATCACAAAGGCATTTTATTCAGTAAAGTAACGCAATATACTTCCCTTTGTAGTGCTTACCAATAAGTGAACCGCTTTGTATATATAAAAAAATAACTGAATGTTTATCATTACCGTTTAATCTTTATCCTGAACTCAGGTTAATATTAGTTAATGCAAAAAGCATTATCGTCTGATAATGCTTTTTAATTTTATATTTTCCAGAATATTACCCTAAAAATTCTTCCAGAGAAACCGTTTTCTGTTCTCCGGCAGCAAGATCTTTAAAAGTAACCGTTCCGTTTTTAATCTCTTCTTCGCCTAAGAAAACAAGGTTTTTAATTCCTTTCTTTTCAGCGTACGTAAACTGTTTGTTCAGCTTTGCATTTTCCGGGTACAGCTCAGCGGAAATTCCTTTTGCTCTCAGCTGCATGATCAGTTTTAAAGCTTCTACTGTTTCTTCTCCTCCGAAGTTAGCAAACAGATATTCTACCTTCATGGAAGCTTCTTCAGGGAAAAGATTAAGCTCCTCCATGACCAGATAAACCCTGTCCAAACCAAATGAGATCCCGATTCCCGGAATATTTTTAACTCCGAAAACCTCTGTAAGATTGTCATATCTACCGCCACCGCCAATGGATCCCATTGCCACCTCATCCGCTTTTACTTCAAAAATAGCTCCGGTATAATAATCTAAACCTCTGGCCAGCGTGATATTGAATACAAGATTCTTCATATCTACCCCAAGATTCAGAGATTGCGTAAGAACAAATTCCAGCTCTTCCACTCCTTTCAATCCAATTTCACTGTCAGCAAATTTCTCTTTTAACTGAAGAAGATTTTCCAGTGCATCATCTGACTGATTAAATAAGAATTCCAGCTTATCAATAGATTCCTGAGAAATTTCTCTTTCCAGTAATTCTTTAACGACTCCTTCCTTTCCTATTTTGTCAAGTTTATCAAGAGCTACAGTAAATTCAATCAGCTTCTCCGTAATACCTGCATATTCTGCCAGGCCGGAAAGGATTTTTCTGTTATTCATATGGATAGTAACAGGAATTCTCAGATCGGAAAATGATTTCAGATATAGCTGAACCAAATCCACTTCCTGTAATAGGCTTTCGCTTCCTACCACATCGGCATCACACTGGTAAAATTCTCTGAACCTCCCCTTCTGTGGACGGTCTGCTCTCCATACTGGCTGAATCTGGTAACGTTTGTAAGGAAATGTCAGCTTACCATGATTCATTGCCACGAATCTTGCAAAAGGTACGGTAAGGTCATAACGGAGTGCTTTATCTGAAATCTGAGAAATAAGCTTCTGATGATTTTTATTATCCCAGTCTTCCTGATTCACTTTTGAAGCGTACTCTCCTGAATTCAAAATCTTAAAAATCAGTCGGTCACCTTCTTCTCCATATTTCCCCGTTAATGTAGAAAGATTTTCAAAGCTTGGGGTTTCTAACGGCTGAAAACCGAACAATTCAAAATTATTCTGTAAAATATTGATAATATATTTTCTTCTTGAAACTTCCTGTGCTGTAAAATCTCTCGTTCCTTTTGCTAAACTTGGCTTCATTTTATAATTGATAAATGATATTAATATTAAACATGCTTTAACTTATCCAAACATTCCGAACCACAAAAGATAAACACTTAAGTTGCATTGAAGTTTATTATAAAAATGGTTCATAAAGAACACTTAAGTTTTTTTTGAAAATCAGTGATTTTCATTCTTTACCTATTTTTATGGGTAATCTATCAAATTTTACACACAAAATATTTAAAAACTACTTTTAAGTTTGGACTAAATGAATAAGCAGTGCAAAAATAAGTAATTCAAAGGACTTTCCGCAGATAAAAAAGCTGAGGAAAATTATTCCCCAGCTCTCGATGCATTACCATTACTCATCCGAAAAATCAGACGCTTTCAAGAATCTCCAGGATCTCTTCACCATAGTTTTCAATCTTATGTTTTCCGAAACCCTTGATCTCAAGCAGTTCTTCTTTTTTCACAGGCTTATATTTAGCCACAGACATCAGTTCTTTATTGCTCGCGATAAAATAAGTGGGGAGATTCTGTTCTTTCGCCTTCTCTGATCTCCAGTATTTCAGGGCATCTAAAATTTTCTCTTCATCGGAGTTTAGAACATCATTATCTGCAGAGTACTTTACAGCCTTTGATTCTTTCACTGTATTTTTAGTCGTTTTCAGCTCCTCAAAATACAGGATTACGGACCAGTAACATTCATCATTTATAAAAGCTGTTTCCACTTTTATAATTTCGTTCACTTCAAGAAAATCATCGAGCATTTTTTGATCTCTATGGAGAAATTCTTTGGAAAGTCTGATTTTAAAAACTTTTACGTTCATCATTTGTGTTTTTAGAATTATTTGCCTCCTAAAAGCAGGATCTCATCGATTCTGATCTCTGTGATATAACGTTTAATGCCGTCTTTGTCATCATACGATCTGTAGGTAAGTTTCCCCTCAATCGCAATTTCCTTTCCTTTGGGTACATACTTCTGAAGGATTTCCGCTGTTTTTCCATAAGCAATCAAATTATGCCATTGTGTTTCTTCTACTTTTTCACCTTTTGCATTGGTGTAATGATCACTGGTGGCTAATGACACACTTGCTTTTACATTTCCATTGTCGAAGTTTACTGTTTCAACTTCTTTACCTGTGTAACCAATTAATGTTACTTTGTTTCTTAGTGACATAACTTTTAAAATTTTAGATTAATAATTCAGATAAGAGACGTTCACTGCCTTCTCAAATCTCTGTTGCAAAGATTGTTACATCGAAGCATCATAGTCGGTTATAAACTATTTAAATTCATTTGTATTCGTTTGTTGTCGGATATTTCTTTGAAAAGTTTTTGATACAGTCTGATTTTATTCTTTAGTTAAAAAAATAAGCTTTTCTTTATTAATCAACAGATAAAAAATTATGTACATCTTCTGCCGTATAAAATTATAAAACAGTTCTATTCTTTCTTATGCCTTTTCCCATTAAGTCTACTCCCAAAGAGTCATTAAAAATACTTTCCTGCTCAGTTTTATCCGTTTGCAAATGGATAATTCCGTATCTTTGGGGAAACATCATTTATGAAAAGGAACATCAATATTTTTGAGTTTCCTCTCAATCTGGGACTGAAGAAAAAACAACATGAAACTGAACCCGGCGTCAGGAAGCTTCCGGAATGGCTCAGAAAATTTAACTTTCATAAAGAAATTAATCCTGTCAATATTTTCAGACTAGAAGCTCCGGACTACTCTATAGAACCAGATCAGGAGTCTGGTGTTCTAAATGCTGATGCTATTATTGCTTACGCTCAGAAACAGGCCGCTCTTATTCTGAATAATCATCAGGAAAATACTTTCAGCATTATGCTTGGAGGTGACTGCAGCATTCTGATAGGAACATCTTTTGCTTTACGGAAACTTGGAAATTTCGGGCTTTTCTATCTGGACGGACATACTGATTTTATTCCGGCTCATCTTTCCGAAACCGCAGCAGCTGCAGGAATGGATCTCGCTATTATTACGGGAACCGGACATGAAAAACTAACCAATATTCAAGGACTTAAGCCTTATTTTTCAGAAGAAAATATCTTCTGTGCAGGAAATGCAGAAACTGATGATGAAGAATACGTGGACCAGATCGTTAATTCTGACATCCGGTATTTTGATGTAGAAAAGCTGAGGATGAACGGTTTTAGAAAAACAGCTGAAGATTTTTTACACATGGTGGAAAGAAAAGGTCTGGACGGATTTTTTATTCACTTTGATGTTGACGTCCTGAAAGATGAACTGATGCCTGCCGTAGACAGCAGAATGGAAGAAGGAATCGATTATGAAAATCTCAAAGAGATTCTGAAGCCACTGATCCATTCTCCCTTATGCTTTGGAATAGAGATCACAATTCTTGATCCAGATTATGATGAAAACGGAACTTACACAAAACCTTTTGTTAAAAATTTAATTCAGATAATAAAAAATAAAGAAGATTAATGAAGAAGACCATAAAAAGAACGTTCAGGGTTTCAAAATATGTGATTTATAAAGAGACGCTGGTTGACTATAAAGAGCACTTCTGGTCCTTTTTAGGGGCATTTGTCGGGATCGGAATTATTGCATTTATTCAGTCTCATACTTTAGCTGCCACAGAAAACATCTTCCTCATCGGTTCATTTGGGGCATCAAGTGTGCTAATCTATGGTGCTATTCAAAGCCCACTTGCACAGCCCAGAAATTTGGTGGGCGGACATGTTATTTCAGCCCTTGTTGGAGTTACCGTTTATAAGCTCGTTCCGGATATCATCTGGCTTTCCGCACCTTTAGCTGTAGCTTTTTCCATTGTACTGATGCAGTATACCAAAACCCTTCACCCTCCCGGAGGAGCAACCGCGCTGATTGCAGTGAGTTCTACAGGAAAAATTCCGGAACTTGGATACTGGTATGTACTTTCTCCTGTTTTATCAGGCTGTATCATTCTGTTACTGGCAGCCCTTCTATTCAACAATATAACTTCCAACAGAAGTTACCCTTCTCATACAAGGTTTAAACGGTTATTAAGAAAAAAACATGAACATCCACACAAAATGAAAAAATAAAAGTATGAACTGTCTTGAATGTGGCGAAAAAATTATCGGGAGGTCTGATAAAAAATTCTGCAATGATGCCTGCCGGAATGCCTACAATAATAAGCAGAATAAAGATTCTACCAATCTGATGCGGAATGTGAATAATAAGCTCCGCAGAAATTACCGTATCCTTATGGAACTGAATACAGATGGCAAAGCGAAAATTGCAAAATCAAGGATGGATGGCTTGGGTTTTGATTTCGATTATTTTACCAATCTGAAAGTCTATAAGAACGGATCTGAATACAGGTTTATTTATGATTACGGCTATAAACTTCTGGAAGATGATTTTGTCCTGATCGTCAAGAGTCAGAGATAATTTCCCACCTTAAATATTCAATTATGAAAGAAATTGTCCTTATCACCGGTGCCAGCGGAATGATCGCACGGGAACTCTCAAAAAAGATAGAAAATGAATACACCGTACGATTCCTGACGCGAAAGAAAAAACATGACAATGAATTTGAATGGGATATCAAAAACGGAACAATGGATGAATCTGCTCTTGAAAGTGTTTCCCATATTATTCATCTCGCCGGCGCCAACATTTCAGAAAAACGATGGACCAAGGAAAGAAAGCGGGAGCTGATATCCAGCCGGGTAGATTCTGCAGGACTTCTTTTAAAAACTGTAAAAAAGAAAAAGATAAAACTTAAATCTTTTATTTCGGCTTCAGGGATCAATTATTACGGAACGGTAACAACAGAAAAAATTTATACTGAAAAAGATCCTCCCGGAAATGATTTTCTGAGCGAAGTTGTTGTTTTATGGGAAAGATCGGCAGATGACTTTAAAGAACAAAATCTGGCGGAAAGAGTGGTTAAAATACGGACAGCCGTTGTTCTTTCCAAAGAAGACGGAGCGCTGAAGAAAATAGTTCCTACGATAAAGTACGGCATCGGGTCTGCTTTAGGAAGCGGAAAACAATATATGCCGTGGGTTCATATTGATGATATCTGCACTGTCTATATGGCAGCTCTGAGAAACTCAGATATGGATGGAGCTTACAACGCGGTTTCCCCCCAGCACACGACCAACGAAAATTTAACAAAAAAAATAGCTGAAGTCCTGAAAAAACCTCTGTTTATGCCTCATGTACCCGCATTTGTTTTAAAACTGATCTTTGGAGAGCTTGCAGATGCTTTACTGGAAGGTTCAAGAGCTTCTTCACAAAAGATACAGGATACAGGATTCCAGTTTAAATTTCCTGACCTGAAGAACGCTTTGGAAGATCTTCTGATGAAAGAAAAGTAAAAATAAAAGCAGATGTTAATTATCTCGGTAAACTATGCTCAGACCTGGATACTTTCCAAAATTTTATTAAGTAAAGCTGTTAATGTATCCAATTCTGTTTTGTTTAAGATAGCTGAAGCCTGATCTGCTACTGTTTTCCGGAAATCTTCAGAATTATTGATCAGAAACTTACCCTTTTCTGTAGCAGAAAGATTGAATATTCTTCTGTCGGAAACACTTTGCTTCTGTTCAACAAGGTGATTACTGATCAGAAATTTGATCTGTTTCGATATAGCTGGCTGGCTGACCTTAAATGCTGCAGCAATCTGTTTTCCGGTAACCTGATGCTTCCGGTATATATATTCTATAATATTGTAATGCGTTGCCGTAACACCACTGATGTTTCCCTTGTTCATATTAGCCAATATAAAACACTGAAGATCAGTAAAAGTATTAAAAAATTGATCCTTTTCTATTCCCATGAAAATACTTAACTTAGTTAACTATTAACAAAGTTAATGAAATTATCATGAAAGAAATCATTATCACCCACGCGAGACAGAATAATCTGAAGAATATTTCATTACGCATTCCCAAAAATAAGATTACTGTCTTCACAGGAGTTTCAGGATCAGGAAAATCATCGCTGGTATTCGAAACAATAGGCGCCGAGGCTCAACGCCAGATTAATGAGACACAAAACAGTTTTATAAGAAACCGTCTACAGCATTTTGGAGTTCCGAATGTTGAAAAAATCGAAAATCTTAATGTCCCTTTTATTATCAATCAAAAGAGGCTGGGAGGAAATGCACGCTCAACAGTAGGAACGGCAACGGATATATATGCTTCTCTCCGGCTTCTGTTTTCCAGGATAGGAAAACCATTTGTGGGATATTCCAATGTATTTTCATTCAACAATCCTCAGGGGATGTGTCCCGAATGTGAGGGTTTGGGCTATGTACAGACCGTGAATACAGAAACTCTTTTTGACAAAAACAAATCACTGAATGAAGGTGCCATACAGTTTCCCACTTTTCAGCCAGGAGGATGGCGGCTGACACGTTATATTTATTCCGGGTATTTTGACAATGACAAAAAGCTTAAGGATTTCACAGAAAAAGAATGGGAAATGTTACTGAATGCCAAAGAACATATTCCCAAAAATCCTGCCAAAGAATGGGGAAAAACAGTCCGGTATAAAGGCGTGATTCCCCGAATTGAAAGCTCATTTCTGAAAAAGGATTCTAAGGAAAATATTACCCGAAAAGACACTTTAAAAAAGGTCATCATTACCAAACCATGTCCGCTCTGTCAGGGAAAAAGGCTCAATGCAAAGGTTCTGTCCTGTAAAATTGAAGGGAAAAACATTGCAGACTGTACATCCCTATCCATTGACGAACTTCTCATTTTTATTCAGAGCTTATCATCTGAAATGTACGCTTCTGTAATTAATGAATTGACAAAAAAGCTTCAGAATCTTATTGATATCGGTTTACAGTATCTCACTCTGGACAGGCAAACTGACACCCTATCCGGAGGGGAATCCCAACGGATAAAAATGGTAAAACAGCTGGGAAACAGCCTTGTAGATCTGTTGTATATTTTTGATGAACCCAGTATAGGCCTTCATCCTAAAGATATTGACCATATTGTAGATATCATCAAAAAAATAAGAGATAAAGGCAATACCGTCTTAATTGTTGAACATGACACGGATCTCATCAAAATAGCAGATCTTATTGTTGATATGGGACCTGATTCAGGGAAAAACGGCGGTGAAATTATGTATCAGGGAAGTTTTAATCATTTAAAAAATGCGGAAGGTAAGACAGCCAGCTATTTCAATAAGAAACGCAGCTATAATAAAGCCCCGAGATCAGCAAAAGGCTATCTGGAAATAAAGAATGCTCATCTTCATAACTTAAAAAATGTCAGTGTAAAAATACCTACAGGCATAATGAATGTGGTGACCGGTGTGGCGGGATCTGGAAAAAGCACTTTAATTAATAAAGTTTTACCCTTATTCTATCCGGTAACCGTAGTAGACCAATCAGTTTTTACAGCCAGTATCCGCTCAAATCTGTTGACGTATCTCAATCTTTCAGATACTGTCAGAAAACTTTTCTCCAGTGCCAATAATGTCTCTGAAAAACTTTTCAGCCGGAACGGTGAAGGTGCCTGCTCCAATTGCAGAGGGCTGGGCGTGGAAAAAATAGATATTGCTTTTATGGATGATATTGAACAGCCTTGTGAAGTCTGTCATGGGTCAGGATATAAGCCTGAAGTTTTACAATATCAATACCAGGAAAAAAATATCGCTGATATCATGAATATGACAGTTCTGGAAGCCCTGCAGTTTTTTCCCGGGCCAGGATTTGAACATGAACTCAGCCTGCTGGTTAAATTAGGACTGGATTATCTGACTCTGGGACAGCGGCTGGACAGCTTCTCCGGAGGTGAAAGACAACGTTTAAAACTCACCAAAGAGCTGAACCGTACAGATAAGATTATTGTTTTGGATGAACCCAGCACAGGCCTCCACCCTATTGATAATGAAAAGCTGCTTTCTTTCTTTGATGAACTGGTAAATAATGGAAATACCCTCATCGTTATTGAACATAACCTGGATATCATAGCTCAGGCAGACTGGATCATCGATATCGGCCCCGGAGCCGGAAAATGGGGTGGTACTATTGTATTCGAGGGAACCGTGAAAGATTTATTATCGGCACAGCACTCTGAAACTTCTGTTTATTTAAGAAAACATCTGGAAGCATAGACGCTATAGCATGATTCATTTTTAAATCGTATAGATTTAAGGTATTTTTAAATGTCTGTTGGAAAAGAAATATTAATTTAGCATTTCATATAATGAGGCCAGTCAGGCATTATCACTTAATATAATATAGAAGCAAGTCCAATGCAGAATCCAGACATTAGTATTCTTAAAACAGAAATTTTATCCGATAACTGGTATACTTTAAAGAAAGTGACCTATACCATTGCAAAAAAAGACGGAACAACAGAAACCCAAAGCAGAGAAGCTTACGACAGAGGAAACGGAGCGGTTATCCTGCTTTATAATAAGATTTCAGGTACTGTGATCTTAACCAGGCAGTTCAGGCTTCCTACTTTCATCAATGGAAATACCACAGGGATGCTTATTGAAGCATGCGCAGGCCTTTTGGACAATGATAACCCCGAAGACTGTATAAAAAGAGAAACAGAAGAGGAAACAGGCTATAAAATCTCAAAAGTAGAAAAAGTATTCGAGGCCTATATGTCTCCCGGTTCCGTGACGGAAATCCTGCATTTTTTTATCGCTGAATATTCTCCGGAAATGAAGATCGCAAACGGCGGCGGACTTGAAGAGGAAGGTGAAAATATTGAAGTTTTAGAACTTTCTTTTAATGATGCTCTTGCTATGATAGACCGTGGAGAAATAATGGATGCCAAAACCATCATGTTACTGCAGTATTTGCGCATTAAAAGTATCGTATAGAAATCAGACGACAGGATCACCTCTAACCTTGTTCCGGCTTGGAAACGAGGATGGCACACTCAAAAACAACGATATGAAATATATCTGTGATCATCGATCATTAAACTATCTCAAATAGGATGACAATTAAGATCATCAGGATACTCGCTGCCGCAGCTATTCTGATTTTCAGTATTCTGATGCTGAAAACGATCTCTCAATATACCGGTTTTGATAAAAATGCTGGCTTTCTCTTGTTTAAACAGAAGGTGGTCAGCAATCCGTATTGGATGACATTTTTTTATATTCACATTTTTTCAGTCACGCTTTGTTTGTTGGCTGGACTCACTCAGTTTTCAAACCGTTTTTTAAGTGAAAACAAAGCACTTCACAGATGGATAGGGAAAATTTATGTTTACAATATTCTGACCATCAATGTTCCGGCGTGTTTTGTCTTGGGATTATTTTCAAATGGCGGAGTCATCGGAATTACAGGATTTATGCTTCAGGATGTTCTGTGGGCTTATTTTACGACTGCTGCCGTTCTCTTTATTAAAAAGGGAAATATTGCAGAGCACAAAAAATGGATGATCCTAAGTTATGCAGTTACTACCACCGCTATCACTTTCAGGATCATAAAAAATCTGTTCTATCAGGAAAGCCGGCATGACTATGAGCTGTTTTACGGACTGAATGTCTGGGTTTCCCTGATTTTCAATCTTGCGGCAGCCTATTTTATTATCAGAAGTCAAACATTACCGCTCAAACCTTACGTTCATGATCAAAATAATAAATGAAATAAACAGCAACAATGCATAGGACACAACGAAGATCAAGCCATTCAAGACTGTTCTGTGTTGAGATTTTGCTGTCCACCGGTTAAAAAACCGCATCATCAGATAAGATAATCCAGCCAGGATCAGTAAAGTAAAAATAAAAAAAACAAAGCCCGAATCCATAGATATTAATTTATACCAAAACTATTATTTTAAAATTTAAAAACATCATAAGATCTCTAAATTAAACTCAGGATCAGAATATTTCCGAATAAAGCCTACAATAAAATATGAAAAAATTAGTATTTACACTTTCATTGGCTCTTTCTGCAATGGTTTTTAGGACAGAAAATGGTTCGCTTTTATTTCAGACAGCTGAACCGATGTAGAAGGAATTCCAAATTTTATCAGCCTGTCAATAATATTTTCGAGGTGGGAACTGTCTTTTAAAACACACTCAGCAATGAGGCAGTATTCACCTGTGATCCTTTTACAGCTGATGATCTCCGGAAACATTTTCAGGTGATCGATAAATATTTTAAACTCATCATTTTTAAACTTCAGATGAATAATAACTTTCAGGCTGTATCCGAGAAGGCCATAATCAATATCTACTGTAAAACTTTTGATAACACCGGTGTCGGTAAGGTTCTGCACCCTCTCTTTTGTGGCAGACTGAGAAAGGGAAATTTTGCGGCCTATTTCGGCATAACTCAACCTGGAATTTTCAGTCAGCAACTTCAAAATTTTATGATCAAATTCGTCTAAAACTATTTTCATTGTATTTCTTATTTAAATCCGTAGAAACAATCAAAATTATAAAATTTTACCCTTAAATTCATTTTAAATTTATACACAATACACAGAAATTTGTCATAAAAAAATGACAACAATCGAATTTTCAGACCATGGAAGTACACCATTTGAAAAACTTATCGGCCACAACCCAGAAATATTACACCACTGGAACAGACTTGAAGAGACTTTCTTTAAAAATACAAGTTTAGACCCTGACCTGCTGGAACAGGTTCGAAGAACACTTGCATTTGGCAATGGCTGTGAATACTGTATGGTAAAAGGCGGAAGACCCGATTTCAACCAGTCAGATCTTAAAATTTCTGTGGCGGTAAGCTTCGCAGAGCTGTTCTATAAAGATCACCGTTCCATACTCAAAAATCATTTCAGCATGTTGAGAGAATTCTTTTCCGAAAAAGAAATTTCGGAGCTCTGCACGTTTATCAGTTTTATCAGCGCTTCCCAGAAATTGGGAAAAATATTTAATCTGACAGAAGAATATCAAAAAAATGCAGTGGTGGAAATGGAACAATTGAATTTATATAAAGATTGAAAAATTGAATGATTTAAAATCAGCATTCGTTTTCGGGTGCTGATTTTGTTTTTAAATACTTACCCCATGAATATTTTTAACCTCGGCCATCACAAAAGTACTATGTGCACTTCCGATGGAGTCTAATGAACCCAGCTTATTGAATACAAAATCCTGGTAATGTTTCATGTCTCTTACCTGAACTTTAAGGAGAAAATCGAAATCTCCTGAAATATTATAGCATTCGGCAATTTCATCAATCTGTAGAATATCTTCCACAAACTGATTTCCTACGGAACGGTCATGAATTTTAAGTTTAATCTGGCAAAAAACAGTAAATCCCCGGTTCAGTTTTTCTGCTTCAAGAACCGCTGCATAATGCTTGATATATCCCTCCTGCTCCAGTCTTTTCATCCGTTCAAAAACAGGTGAAGGAGAAAGATTTACTTCTTTTGCAATCTCTTTTACAGTCAGTTTAGCATTCTTTTGCAGGATCCTGAGCAATTGAAGATCCCTATCGTCAAGTCTTTCCACAGAATAATATTCTTTTTGAGGTTATGTTTTTCAAATTTACAGAATTTTCAACTTCAAAACCGGTATTAAACCAAATTATATTCTGAATTTATAATGCCAAGCCAATCAATTCACTTTAATCAATACCTTTGATACAGATTTTGTTCTTTAACATCCTTCATCAAACAGAAGAGGTTTTACATAACGTAGATTAATAGGGAATCGTGTGAGAATCACGAGCTGTCGCGCAACTGTAAGTAACACATCAAAAGTTTTTATCAGGGAATATCCACTGCAACAGCGGGAAGGATGATAAAACCGTTACAAGCCAGGAGACCTGCCTGTTCTGAATTGACAATGCTTTCGCGGACTGAAGCTTTTAAGTCATACAGATGATACTTTGAACGTATTGGGTTTAAAATTTAAATTGATTTGATTTTAAACGCAAAGATTTTTTTATGATGACTTCTTATTTTAAGGAGCAAAGAACTGCAACTTTGTCACTGATGAAGCTTATGGGTAAAACTTCCGCTTCAGCAATTCAATGTATTGATTAAGTCTTTGTCCTCTTAGAATATAAAGTATGTTGAAGTAAAACTTTGCGTCAAAAAATAAATATTTAAGCCAACTCTCTTATTTGAAGAAAAATTACGTCCTAATTGTATCTCTTCTATTTCTAAAAATCACTTTCTTCGGCGGCATTGTGAAGCATCTCTAAGAACTTTACATTATTATTTAATTAAAAGTTAAAAAGAAAAATGCAAACACACCTACTTGGCTATCCGCGTATTGGTAGCAACAGAGAACTCAAAAAAGCCTGCGAACAGTATTGGTCAGGCAAAGCAACACTAAATGAACTCCTGGCAACCGGGAAAAACATCAGCCTTCAAAACTGGAAAATTCAGCAGGAAGCAGGAATCGATCTTATTCCCTGCAACGATTTTTCTTATTATGATCAGGTTCTGGATATGACTCTGACTGTCGGGGCCATTCCGGAGCGCTACAAAGAGATTGCTTCAAGAGCCTCCGGTTCCGAACTTGATCTGTATTTTGCAATGGCAAGAGGCTATCAGAAAGACGGTCTCGACATTACCGCCATGGAAATGACAAAATGGTTTGACACCAATTACCATTACATTGTTCCTGAATTTCAGAAGAACCAACAGTTCGGATTATTCTCCAAAAAGATCATCAGTGAATTCATCAGTGCAAAAGAAGCCGGAATAAATGCCAAGCCTGTGATCTTAGGTCCTCTTACCTATCTTCTTCTTGGAAAAGAAAAAGAAGAAGGTTTTGACAAGCTCGATCTGATAGAAAACCTGCTTCCGGTATACATTGAGATTTTAAAAGAGCTGGAAAACCACGGAGCCACCTGGATTCAGTTTGACGAACCGTTTTTAGGCCTGGATCTCACCGGAAAAGCAAAAGAAATCTACCAGTCTGCTTATGCTGAAATCAGAAAACAGTTCCCGGATCTTATCTTTATTCTTGCTACTTATTTTGAAGGTTTAAAAGACAATCTTTCATTGGCGGCTTCACTTCCTGCGGATGTTCTGCATATTGATCTTGTACGCTGTCCTGAACAGCTGGATGAGGTTTTAAATACCATTCCACAAACTTTAAGCTTATCCTTAGGTATTGTAGACGGAAGAAACATCTGGAAAAATGATTTTGAAAGATCTTTAAGCTTCATCGAAAAAGCAGTACATGCAATTGGTTCAGAAAGAGTTTTTATAGCCCCTTCCTGTTCACTCCTCCACTCACCTTTTGACTTGGATCTTGAGACCAATGAAAAGACATTATCTCCTGAAATTAAGCAGTGGATGGCTTTTGCCAAACAAAAAGTTGATGAAGTTGTTGCCTTGAAAAAGCTGGCATCCGGAAAAGCAGATTATCAGGCTTTACAGCAGTATGCCGAAAATAAAAAAGCAATTGACACCCGCAAAATCTCAGCGTTGATCCATAACCAGGAAGTAAAAGACCGCGTAGATGTAACAACTGTAGATGATGCCAGGAGAAACAGTCCATTCAGCATAAGGAAAGAGGAACAGCAAAAAGTTTTGCAGCTTCCTCTCTTTCCAACAACAACTATCGGCTCTTTTCCTCAAACTAAGGAAGTAAGAGCATGGAGATCAAAATTTAAAAAAGGTGAACTGACTGCCGGGCAATATGATGATCTTCTTAAGAAAGAGACAGAAAGAACGATCCGCTGGCAGGAAGAAATCGGCATTGATGTTTTAGTTCACGGAGAATTTGAGCGTAATGATATGGTGGAATATTTCGGGGAACAGCTTTCAGGGTTTGCTTTTACCCAAAACGGATGGGTGCAGAGCTACGGAAGCCGCTGTGTAAAGCCTCCGGTGATCTATGGTGATGTGCACCGACCGCAGCCGATGACTGTTTACTGGTCCCAATATGCTCAGTCTTTAACTCAAAAATGGGTAAAAGGAATGCTTACAGGTCCTGTGACGATTCTTCAATGGTCTTTCGTGCGTGACGACCAGCCCCGTTCTTTGACTTGTAAACAGATTGCACTGGCCATTCGTGATGAGGTAAATGATTTGGAAAAAGCAGGAATCAGAATTATTCAGATTGATGAGCCGGCGATTCGAGAAGGCCTTCCGCTGAGAACATCTGACTGGCAAAATTATCTGAAATGGGCGGTTGAGGCCTTTAGAATTTCAGCAAGCGGTGTTGAAGATGCAACGCAGATCCATACGCATATGTGTTATTCTGAATTCAATGACATCATCCAGAATATTGCCGATATGGACGCCGATGTAATTACGATAGAATGTTCCAGAAGCCAGATGGAACTGCTGAATGCTTTTGCAGATTTCAAATATCCGAATGAGATAGGTCCGGGCGTTTACGATATTCATTCGCCGAGAGTTCCGTCAAAAGAAGAAATGGTTGAATTGCTGAAAAAAGCACAAGCTGTTATTCCCGCTCAGCAGCTTTGGGTAAACCCTGACTGTGGATTGAAAACCCGCCATTGGGATGAAACTGAAAAGGCATTGATTGCGATGGTAGAAGCAGCAAAAGAAGCAGCAAAAGCTTTTGATAAAGAAGAGAATTTAGCTAATCAATAGTATTGGGGCAGGAGTTTCTAAGCTCCTGCTTTTTTTGTTTTGGTCAAATATTTATAGCATTTTTATCACTACTTTTCCTTTTGCATGGCCACTTTCTACATATTTCACCGCTTCATTAGTGTTTCCGAATGAAAAAACTTTGTCGATAACAGGTTTTATCTCTCCGGTTTCTATCAGCTTTGTAATTTCTGCTAACTGCTTTCCGTCAGCTTTCATGAAAAGAAAGGAGTAATTACTATTTTGCTTATCCGCGATTCTTCTGACTTTACGGCTCAACAATTTTGCAGCCAATTTTACGTACCAGGGCATATTAAATTCATTGGCAAATAAAGGAGTTGGCGGACCGGAAATTGAAATAATTTTCCCCTCTGGCTTCAGGATATTGAATGATTTTTCCAGAGTTTTACTGTCCTGACTGTTCAGTACAACATCATAATCAGTCAGAATATCTTCAAAATTCTGTGTTTTATAATCGATCAGCACGTCTGCGCCAAGGTTCTTTAGGAGTTCAAAAATTTTTTCACTGGCCGTAGTAGCAACCGTTGCCCCTAAATACTTTGCCAGCTGTATAGCAAAAGTTCCGACACCACCGGAGCCGGCCTGAATAAAAACTTTCTGCCCGGACTGAACATTAGATTTTTCAACCAAAGCCTGCCAGGCCGTTAAACCCACCAACGGAATTGATGCTGCTTCTTCCATCGTCAGATTTTTAGGTTTTAAAGCAATATCTTTTTCATTAACAGAAATAAATTCCGCGAAAGTCCCAATATGAAAATCTGCTGCCCTTGCATAAATCTTATCCCCTGCTTTAAAGCTTTTTACTTTTGAGCCTACTTTTGTGATGACTCCTGCAACATCGTGACCTAAAATCAACGGCATTTTATAAGGTAAAATCAGTTTAAACTCACCGCTTTTTATTTTAGAATCCAGGAGATTGACACTTGCAGCGTAAATCTGAACCAAAACTTCATTTTCTCCGACGGCCGGTTCGGGTAGATCTATCAACTGCAGCTCACTGTCTTTTTTGTAACGGCTAATACTAAATGCTTTCATGCTTTAAGTTTTTATTTTAGAATCTGTTCTGCTTTCTTTGAATTTATAAATTTTTAGAAGACATTTTTTAACACTTCTTTCTGCGGTCATTTCTGTGATTACTGGCTAAGTGTTAAAAAGAACATTCTCCATTGTATTTTAAAATTTAATTCACTAAATTCGCTTGCATTTTACAAGTACAAATCTATGCAATAACTTTTAAATTGCAAGTTATTTTTTTTTAAATTATTGATTTATTTTATGCCAGCTTCAAAAAAAAGATCAGACTGCCCTATCAGTTGCTCACTGGATATCTGGGGAGACAAATGGTCACTGCTTATTATAAGAGACCTTCTGTATGCCCAACAGTGCACTTATGGAGATTTCCTGAAATCTGAAGAAAAAATAGCCACCAATATTCTGGCTTCCCGCCTTCTTATGCTGGAAGAAAACAAGCTTATCATCAAACTGGAGCACCCGGAAAGTAAGGCTAAAGTATTATATAAACTTACCAAAAAAGGTATTGAACTGCTCCCTATCCTCATTGAAATTAGTCTTTGGTCCGAAAAATATTCTGACATTCCGGACGACAAGAAACTGATGTTAAAAGAAGTAAAAAAGGATAAAGAGGTTTTTATAAATAAACATATTAAAGAGCTGAGTAAGGGAATACGGTAAATGTGATGAACAAAGTAAATACTCAATGTTCTAAAATTACCTGACTAAATTATTATGCTAAATATAATATATTTGTTAAATGACTGTCGAAGACTTCGTGAAAAATTTCTATCAGGAAAAACAAAACATTCTCAATTCAAGTTTTGACCATCAATCAAAATACAGAACTCTTGTTTCCACCAAAATTGAAGAATTGCATTTAGATGATATTGAAACTGAAAAATTAAAAAAGATTATTTCCTATCTTTTAGATGATACTTTATACTCCATCCTACTTGGTTTGGATGGTTCTGCAAGTATTGGAGATTCGCAAGAGACTTTTAAAATATATGATGAAGAAGATAATTTAATTTCTGAAGGTGGAGATCTGGGAGGTCATGCTTACGAATATTTTCACGAAAATAAATTAGAAACTGGAAATTCTAAATGTGATTTTATTGCACAAATTCATTTTAAAAATGAGAATGAAGGCGGAAGAACACATTATGTAAAAAGTAATTACAGATCACAGTTAGTTTTCAATTTTGATGATTATCAAACATCTGCCCGCCAAATTTATATTGGGACAGATCATGTTTTCCCCGGAGATATGGTGAATGCCGAGATTGATATTTTATCTCAGGAATATTTTCACAAAAAATTAAAAGCAGGAATAGGTTTCAAGCTATATGAAGGTTCACACTTAATTGGAACAGGAAAAGTTATTAAAATTGTAAATCCAAAACTTCAAGAATAATATGCGATTTCTGTTTTTTTTTCTATTCATTTCAACTTCAATATTTGGACAGTCAAATAATGATTTAAAAATCAGGCTAAAAAATTATATCTATCTAGACAGTATTAATGTTTTTTCTAAAGATTATCCAACCAAAATTATTGAGGGCTCCGGTTTTATTACAAATAAAAACAACAAAAATATAGGTTCAATCGGTTTTTCAATTAAAGTAACAAAAGATATCAATAACAGAATAATCCGTGTTTTAAAATCTAAATCTGATCATTATGAGAATTATGATAAGAAGCCTCAAAAAAGTATTATCAGTAAAATCACAATCTACTTTGATGAGTTTCAACAACCGGATTTAGCGAAATACCTTTCAGAAACTTTTATATCTGGTTCATTAGTAACAACAAAAACCCTCTTCTTTGATTTAAAAGACAATAATGATGATAGTTATGAGTTTCGTCAAATTAAAGATTTGCTAAACACAGTCAAAAAGGAAATAAAACAACTTTTTTCAGCTACCAAACAAATTAATAATCAAAAACTTACAGTTTCTCAATTTAAAAGCTTAATTTTGCACCCCGAAATAAGGATCATACATATGAAAAGAGTTGGTGAGCACAGAAAGCTTCTTGGGGTCGATAAAAACGTTACGTTGAAAGAACTAAAGACCATTTACAGAAATACGATGAAAGATTCGCATCCTGATAAATTTGCCAATGACGAAGCCGGGAAACTGGAAGCAGAAGAAAAGAGCAAATCTGTGATTGAAGCTTACCACTTTCTGGTAAGTATCAATGAGGAAACACAGGAAAAATATAAAGAGGAATATACAGAAACCATCACAAAATCTAATATCCAGGATTTTTATCTGGAGAAAGCGGTTTTAAAAATTCAGCATCTGAACGGAATGATGTATGAATACATTGGAGTTCCAAGAAATACGTATATCAAAATGGTTAACTCCGATTCGCCAAGCCGTTTTGCAAGAAGACACATTTACGGAAGTTTTATCTACAGAAAAGCCGGTGAGGTAATGGCAGATTAATTTTCTACTTATAAGATAAGTAAAGGCTTCCAGATTATTCTGGAAGCCTTTTTTAATGAGTAAAGAAACTGAATGATCATCTTTTGAGATGGATACTTTCGTTTTTTTTGACGCAAAGGATTCATTATTATATTTTATAGAAAGGATGCAAAGATGGAATCAATCAGAGATTGATTTGATTAAGGAAACGTAAAGCGCATCAGAAATCTAATGCGCTTTAATTAATCAAGATCCGGAGTCCGGAAAAGGTTCTTTCGTTTATAGGGTGACTACAATTTTACCTACTACCCTTTTTGTTTCCATTTCCAAGTGGGCATTAGCCATTTCCTCAAATGGAAAAATCCGATGGATATGAGGAATTAAAGACTTATTCTCAAGTAAATCTGCAATGACCTGGATTGTTTCTCTTTTAGAAGCCACCATCATGAATTCAAGATTTACATTCTGCTTTTCTGCTTTATCCTGAATGTTTTGAGGAATTTCAGGCGAAGGTAATGTCACGATAACACCTCCCGGCTTTACCACATCAATTGATTTCAGCAGTGTTTCTCCCTGAATGGTATCGATAATAATATCGATATCATTGACCATATTCAGACTGTCTTTTTGGGTATAGTCAATATGCTCATCCGCCCCGATGGACAGAACAAAGTTTTTATTATTTGCAGAGGAAGTTCCTATCACATAAGCTCCAAAATATTTAGCAATCTGTACCGCAAAATGACCAACTCCTCCTGAGGCAGCATGAATCAGAACCCTGTCGTTTTTCTTAATTTTAGCAACATCCACTAAGGCCTGATAAGCTGTTACCGCCGCTAAAGTAGCTGCTGCAGCCTCTTCAAATGTATGATTTTCTGGAATCAGAGCCAGATGGCTTTCGGGAGCAGCTGTATATTCTGAATAAGCTTTTCCGTTCCCGAAAAAATTGACCATTCCAAAAACCCTGTCCCCAACTTTAAAACCGGTTACTTCTTCTCCTATTTCGCTCACTTCACCTGCAATATCCCAGCCTAAGATCACCGGTCTTTCATCACCATATATCCAATTAAGAACATGATCATAGGCTCTGGCATTTACATCAACCGGATTGATACTTATTGCTTTTACCTGTACCAATACTTCAGTAGTTTTTATTTGCGGTTTTTCCGTATCAGTCAACTGCAGCTTATCAACACCTCCGGCTTCATTTAAAATAATTGTTTTCATTATATTTTTACTTTAAGTTTAAAACAAAAGTAAATTAATGCTATATTAGAGACAAGTATGCACTTTTTTGTACTCTACATACTAAAAGTATACTAATACTGATTATCAAAGTATTAATTTTAATAAAATCATGAAAAAATATCTAAAAGACGAACCTTCCTGCCCTGTAGACTATGCATTTAAAAGAATTGGTGGAAAATATAAAGGTAGAATATTGTGGTATCTGCATGTAAAGACGATCATGCGTTACGGTGAATTACGAAAAACGATCTCCGATATCACTCCGAAAATGCTTACCCAGACTTTGCGTGAGCTGGAAGATGACAGCCTTATCAGCAGAAAAGTCTATCATGAAGTTCCCCCAAAGGTAGAATATTCTTTAACTGATGTGGGCCGGCAGCTCATTCCTTTCATTGACTATTTAAGGATATGGGGAAATGAACAAATGGAAAAACAAAAAGCAAAGCAGAAAGTGTAACGAGTACCTATATTATTATAAAATTAAAAGCGCATCAGAAATCTGATGCGCTTTTAGGTTAATTAAGGTTAAATATCTTAGTCTATGTGTTTAGGAGTAAATCCGTCTTCACTTAATTCTTTGTGTACATAGTCGGCTTTCATTTCAGCTTCGTAGTCTACTTTTTCATGTTTACCCATTCTTCTTAGAATTGAATCAAATAAAGAATACACTACCGGTACAATGATCAGCGTCAGGAATAATGATGATGTTAAACCACCAATAATAACCCATGCCAGTCCG
This sequence comes from Chryseobacterium sp. NFX27, assembly GCF_049887855.1. Classification (NCBI taxonomy): domain Bacteria; kingdom Pseudomonadati; phylum Bacteroidota; class Flavobacteriia; order Flavobacteriales; family Weeksellaceae; genus Chryseobacterium; species Chryseobacterium sp. NFX27. Next base: position 281,647 of record NZ_JAGEKK010000002.1, on the reverse strand, counting down.
TTGTTCATCTCCGCTCCTGCTCCTTTTGCAATCGCAATCGGGATCATACCGAAGATCATTGCAATTGTTGTCATTAAGATCGGACGAAGACGTGCGTGGTTCGCCTGAATCAAAGCATCATGGGTACTTGCTCCTGCCTCTTTCCTCATATTCGCAAAGTCGACAATCATAATTGCGTTCTTTGCTACCAGACCAATCAACATGATCATCCCCAGCATCGTAAAGATGTTTAATGAATTGGCGGTGATGGCAAGAATAACCATTACCCCGATCAATGCCAGAGGAATAGAGAACAATACCACGAACGGATATACGAATGAGTCATACAATGAAACCATTACCAGATAAACCAATACGATAGCCGCCATCAATGCAATTCCTAAGGTACCGAAACCTTCAGTCTGGTTTTCCATATCACCACTCCAAATATAGCTTACTCCCGCCGGTTTGGTCTTTTCGTTCTCCATAAACTGAGCAGCCCATTCGTTGGCAACATCTCCTACAGGACGACCTACCACTTTAGATTTTACCTTTACAGAAGGTGATTTGTCTCTACGTTCCAATAAACTCGGTCCTGAACCCATTTTTACATCTGCAAACTGACTCAGTCTGATCTGCTCACCCTGAGGGTTTGTAAACATCAGGTTTCTTACATCATCAATAGATTGTCTGTTGGCATCACCAAAACGGATGTTGATGTCATATTCATATTCTCCGGCTCTGAATTTCCCGTCTGTATTTCCACTGAATGCCGTCTGCATCGTTTGTCCTACACTGGAAAGATTTAAGCCTAAAGATGCCATTTTATCTCTGTCGATATTCACCTGAACTTCCGGATTTCCAGAGTCAGTGGACAATTCTGCATCTACAGAACCTGGTACTTTTTTAAGCAATTCAAGAATTCTGTTGGCTTCTTTATTGGCTGTTTCGTTATCCTGAGCGGTTACTACCATTTCAATTGGTGCGTTATCTGCTCCCATCAATCCGATTGGTGCTGTTTTAAATTCAACTCCTGTGAATTTTTCTTCCAACGCTCTCTTGATTTTGGCAGACTTGATATCTGTACTTTCATTACGTTCAGATTTATCTACTAAAATCACCTGAATCTCTGACTGATACAAAGTAGCCTGAGCTCCACCAAATCCTGATGACTGCTGACCAACCGTGGTGATCATATCTACAACATCTTTATCATTTCTAAGGTATCTTTCAACCGCTAAAGTAATCTGATTGGTTTTTTCTACGGAAGCATCTTTTGGCAATTCCATCTGAACAAGGAACTGTCCTCTGTCCATTTTAGGGAAGAATTCACCACCAATAAATCCGAAAGCCACCAACATGAATGAAGAAATCAGGATAATGAAGGTTACAACCACTGTCATAATTCTTCTTAATGTTGTTTTCAACGCCCACTCCAGAATTCCTGTGATCCAGTGAGTGAATTTTTCCAATTGCTTTTCAAACCAAAGGATAAATTTCTCAAAAGGATTTTTACCTGTCAAATGCACCAGTTTACCATATCTTGAAGATAACCAAGGAATGATGGTAAATGAAGCTAATAACGAGAATAATGTGGCAATAACCACGGTGACGCAGAACTGCGCTAAGATATCAGACACCAATCCTGAACTCATCGCGATTGGTAAGAATACCACCACGATTACCAGGGTAATAGCCGTTACCGTAAACCCAATTTCTGAAGCTCCATCGTACGCTGCACGAATTCTGCTTTTCCCCATTTCCATGTGACGGTAAACGTTCTCCAAAACTACAATCGCATCATCCACAAGGATACCAACCACCAATGAAAGTCCTAATAAACTCATCAGGTTCAGGGTATAGCCCATCAGATACATTCCGATTACCGTTGCAATCAATGACATCGGGATAGAAACCATTACGATGAATGCGTTTCTGATGTTGTGAAGGAACAATAACATTACTACCGCTACCAGGATAATCGCTAAGAATAAGTCGAAAATTACATGGTCTGCAGCTTCAAGCGTAAAGTCTGTGGTATCATCTACAATATTTATTTTAATTGCCTGCGTTTTATAGTTGTTCTGAACATCAGCAATTGTTTTCTGAATGGCTTCTGAAACGGAAACCGCATTGGCATCAGACTGTTTTTTAACCTGAAGTAAAATCGTGGAATTCTGATTGTATCTTGCCACTTTCTCCACATCTTTCTGTGTATCGAAAACGGTGGCAATATCAGACAAACGTACCTGAGCTCCGTCTTTATTGGAAACTACAAGGTTGTTCATCTCATCTACACTTTTATACTTTCCGGAAAGTCTGATCGTAGATCTTGAAGTTCTCGTCTTCAAAGCTCCCGTCGGGAAATCCAGGTTGGAGGAAAGAATGGCCTGCTGTACATCTGCAATAGCAATACCATATCCCTGCATTTTCTTTTCATCTAAATTTACCTGAATTTCTCTCTCCTGCCCACCTACCAGGTCAACCTGAGCGACACCGTTTACACGGGAAAAAATAGGTTCTATTTTTTTATCTAAAAGGTCGTATAGATCTTTATTATTCAGCTTATCACTGGAAATACTCAGCGTCATGATCGGGAGATCATCCAGTGAGAACTTTTGCAAAGAAGGGGGATCTGCATCATCCGGAAGATCTGCCAAAATAGCATTTACCTTTCTCTGTGCATCATTCAAAGCATAATTTACATCGGCACCGGTATTCAGCTGAACCATAATAACCGATAAACTTTCATAAGATGAAGATTCTACTTTTTTTACGTTTTCCAGGGAACCCACGGCATCTTCAATTTTCCGGGTTACCGAAGTTTCCACCTCAGCAGGCGAAGCTCCCGGATATACCGTAGAAATGGTTACCATATTGGTTTCAAACTTCGGAATCAACTCGTACCCCATCATGGAGTAACTTAATAAACCACCCAATGTAAGTATCGTAAACAATACGATAACAAGGGACGGCCTTTTAATGGATATTTCTGCTAACTTCATCTTCTGTTACTTTACGATATTGATTTTCGAACCGTTATCAAGGTTGATTTGTCCGCTGGTAATTACCTGTTCACCGCCATTCAGTCCGCTTAAGATCTGAACTTTATCACCATACACTTTTCCTGTTTGTACTTTGATCAGTTTAGCAGTTCCGTTGCTTACGATAAATAACTGCCCTGAGCTTACTCCGTTTACAAAAGCTTGTGCAGGAACGGTCAGCATATTCTGAGTTTCAGCACCATGATTGGTTTTAAATAAAGCTGTTGCGTACATACCTGCTTTCAGGTTTCCTTTATTCTGAACTTCAATTTCAACCGGGAAATTTAAAGAAGCATCACTTTTAGGAGCAATGAAGGTAATTCTTCCGCTGAAAGACTCTCCAGGTAAAACATTTACATTAATTGGAACTTCCTGGCCCAACTGGATTCTTCCAACCTGGCTTTCGTCCACTAATACAGAAAGTTTCAAGCTGTTGATATTTACGATTTCAAACATGGAAGTTCCTACAGAAACCACGGTTCCCGGTTCTACCATCTTTTTATTGATCGTTCCGCTGATCCCCGCACGGATGCTGGTATCATTTACTCTTACTCCCTGTGCTCTTACGGCTGCCTGGGCATTTTTCAGCTGCAGTCTTGAGTTGTCAACCTGCTGTTTGGTAACTCCTCCGGTTTTGAAGGCATTTTCGTAACGTTGGTTATCAATAATCGCGTTCTGCAAATTATTCTGAGCCTGAGAAACATCCACTTCGATTGCGTCTTTTTTTATCACTGCCAAAGTCTGTCCTGCAGAAACTCTTGATCCTTCTTTTACCAGAACACTTACGATACGTCCTGCAATTTCGGAAGACTGATTCATTTCCTGCTTTGGAATGAATGTTCCGTTGGCTGTATAATCTGTGTCGATATTTTCTCTTGCAACAGTAACAACATTTACGTTGATTTTATCTACCTGCTTGGCAACTTCTTTTACTTCCTGCGTCTGTTTTTCTTTATTATCTGCAATCTTGTAAGCTGCCAGACCTATCAGGACAGCTGCTACGATGATATATATTAAGGTTTTTTTCATAGTTTATTACGGGTTTTGTAGTGTGTTTAATTCTCCTTTAGCCTTGATTAATTTTATTTCCGCCTGTTTGTAATCTAGTAAAGCATTTGCATAGTTCTGTTTTGCCTGGGTAAGAGCATTTTCAGCGTCTAAAACCTCTGTAAGCGTTGCCAAACCATACTGATAATTGGCCTGGGTATTTTTCTGAACTCTTTCTGCAAGCCCTACATTATCTTTCATGCTTTCGATATTGATTAATGCATTTTCCATATTGGTAATTGCATTTTTATAATCTAAACTTAAGCTCAGCTGAGTATTCTGGATATCTAAATCTAAATCCTGAATATCAATTTCTGCCTGATTGATTTTGGCTTTGGTAGCTCCTCCGGTGAAAATCGGAACATTAATATTCAAACCAATTGCTGAATAATCACTCCAAAGAACTCCATTATTAATCCCGTTGGTAAGAGGGAATTTTGCTCCCTGGCCACCCCAACCGTAATTGGCAACCAAACTCACTGTAGGATATAAATAAGCTTCCGTAGCTTTTTTGTTAAACTGAAGAAGTTCTCTGTTTTTGTTTAAAACTTTGATTTCTGTACGGTCATCCAGGTTTACAGTGCTTGCTACCAATTCAGGTCTTGGCTCAATTGTTTTTTCTTCAAGCTCAATATCTGTAGAAATGGGAACTCCCATGTAAAATTTCAAAGCATTTTTTGAAAGCTCTACCGAGTTGATTAATGTCTGCTTGTTTGAACCAATATTGGTCAGCTGAACGTTGGTACGATCTAAATCAATGGCTTTTGCCAACCCGTTATCAACCAGGCTCTTGATTACATTTCTCGTTTTTTCCGTATTAGCGTAGCTGGCTTCAACCGTTTTAAGATTCTCTTCCTGAACAAAAACCTGATAATACGCTGTTGCTACATTTTCAATGATCTGTTCATTCGTTAACTGAGCATTTAAAACATAAAATTCTCTTGTTGATTTTGCCGCTTTAAGACCGGTAAAAACTCTTTGGTCAAATATTGCCTGCTGAAGCTGTACAGAAGCTGTTGAGCTCCATGGCTGTCCCAGCTGTGCTCTGATTCTCTCCCCACCGAATTCAAGCAAAGATTCCTGAATAACCGGATTGTAAGTTAAACCTGCCGTGGCACTTATCTGAGGTAAAGCTCCGGCTCTGGCCTCATCAATTTTATATTCAGCTTTTCTGATCTGTAATGCTGCTTTTTTGGCTTCTGCCTTATTTTGCAGGGCCTGCTTGATGGCTTCCTGTAAAGAAACCTGCTGCTGGGCAGATACGGATGAAAAACCGAAAATCATAAATGCTGCAGCTATCCCAATTTTTAGCTTATTAGCAGTTATACGTTTTCTTTTCATAATTATATACTTCGTTTATTTTTTTAATGTAATTTTTCTCGTCAATGTTTTTTATTTCTAAAGGACGAATCATTTCTTAAAATACTTTAACATTTTTTTAATTTTTGAAAAGCATGTTGATAATGATCTCTTTTCTTTCGGAAATAATTTTGTCATATTCTTCATCACTAATCATCAGATTCTCCATAAATAAAGGTCTTATGGCACTTGGAAACACAAGTAATGAAACCATATTCAGAATAAACTGAACGGGAGCCATTTTTTCAATATTTCCCAGTTCCATTTCTTTTTCAATGTCTTTATAAAGAGTTTCCAGTACATCTTCTTCTATTTCTCTCTGGTGACAGTTCCCTTTGTTGATCTGTGAAACGATGTAAGTTTCCAGGTATGGGTACTGAAGACTTGTAGAAAGACTGCCTTCTATAAACTTGCTGATCTTCACCTTAAAAGGCAGATCTGCGTTCTGAATAATCTTAGATTTCTCCTGTTCCACCCGTTGAGCTTCATCAAAAATGATCTGAATAAGATTATCCCTTGAACGGAAATAATAATTGATCAGTGTTCTGTTCACTCCGGCTTCATCTGCAATTTCCTGGGTAGTAGCGTCAAACTTCCCTTTCACAAAGAATAAATTCTTCGCTGTCTCTTTTATTAATTCCTGTGTTTGGTCTTTTTTTGCTTGATTTGACATTATTGTTAAACAATTTTGTGCAAATGTAAATCAAATTTTATTTTTGACAAAATTGTTAAACAAATTAATTAAACAAATTTGTCATGATTTACATCATGTTTTTTGAATGTTCATACTATTCAATCATAGCATGCGTTCAAAATATCAAAAACTATTTTATTTATCGCAAAGGCAAGCAAGTAGATTTCTCATTGTGTATAAAGGAAAACAAGGACATTCATTCAGCAAGGCAATACAAAATAGACTTTGCTCCGCCTGTGAAAAATTGGAGAAAGAACGTACAGCAGGACGTTCTGGGAATAGGGATAAATACAAAAACGGGCAGAAGATTCTGCCCGTTTTATTTTTATAATAATTTTATTTTGTCTTCTGAAATATCGACGATCTTATCTTTATACAATCCGCCGAGTGCTTTTTTAAAGTTCTTTTTACTCATCTGAAGTTCATCTTTAATCTCTTCAGGAGAAGATTTGTCTGACAAATAGAGAAGTCCGTAGTTTTCTTCCAGCTTGTCAAGAATCTTCTGTTTGAATTCATCTATATTCTCGAAACCTTCCGGCTGAAGGGAAACATCAATCTTACCGTCTTCACGGATAGCTTTAATATAGCCGCTTTCTTCCGATAAAGGATACAGCTTTTTGAATACGTCTGATGCATAAACAAGACCGATATATTTTTTATTGATCACCACATTCCAGCCTAACTCGCTTTCATTCATCATGAGAAGATCTACCTTTTCACCTTTTTCGAAGGGAAGGTCTTGATATTGTGGATTTCTTTTGAATTTTGTAGTTCCGGTAATCAGATCAAGGTCTTCATCCACATATAAATGGACGAGATATCTTTTTCCTTCAATAATTTTGGATTTCTGCTGTTTGTAAGGGATAAAAAGATCTTTTATAATTCCCCAATCCATAAACGCTCCGCTCGGAAGACTCTGCACACAGCTCATTACGGCATACTCTCCTACTTCAGCCAATGGAATTTCAGTGGTTGCTTTTAATTTACCGTCATCCTGATAAACAAAAACTTCAACATCATCACCAATTTCTTTTTCATCGCTGGTGAAAACCTTAGGCAAGAAAGCCTTCTCACCTGATTCGTCCGCCAGGATCCATCCTGAATAGTTTTTTTCTGAAATTTTTAAAGTCTGGGTTTTTCCGAGTTGCATTGAATATAAAATTAGCCACAAAGGTACGGAAAATTGAAGATTTAAACTATGTATCTTATTTTCATGTGCTCCTTCTGATATTCTGTAGCATTGAATTTTCAAGTTAATACCTTCACAGGATGCAGCTGCTGAAGTTTTTTCAGAAACTTTAATTTCCCGGTATTTTTTTATTCCTATTTTCTTAATTATAAAAAAGAGAAGCAAAAAATGCTTCTCTTTATCTATTTTGGCATCTGTGGCGCTCTCATTTTGTATTGATAACTGTGCAGCGTTTTCAGAAAATGTTCAAGGTCCGTGAGTTCAGTATCGGTAAGGTTCAGTTTTTCCAGCATACCTGACTTTTTGGGAGCCAGCGGACTGTCTCTGTTTCTTTTTTCATTGGGCATACCCGCATTGTACATATTCAGGACTCCTCTGATATTAGGAAACAATCCGTTGTGCATATAAGGTGCCGTTTGCGAAACTTCCCTTAAAGTAGGCGTTTTAAATTTTCCTACATCTTCATTTTTCTTACTGATATTATAAAGCCCAAGATCTTCATATTCTCTTCCGAAATAAGTAAGTCCAATATTATGAAACTTCTGATCCGAGAAGTAAGGTGTATTGTGGCAGTTGATACAGTTTGCCTTTGTTCTGAACAAATGAAGTCCATTAATTTCTGAATCTGTCAGCACATCCTTTTCTCCACCGATAAATCTGTCGAATTTCGATTTAGGACTGATGATCGTTCTTTCGAAAGTAGCAATAGCTTTAACGATATTTTCTTCTGTAATTTTATCGTCACCGAAAGCTTTTTGGAAATGTTCTTTATAGCCTTTAATTCTGGAAATAGTTTTTACGGCTAATCTTGAATGGAAATTCATTTCTACAGGATTTTCTATCGGAGCTTTTGCCTGTTCTTCCAAAGTTGCCGCTCTACCATCCCAGAAATATTTTTTGGCATAAATGATATTAAGAACGGTAGGTGCATTCCTGGTTCCCAATTGTCTGTCATGTCCATAAGCTACTCTTCTTCCGTCTGCCCAGGCTAATTCAGGATCATGGCAATTGGCGCATGAAATCTGTCCAGATTTGGAAAGCCTCGGATCAAAGAAAAGAATCTTTCCTAGTTCTTCCTTATCCTTGGAATAAGGATTCTCTTTAGGATACTCAGGTTTAGTCAGTGAACCTATATCTATAAACCCGTCTTTTGCTTCATCAAACAAATGCGGTTTCGGCCACAGATCCTGATTCCCGCTTCCATAAAGGTCTCTCAGTTCCTGTTGGGTGTATCCTTTCTGAATATTTCCAAAGTCAGAAAAGGAATAAATAGCAAATAATACTGCAGATAACGACAAAAGATACTTCATAATTTTCTAATAAAACAGGGATATTCCCGCATTGAAATACAGGTTCGGGTTTCCGTTATATTCCGTATTCTCTTCTAATCTATTATTCAGTGCGAACAATGTTGCAAAATTAGTAAATATTTTCAGGTCTGTCCTGGAAGTTACCTTCTGATAAAACTGAAGTCCGAACTGAGGTCCCATTTTTGAAGTGCTGTCGAACTCGTGGTCATTTCTAATCACATTGTCATAGAGCAAAGTATTGGAAGATGCCGCTGTGTAATCAAGACTTGTGCTCAAAGGAAAATAGGATCGTGCTCCTACTTCCAGATTTACCTTCTGTTTATCCGTAAAGAAAATATCTTTGTTGAATCTCAGGTTAAGGTTCAGGCTTTTTACATATTTATTAGTAGCTCCTAGAAGATCTATGGCAGAAAAATTACTGTAAACAGCCTCAAGCGTTGTTCCCAGCTTTATTTTTTCTCCGTCTCTCAAAAGAAAATGATTTGCCATTGCAACCTTATCCAGTGTCATTCTATAATTTTGTCCAAACTCTGAATTATTATAATTATCTCCGGTAATGCTCTGAAAGTTGACATTAGACATAAAATCCATCCTTTCACCTTTATACCAGTAGTTCGCATCAGTCCGGTAATTGATAAGCCTGTACTTCATTTTCTCCAGACTTTCATCAAAATAGGTAGATCCGCTTGTCTGATTTCTTTTTTCTCCATCATTTCCAAAAAGATCCTGCATTTTTTTACTGTAGGAAAAATTAATATTAAAGAAATTTCTCTTATTTTCAAATGCATATCCTCCTCCAAAATTACGGTCTATGGTTCTGTAGCTATAATCCGTATACGCAGGGAAATAGATCAGTCTGCCATAGCCATTGGAGAATCTTACATAATATTCAGGGTTAGCAGGTGCGTTAACTGATTCATTAACGGCTATAAGATCGTACGTTTCTGATCTTCTTCCCAAACCTCCAAAAACTGAAAGCTGATGCTTTCCTAAACGGTAACCTGCAAATAATTTCCCTGAATAATCTGCTGTATTAATATCCGGTCTCGGATCAGATTTCCTATATGAACTTTGGTTTTTATAATCAATAACAGCTCCAATCTCAAGACCTTTCCAAGGATTATAGGATAAACCTCCCTGCACACGGTAGTTTTGTGTTTCCCATTTTGCCTTTTTAGGAACGAAGAGATAATTTGGATTCAGGACAAACTGATCTTCGGTTCTACCATTAGTCAGATTATAACCTAGATCATCTTCTATAACAAACTGATAATCAAAACTTCCCAAAAGTCTTAATTTTTCAGAAATATTATATATCCCCTGGGTTCTAAAAGCAAATTCATTAGATTTCTCTGCAGTCTGTACTCTTTTTAGATTCAGATCTTTTATGGTTGCGCTGAGTTCTGTCTCTGTAAAATCCGAGAATTTTTGTTTTGAAAACTGAATTGGGTTTTCCCAGATTCTACCCAATTGATTATAATAGATCTGGTTTCTCGGGATAAAAATGCTGTCTTGCAGCTGTGCCGAAACACAACTGAATGACAGTATGGGTATTATATATAAAATTTTAAATCTCATTACTTTTTATTGCTGGAAACCTCTTGGGTCTGCCTTTTGTTTTACAAAATCGTTTGCCGAATTGTTGGTATCCGTCAAAACTTTTCTTTTACCTCCATTAGGAAGATCAACTAATTCTTTTGTCTTTCTGATCACGGCCTGGGAATTGAAAGAAGCATCGCAAGCAACAGAAGAAGCGTCGGTAGAAGCACTCAGCATTTTCGGTCTCTGGGAGTTTGGATTATAATGCTGAAGATCTACCCCATCGATAATAATACTATTTGGAATCTGTTTAAAGTATCTGGTATTGGAACTAACAGTAAGTACAGACGGGTCAGAATAGTCAGGCAGCGCATTAAAATCATCCGTTCTAAAAATGATGAAGCTGTCTCTTCCTAAATTATCCATAATGAAATCGTTATTCGGGCTCCAATATCCCTGTCTTCCCCAATAGGCAATCTGAACATCCGGCACAGCAGGATTTTGAATATCATATTTGTAAACAGGTTCTCCAATGGAAAGATTGAAATTTCCAAGATATACTTCGAAATTGGAAGTACTTAAATCCACGGTTAAAGCAGGATTCTGTACCGTTATAGGCGTTCCTGTATTATCTACCAATGGAGCTTTATGATTAACTCCGTTCTGAGCAATGACGATACTTTCTCCCGGAAAGATCGGGTACTGTGTTCCATTTCCGGGAATCCTAAATACATAGTCTGCATACACATAATCTGTATTAGCTGCGTTTCCGGCAGTCATTCCAAGAGATTTGCTCCAGTCAAACTGTCCGTTAGCTTGGGAATAGGCATTATTGGTTGCTGTATTGGTTTTACCATAAAGTTGCCCTATGTATAAGCCATCAGCATAGATCACTCCATTGGAATTGTTATAGATCTCAATAAACTGATCTCTGAATCCTGCACCCTGTGTGGTATGTGAACCGGCATATGAAATCTGCTTGATTAATAGGTCTCCAATCCTTGCTCCGCTTAATTCAATAGAAGTTTTCTGAATATTGGCGTTGATAATAGCATTTTCCTGTACTCCGTTGAAACTGATTTCTGCAGCTGGTGCCTGGTATCCAAATGTAGTGTTAAATTCACTGGCAATCATTTTTTTAGATACAGTGATCTTATAGATTCCCGGAATCACATTTTGAAAATTTGCAAAACCATTGGCGTCTGTATTTAAAGTATAGGTATCCCCGGAATTATTGTTAACCATTACTACTGTTGCATTTTTTGAATACTTCCCTCCATAATTGGAATCATATTTTACTTCAACCTGATAGCTTACCGGCTGCAGGGTACTTCCATTTCCGTTTCCGAAATCATCATCTCTGCAGGAAACCAGCATTAGCATAATTGTTAAAAAACTCAATAATTGTTTCATAAGATATATTAGTTAATTTTTAAAATTCATATTCTATTTTAGCTCCAAATGAAAGCTTCAGAAGATCTGTCTTTAATGTTTCATAGGTCCTCCCGTTTTCAGTTATCGTTTGAACCTGTTTCAGGTCCAGGAAGTTATTGGCATAGAAAGAAAACTTAAATCCGTTCTGAAAATCTTTGGAGACTTTAAGATTAAAGTTATGAAACACCTTTCCAAGCTTTGTATTTTCCTGATCTACATCTGTATCCTTGATGTTGGCAAACTGATTGGGATCATTGATCTGTTCCTGCGTCAGTTCTACTTTCTCAATATTTGTATTAATATAGGCGTACAGATTCTTTGGATTGAATACATCTTTATCATCAATAAAGAAATGCTGGGATCTCAGGGAAATCACAAGACCCGCTTTGGGAAGATGATAGTTCAATGCTGCTCCTACTGTCAGTTGCGTGTATTTTGGTTCGTAAGAACGATAAATTCCAAAAATAGCTCCGTTATTATAGTTTTTAGCAAAATAGTATCGGTCTGTATTGGAATTATTTTTGGTCTCCACATAACTTCCGTTAACTTCGAGACTTACATTTCTAACTGGAAGCTTATCCAGATTCATCATTAATTCGAAACCTTTATCCTGAGATTCCAGACTATTTACAATTCTGTTCTGCAGATAATACAAATCTTTGTATCCTGTGATATCATAGGTAGGAATGTTGGTCCCGTTATAGTTGATCTGAAGCTGTGCCTGTTGTCTTTTAGAAGCAAAATATTCGTTCGTGAAACCATCGTAGAGTTTGTTATAGTAAGCTGTCAGCCCTACATTACCCAATGGAAACTTGTAATCGAGTCCTACTTCTGAACGTGCACTTTTTGAAGGCTTCAAATCCTTATTATCAGCATAATCGATAAAAGTCTGTACAATACCCAGATTGTAATATCCTGGAAGACGTATATCTCCTAAAATCTGGTCATAATATCTTGGTCCGGTATAGATCATATTGATTGAAGGTGCTTTGGATGCAATACCAAAACCTCCTCTGAACTTGAAGCTTTTATAAATCAGATAGGTATTAATTCTGGGCTGCAGTACGGAAGCCCCAAACTGATTGTCAAATCTCACCCCGGCATTTAAATTGAAAATATAACTTCCAAATTTTTTGAATACATTATCTTCTGCATAGAATGAGTACTGATATTCAGCTCTTATGTTTTCACCATAATTATAAGGTCTGAAAGCCTGTCCACCACCTGCAAGAACAGTACTTAAAGTCTCCGGCGATCCTAATCTTCCCGCCCCTTTATTATCACTGCTTCTTAATGAGGTACCAATCACGAAGTTATGGATCCAGTTGCTTTCGGTTTTCAGATTTTTTTTCAGTTCTCCGGAAAAGAACATGGAAATGGGTTTTCCTTCTACTTCCATCACCTGCCTGTAATTAATTGGAGTATAGGAGCCTACATACACCCCTTCAGATGTACTTGTACCTACAATATCCCCGCCACTGCTGATTATTTTGGACTCATAACTGTTTTGATAGGCTTGACTGTAGTTTGCATTGATACTCAGATTATCAAAGAAAGAGTCTTTAAATCTCCAGTTAAAACGGTTAGAAATACGAAAATCTCGCTTCTTATTGTTAACAATCTTTTCTGTGATATCTTCCTGCTCTACATTGACATCATCAAAGTTATCTCCGTAATCTATAGAAAAAGAGTTGCTGATGTTCTTATTTTTATTGTATACACTCCACATCAAACTGGTAGCAACCCTTTGATATCTGTTGAATTTGGTTCTTGGATTTGAGTTTGAGCTGAGATAATTGACATTTAGATTTATAAAACCAAACCTGTCGTTGATCTTGAATCCTTTATTCAGATTAACCTCCTGTGTTCCTTCTCGTAAGGCAATATAGGCTCTGTATGGCGTTCTGCCACTTTTCTGCTGTATGGTAACAAGACCTGAAGTTAAATCTCCATATCTGGCAGAAGGTATTCCCTGCACCACTTCTACACTTTCAATATTGTCTACAGGGATCTGTCTTAAATCTGCTCCGTAATTGGCATTGGAAAAGTAACCGCCTTCGTGTCCAAAGCCGAGGGTATTGGGTGAAAATAATGCTCCCTCATGATTTAATGTTCTTGCAATTGGTGTATAATTTCCTCCGTAGCTCTGCATATTCTCATTATTTGAAATGGGAATACCATCCACTACAATGGCAGTACCGAAAGATTTGTTTCCGAAGCCTTCATTCGTAACACTGGTCGGCAATGATGACCGGAAAACAATGGGCTTGAATTCATTTAGGTTAAGATTCCGAAGCTTTTGTCCCGGGATCTGCTCCAACACCTCGTTTAATGAGAATGCCTGAATATTCTTTAACGCTTCTTCTTTAATCTCAATCTCAGAATAGTTTTTCTTTTTGGCAGCTAATGCAATTTCCTTGATACGGATGGATGCTGTCTGCATTTCTACAGTAATTCTGTCAGATGGTACCGTTATATACGTTTTCTTTTCTTCAAGAAGCCCTGATCCTGAAAAAACCAACGTCTCATTAGAATGATAATTGATTTTAAATAGCCCTGAATTATCCGTTACCGCCCAGATTCCTGTGTTCTCCACACCTACCTTGACTCCCGAAACCGGCTTCTTGCTGTCCGCTGCTACTACAATCCCGGTCACAGTCTGACCACTAACGGAAAGAATAACAAACTGAAAAGCAATCAGTAATACTCTTTTCTTCAACTTTAACAATTTTTGGTAAAATTATTTATAATTTTTCTAAATAAAAATAAAAGTTTCAGAATTTTTCATGATTTTTTTCTTCACAAATTGTAGAATTATTCAGAAAAGCAGAATAATAATAGTTAAAATCTATAAAAGTGCAGGAATGAGGATGGAAGCTCACTTTATCGAATTACTATCATAAAAGTTATAGAAGGAGAATTTCTTAGTATTCCTTATCTAACCCCGAGTAAAGAATAGTACAATAAAAAAGAGAAGCAAAATGCTTCTCTTTAATTAAATATTTTGAATTTAAATCTTTCAATCAAAATTACATATGAATTGGTCTCTTCCCTGTTGCATCCAATGCCGCTTCTTTAATAGCTTCAGCATAGGTTGGGTGAGCATGAGAACTTCTTGCAATGTCTTCAGCACTTGCACGGAATTCCATAGCAATTACTCCTTCTGCGATAAGGTCGGCAGCTCTCGCTCCAATGATATGCATTCCTAAAACCTCGTCTGTTTTTTCGTCTGCAATAATTTTTACAAGACCGTCGATATCACCACTTGCACGGCTTCTACCTAACGCTCTCATAGGGAAAGAACCTACTTTGTAAGCTACTCCTTCTTCTTTTAGCTGCTCTTCTGTTTTACCCACTCCGGCAACTTCCGGCCAAGTGTACACAACACCAGGGATCAGATTATAGTTGATGTGAGGTTTCTGGCCTGCCAGGATTTCAGCCACCAAAACTCCTTCTTCTTCCGCTTTGTGAGCAAGCATTGCCCCTTTGATCACGTCACCGATCGCATAGATATTGGCAACGTTAGTCTGTAAGTGGTCGTTTGTTTTTACTCTTCCTCTTTCGTCAAGTTCTACCCCTGCTTTTTCAAGAGCAAGACCGTCTGTATAAGGTCTTCTGCCTACAGATACCAAACAGTAATCTCCTTCTACCGTTACTTCTTCTCCTTTTTTGTCTTTAGCGGTGATCTTCACAGTATCTCCGTTTCTTTCGACAGCAGAAACAGCCGTAGAAAGCATAAATTTCATTCCCTGCTTCTTAAGAACTTTAGTCAGTTCCTTGCTTAAAGCTCCGTCCATTCCAGGAATGATCTTATCCATAAATTCAACAACAGTTACCTGAGCACCTAATCTTAAATATACAGAACCCAATTCAAGACCGATAACTCCACCACCGATTACTACCAGGTGTTTAGGAATTTCTTTAAGGTTTAAAGCTTCTGTAGAAGTAATCACTCTTTCTTTATCAATAGAGATGAAAGGTAAAGAAGAAGGCTTGGAACCGGTTGCGATAATGGTATATTTGGATTCGATGGTTTCAGAAGAACCGTCGTTTTTTGTTACTTTGATCTGAGTAGCAGATTCGAAGCTTCCCAATCCTTCAAAAACAGTGATTTTGTTTTTGCTCATCAGGTAGTTGATCCCATCTGTATTCTGTTTTACCACTTCATTCTTACGCTCGATCATTCTTGCGATATCAGCCTGTGGCTCATTGATAATGATTCCGTGGCCCGCGAAGTTGTGCTTCGCATTTTCGAAATGTTCAGAGCTGTCTAAAAGCGCTTTTGACGGAATACATCCAACGTTAAGACAAGTTCCGCCTAAAGTTGAATATTTTTCAATAATTGCTGTTTTGAAACCTAACTGTGCCGCACGGATAGCAGCTACATAACCTCCAGGACCAGAACCGATTACGGTAACATCGAATTGACTCATGTTATTATATGAATTTGTTTATTATTATCTTTCTTAATTCTCACAAATTTACTGATTAATTGCCACACCCCCAAGTGAGTTTTGTCAAGTTTATGTATGAATTTGGAATTTAAAAAAAACAAGTGTTATCTGTTTGCATTGATCCATATAATAACGGCAAGAAAAATCAAAGGAATTCCAATTTTAATTCCTCCTAAAATAATCACTACCATTCCTGCCAAGAGAACAACAGTACCTACTATATATAATACGATGCTTATAACAGAGCGGTATTTATTTTTTTGTTTTATAGCTTTTTGTTTCTCAGCATGAATGTCTTTCATAACTTCATCTACATCTTTTTGATCATACCCCTCTTGAATGATGAGTCGATAGATGTATTTTTCATTATAATTTTCAGCAAGATAACTTCTATACTTATTGTATATTTCTTGTTTTAATCCGCTAGTCATGGTTAAAAAATTTCAATTATTTTTATGGATTGTATTTTTTACCTATATTAAGTGTATACAACTAAAAAATGATCCTAAAATAATCAATAGAACTTTTATTCTCATTTATATTTTCACTTTATAACAGAAATCACGCATCTACGTCCATTTTTCCGGATCCAAACATTCCGGGACTGTCAAAAAAAGATCCACCATAAACATACCATTCAAGGTTTTCCAAATAGTCAACTGCATTTTCAGGGGTTATTTGTGAGCGGTCTTTTTTCGAAACGATTCCTTTGTACCATCTTCCCGATTTAGAATAATGTTCAAATTCAACAAAATAATGAATCCATATTCTTTGACAGAGTTTGCACTGTTGAATTGTTACTTCTGCATATCTTCCGTTAGTATGGTCTATGCCTAATTCAGAACTTCTGTATTCAGTATAGTCCGAAGTCGGTTTTTCACAACCACATCCAATCTTGGGAATTTTATTCATTGATGAATATTGATTTTATTTAAAATTAATGAAGGGTCAAATGTAAAAAATATGAACCCATAACGCAAATCCAGCAATTATTTTTTCATCAGGTCCAACAAAACTTTCTCATATTTATCCAAAATAATATCCTTTGAAAACCTTGATCTGATAGAATTTTTTATTCCATCACGGTTATAATTTCCCTGTAAAACTTTCATGACTTTTTGGGAAAAATCTTCATAATTTTCAATATTTGAAACTTCTCCGTTTACCTGGTGCTGGATGATCTCATTGATGCCACCAGGACAGTTATTGGCCAAAGAATAAGTTCCGCAGGCACCCGCTTCCAAAAGAACATTCGGAAAACCTTCATACCTTGAAGAAAGAATGAAGAGATCTGCATATTTTAAATACTGGTAAGGATTATCCTGTCTCCCATGGAAAATAACATTTTTAAGTCCCAGAAAATCCTTCATCTGGAGCAGTACATCTTTATCTTTACCGTCACCCAGAATATGAAGCATAATATTTTCGTTTTTAAGTCTCGAAAATACTTTCAGCAGGTTATCAAAACCTTTTCTGGCCGAAAGATTTCCTATGGCTACAACGTTTTTATAATTGTACTTGAAACATTCAGGTTTAGCAGAAGTTCCTAGTTTTTCATTGATAAAATCGAAATCAACAGGGTTGTTTATTTTTACAATTTTCTTTTTCTTAATATTAAAATTATCAACAAGATCATGCATCATATCGTCGCTCTGGGCGATGATCCTCTGATAGTTATTATAAAAATTATAGAAAAATTTGATTTCTTTCCGCGTTACATGCTGTGTTACCACATTCGTTTCCCTGGCAATGAATTTTGTCCTTGGAAAAAGCTTAATGAATAACGCCAGATAGGCATTCACTTCACCAAAGCCCGAAAACACAATATCTGGTTTTCTGCGGTAAATCTCTCCTAAAATAGGTTTCAAAGAATGCCTGATTCTTTCCGTATTGATGTCGATGATTTCAACATCTTTTTTAAGAAAATTAAGATATCCGCCCTGTTTGCGAAGCAATAGGATTTTGGGTTCAAACCGGTCTCTGGAAAGGTGATTGGCTATGGTGGTAACAATTCTTTCTGCACCACCGGTTTCCAAATCCGGCAGAATAAATATGACAGATATTTTTTTCATCAGTTAAAGTTAGTAAAAAGTTTTATTAAGTTTCAAATATTGATATTCGGAACATTTCATTAAAGTTAATAAAGCGAGTTATTAAGCTTAAAAAAGCCCTTCCAAAGAAGAGCTTATGTTTAAAATATCTTGATTTTTTTAATTTGCCACATCACTGATAAATTTTATCCTCAGCATTCTTACTTCTTCATCAGAAAGTTCATCTCCGAACTCATCGAGAAGCACTTTCATGCTGTCGCTTTCAGATTCGGTCATGAATTCCATGAAGCCGTCTACAATATCTTCATCGAAATTATCTTCGATATAATAGTCGATATTCAGCTTTGTTCCCTGGTAAACGATACTTTCCATTTCTTTTAAAAGCTCATTCATGGAAAGGTTCTTGGCTCTGGCAATATCTTCGAGGTCGATCTTTTTATCGGTACTCTGGATAATGAAAACTTTATGGCTAGATTTGTTGGCCACCTGCTTCAGTACCATATCCTGGGTACGCTCGATATTGTTCTCGTCAACGTAACCTTTAATGAAGTCTGCGAATTCTTTACCGTATTTTTTGGCTTTTCCTTCTCCCACCCCATAGATCTTGGCGATTTCTTCCAATGAAATAGGATACTGAACCGTCATATCCTCCAAACTTGGATCCATAAAAACCGTATAAGGCGGAATTCCATGTTTCTTGGCTACTTTTTTTCTCAGATCTTTTAACTGGCCGAAGAGATTCTGATCAAGGCCTGTGCTGGCCTGCATTTGTACCTGCTCACTCTCTGCTTTGGTCTGGGAAAGATCAAATTCCCTGTCTTCAGCAATTAAGAATAGTTCTTTAGACTGGTTTTCTAAGAAGTTTCTTGCTTTATCAGACATCTTTAAAACACCGTAGGTTTCAATATCTTTCTGCAGAAACCCCTGAACAGTTGCCTGTCTCAAAATGGTTTTCCAGTAGTTATCTTTTTCCTCTTTTCCGAAACCGAAATGAGAGGTCTGTTCTAATTTATAGGATTTCGTAACCGCATTTTCTTTCCCAACGATCACTGAGATCAGATCTTTAGACTTGAATTTTTCTCCTGTATCTTTAATAAGGGTTAAAGCTTTTCTCAAATCCGATGTCGCTTCTTTTAATTTCGGTGGGTTAGAGGAATTGTCACACATATTGGCTCCGTCTCCTTTCACCGGATCAAAATTTTCCCCGAAATAATAAAGAATATACTGTCTCCTGCTCATTGAAGTTTCGGCATAACCTACCACTTCATTTAAAAGCTGTAACCCGATTTCTCTTTCGGAAACAGGCTTTTGGGCGAGGAATTTTTCCAGCTTTTCAATATCCTTAGGATCATAAAATGCCAGGCAATAACCTTCGCCACCGTCCCTTCCTGCTCTCCCTGTTTCCTGATAATAGCTTTCCAGAGATTTTGGAAAATCATAATGGATCACAAAACGAACATCCGGCTTGTCAATTCCCATTCCAAAGGCTATTGTAGCGACAATAACGTCTACTTCCTCCATGAGAAATTTATCCTGGTTAGCCACCCTTACTTTCTGGTCAAGACCGGCGTGATAGGGCAGCGCATTGATACCGTTTACCTGCAGCAACTGAGCAAATTCTTCAACTTTTCTTCTGCTTAAACAGTAAATAATTCCGGACTTTCCTTTATGCTGATTGATAAATCGTACAATCTCCTTGTCTACATTAACTTTGGGACGTACTTCGTAGTACAGGTTCGGACGGTTGAAACTTTCTTTAAAAACCAACGCGTCGCTCATTCCTAAAGTTTTCTGGATGTCGTCCTGAACTTTCGGTGTTGCGGTAGCTGTTAAAGCGATCACCGGAACCTCCGCAATCCTGTCAATAATTGATTTCAAATTTCTGTATTCAGGTCTGAAATCATGTCCCCATTCTGAAATACAGTGCGCTTCATCAATAGCCACGAAAGAGATCTTAACTTCTTTAAGGAAATCCAGATAATCTTCTTTGATCAACGATTCCGGAGCGACATACAAAAGCTTGGTCTTACCGCCTTTAATGTCGTCAAAAACCTGTTTGGTCTGTGTCTTATTTAATGATGAATTTAAAACGTGCGCTACCCCATCATCAGATGAAAGACCGTTTACCGCATCTACCTGATTCTTCATTAACGCTATTAAGGGCGAAACTACTATTGCCGTACCTTCTGAAATAAGTGCCGGAAGCTGGTAACATAATGACTTACCTCCTCCTGTCGGCATTAAAACAAATATATCTTTCCCACTAAGTAGGTTTTCTATAATTTGTTCCTGCTGGCCTTTAAATGTAGAAAACCCGAAATACTTTTTCAATTCGCCTGATAAATTGGCTTTTTTTGCGTTCATCTAATTTTCTATTGCTAAATTTGCATCCAACCCAAAGTTATAAAAATTCTGCTTAAAATAAAAGCGAACGAATTTATAAAAAATAAAACTTATATTAAATATTCTTTTTTAAATATAACGTTTTTTAATGGATTTTTTGTATACCTTAAAATTATAAAATGGAAAGAGCCGACCTTATTTCAATTGCAAAGAGCACTTTAGAGATAGAAATTTCAGAACTTGAAAAATTAAAGAACAGGATAGGTGAAGATTTTGCCAGAGCAGTGGAGATTATTCATTCGGCAAAAGGGAAATTAATTGTTGTGGGAATCGGAAAATCTGCCCATGTAGGTAATAAAATTGTTGCTACATTAAATTCTACAGGCACTCCGTCACAGTTCCTCCATGCTTCTGAAGCGATCCACGGAGATCTTGGGGTGATCCAGAAGCAGGATGTGGTTTTATGCATCTCAAATTCCGGGAATTCACCGGAGATAGCTAATCTTGTTCCTTATTTAAGAGATTATTCTTCTGCTCTGATCGGCATGACAGGAAATAAGAACAGTAAGCTTGCTGAATTCTCCGAAATCGTTCTGGATACTCACGTAGATGTGGAAGCCTGCCCTAATAAACTGGCACCGACAAGCTCAACCACAATCCAGATGGCACTTGGAGATGCTATGGCTGTTGCTTTAATGGAGCTGAATGATTTCAGAGAAAATGATTTTGCTAAATTCCACCCGGGAGGAAGTTTGGGAAAGAATCTTGTTTCAAAAGTAGACCAGTTCTTATCCCCTCAGAAACCTCAGGTTGAGGGAAATGCACCGGTAAGAGACGTTATTATTTCAATCAGTGCATCAAGCCATGGAATTACGGTGGTAACACAGGACGAAAAAATAATTGGTGTGATTACCGACGGAGATTTGAGAAGAATGCTGATGAAAGGGGATGATATCACTAAAGTTCAGGCAAAAGACATCATGTCTGCCCATCCTAAAACCATCGAAAGGGATATTTTGGCCAAAGAGGCTATGAAAATCCTGAAAGAAAACAACATAGGCCAGCTTATTGTCACAGAAAACGGAACATATTTCGGAATCATTGATCTTCATACATTGCTGGATGAAGGGATCAATTGATCTATTTAAAATTATTTTCATTAACCCATAATAAATCAGCAGACGGTATCTACAAAATACCGTCTGTTCTTTTCTGAAACCAAACATAAAAGTATTTCCTTATAAACTTAGACAAAATCACATTCAATAATTCTAAATACTGATTATTATTTCATAATTTCGCAGACTTAAACGGCTTACCTTTTACAGGTTTGCTATTTTAGAGAGACTTAGTATATGGACGAAAAAAAAGAAATGTCCTTTTTGGGACATATTGGAGAATTAAGAGGCCACCTTGTCCGCTCAATTATTGCTATTATAATTGTAGCTGTGGCTGTAGGATTCAATATCAACTGGATCATGGACCACATCTTTTTTGGTCCGACCCGGAATGATTTTCCAACTTTCAGGGTAGTCAACCATTTCTCAAGAATGCTTTTAGGGGAAGACAGCATCCATCTTCCAAAAGATTTTCCGGTTCGTGTACAGCGGCTTTATCAGCAGTTCAATGTCATGATGGCTGTTTCTGTTTTCGGAGGTCTGGTAGGTGCTTTTCCTTATATTGTATGGGAATTATGGAGATTTATAGGTCCTGCCCTTCATCCTAAAGAAAGGAAGAATTCTATCTTTATTATCAATGCCGTATGGATCCTGTTTATGACAGGAGTTTTATGCGGGTATTTTTTAATTCTTCCGTTCGCCGTGAATTTCGGAGTTATTTTTAAAATCTCCGATATTATCATCCCCTTGTATGATTTAAGTGATTATACCACACTTTTTTTACAGGTAATTTTAGGTATGGGAGTTATTTTTCTGTTCCCTATTCTTATCTATTTCCTTACGAGTATAGGAATTCTGACTCCCATGTTTATGAAAACCTATCGCCGCCATGCTATTGTTCTGATTATGGTCGTTGCCGCGATTATTACGCCGGCAGATGTTTTAAGTATGCTGATGGCCGCTTTTCCGTTGCTTATCCTGTATGAATTCAGTATTGTCATGTGTTCTTTCACTTACAAAAAAGTGCAGAAAAATGCTGGAAATCTGCCAACTGTTCAATAATACAGATTAAATTAAATATAAAATACTATCAAACAACTCTTTACACTAAAGGAGTTGTTTTTTTTGATATTTTATTTTCAATAATTACTGAAAGTTCAAAAATATATTTACCTTTGAACTAAGATTTAAATAAAACAAATTCTTAATCCCATGAAAAGCCTTTATAACAAATTAAATTACGGAATTGCTGCAGTCTGGATTATCAATGGCCTTTTCTGTAAGGTATTAAACTTAGTTCCGCGCCATGAAGAGATCGTCACAAGAATTTTAGGTGGTAATTATTCAAGAACACTAGCCCTACTGATTGGATGTTCAGAAATTCTGATGGCTATATGGATCTTTACGGGCATTAATTCTAGGTTAAATGCCATTACACAAATCGTAATTATTGCTGCGATGAATCTGCTTGAATTTATATTGGCTCCCGATTTACTGCTTTGGGGTAAATTTAATTCATTATTTGCTTTTCTCTTTATCCTGCTTATTTATTTTAATGAGTTTCATTTGAATCCAAAAAAACTAAATCATCATGTTTGACTTTTTAAAAAACCATCCGTTCGCTGTTGAAGCTTTTTTCGAAAGTTCTCTTGTTCTGACCTTTGCAGTACCTAAAGAACAGCTGCAGCATCTTATTCCGGAATGTCTGGAACTCGACATTTTTCAGGATCAATGGGCTTTTGTAGCAGCAGCAATGGTTCAGACAAAAGATTTACGTCCAAAAGGCTTTCCAAAATTGATGGGAAATGATTTTTTCCTGATCGGCTACCGGGTATTTGTAAGATACAGGAGCAATACCGGAAAAAGATTACGCGGATTGTATATTCTTAAATCTGAAACAGATAAAAAGAAAATGGAATTCATGGGTAATGTGTTTACTCATTACAATTATTCTACGACAGACATTCGGCAGACACAAACAAAAAATGCAAAAGAAATACAGTCTGTGAAGTCCGGATTTAAAGTCCGCATCAGCAAAAAAGAAGAAAATATATCGCTGCCTCCTCAGTCGCCATTTGCAGACTGGAAAGAAGCAAGAAGGTTTGCGGGACCATTACCTTTTACTTTTACCTGCAATAAAGAAACTCAGGAAGTTCTTATTATAGAAGGCGTAAGACAAAACTGGACTCCTGCACCGGTGAAGGTCATCGATTATAATTTCGGATTTTTAGATACGCTGAAACTGGAAAATCCCATTTTAGCCAATGCTTTTATCATTAAAAATATTCCATACTACTGGAAAAAAGGAAAAACTGAATCATGGAAACAAAAAGAAGAAAATTTCAAGGCGTCTTAAATATTTTAAGCTTTAACCGCCATTTTTATATCATAGGAATAGGGATTTTAGCCTTAATTACGATGAGTCATCAAATATCTGAATGGTCAGATCTTATATATTGGCTTATCATGGCTGCCTTTCTTTATGGACTTATCATGCCATTAATTGTGTCAGCTTATGTTTATGATTTTTCAGGATATTATAATTTCCAATGGCTGGAAAACTGTTCAATTGATGAATCAAAAGTACAGCAGATTTTAAACATCAATGCCGGTTTTGATGAAACGAGCTACATTATTAAAGACAACTTTCCACAAGCCGGTTTAAAAGTGTTTGATTTTTATGACCCGAAACGACATACAGAACCGGCTATAGTAAGAGCCCGGAAAGTAAGTATGGTATATCCTGACACCCAGCAGATGCAGTCCAATTCAATCCCTTTGCCTGATCAATCGGCTGATATTGTTTTTCTGCTTTCTGCTGTACATGAAATAAGATCAAACGAGGAAAAAATCCTGTTCCTGAAAGAATGTCGGCGCTTATGCAAGACCGATGGAAAGATAATTATGGTAGAACACCTGAGAGATTTCCCTAATTTTTTAGCTTTTTCAATCGGTTTTACACATTTTTTCTCAAAAGCTGTATGGAAGAATGCTTTTAGCAGTGCCGGTTTTGCGTCATTCAATGAGGTAAAGTTTACTCCTTTCATGTCAATCTTTATCTGTACTCCTTAGTCATTAAATAAAATGGAACTTCATTTACAAATAACCGGAATGCTTCTTATTGTTTTAGCATTTGTACATGTTATTTTCCCTAAACATTTTAACTGGGAAAAAGAACTCCAGTCACTGAGCCTTATGAACCGGCAAATGATGTGGGTGCATACTTTATTTATTGCCTTAACGGTATTTCTTATGGGTTTACTCTGCATCACCTCTCCACACGAGTTAACAGATACCGGCCTGGGTAAAAAAATAGCCCTTGGATTTGCAGTCTTCTGGAGCATCCGGTTATTCATTCAATTTTTCGGATATTCCTCAAAATTATGGAAAGGAAAATCTTTTGAAACGATTATTCATATTATTTTTTCCCTATTCTGGATATACATAAGTGGTTTGTTTTGGATAATCTATTTCAATAAGTAGAATAAACCTAAATTATTGCCATTAATTTTTCTATTTTTGATTGAACTTAATTTAATTTTAATGAAAAAGCTGACCTATACACTTTTATTTGCTTCAGGACTTGTTTTCGGGCAGTTCTTTGAGAAAGATAAAGTCTTCACAAAACAGGATACACTGAAAGGTTCTGATACTCAGTTCAGAAATTTTTGGGATGTCAAAAAATATGACCTTTCTGTAGAACCGGATTTTGCACAGAAAAGCATCAAAGGATATAACAAAATCAGCTTTGAGATTACCAAAGACATTTCCGACCCTGTTTTCCAGATCGATTTGCAGAATCCGATGAAAGCAGATAAGCTAGAGGGTAATTTTCCTATTGCCAGCTATAAGCAGGATGGTGACTTTATTTTCGTCACGGCCAAAAAGAAATTCAAAAAGGGTGAAAAATATACTATTGATGTAACCTATTCCGGAAAACCAACGATTGCAAAAAATGCACCCTGGGACGGAGGCTGGGTCTTCACTAAAGACGAAAATGGAAATCCGTGGATGAGCGTTGCCGACGAAGGAATCGGAGCCTCCATATGGCTTCCGACAAAGGATATCTGGAGTGATGAACCTGAAAACGGTATCATTATGAAGATCATTACTCCCAATGATCTTGTAGGAGTTGGCAACGGAAGACTGATCAACAAAAAAACGGAAGGCAGCAAAACAGCTTATACCTGGGAAGTGAAGAATCCGATCAATGCCTATTCTATCATTCCGAATATTGGTAAATACGTCAATTTTAAAGATACGTTTAATGGTGAGAAAGGAAAACTTGACCTCGATTACTGGGTATTGAACTACAATCTTGAAAAAGCAAAAAAACAGTTCCAACAGGTAAAACCGATGCTTTCTGCATTTGAATACTGGTTCGGACCGTATCCTTTCTACGAAGATTCTTACAAACTGGTTGATTCTCCTTATCTCGGTATGGAACACCAGAGCAATGTAGCTTATGGAAATGACTATCAAAACGGTTACCGGGGTAAAGACCTTTCCGGAACAGGTGTAGGTCTTCAATGGGATTATATCATCATTCATGAAAGCGGCCATGAATGGTTTGCCAATAATATTACGGCAAAAGACCAGGCAGATATGTGGATCCATGAGAGTTTCACCATGTATTCCGAGGTTCTTTTCGTAGAAAAATATATGGATAAAAAATCGGCAGACATCTATGCTATAGGCGTCCGTAACAACATAGAGAATGACGTTCCGATTATCGGAAAATATGGTGTGAGAAATGAAGGAAGTGGCGATATGTATCCGAAAGGAGCCAACATGCTTCATACTATACGGCAGGTGATCAATAATGATGAAAAATTCAGGCAGATTTTAAGAGGTCTGGGTAAAGACTTCTACCATCAGACAGTAACCACCAAGCAGATTGAAGATTATATGTCTTCTCAATCAGGAATTGATCTTTCAAGTATCTTCAATCAATATTTAAGAACAGTAAAAATTCCTAATCTTGAGTATTCCCAAAACGGCGATTCTTTAAAGTTCCGGTACACAGATGGGGTTAAAGATCTTAAACTTCCCATCATTATTAACGGTGACCAGACCATTAATCCTACCGAAAACTGGCAGACGGTAAAACTTAAAAAGGCTACACCGGTAGAATTTAACAAGAACTATTATATCAATTATAATCAGGTTCAGTAAATAAAACAAAGAACAAAAGGCAAAATCGTTACAGTACGGGTTTGCCTTTTTTTATTTCAGCTCTGGAAGTTTCCTGCAAATTTTCAAAATAAGTAAAGTTCTTTTAAAACTTTAAGAAAAGTTTAATATTGTATTCCGTAACAAAATGATCAAATAAACTACTATTTAACTATAAAATTTAAACCTAATGAGAAAAACAGCAATCAGCCTAGGCCTTTTCGCCGCTTTTTTGGCTAATGCCCAGTCTATAAAAACAACGATTGATCTTGTGAATGTAAAAGACGACAAGGTAGCCGTTACTATGGAATTTCCGAAAATGAAATCCGGAGATATCAAGTTTCATTTCCCCAAAACCGTTCCCGGTACATACTCTGTAGATGATTACGGGAGATTTGTGGAAGGGATCAAATTTTATGATAACAAAGGAAAAGAATTGACCTATACTAAAGTTAATGACAATACGTATTCTTTAAAAAATGCGAAGGCATTAAGCAAAGTAACCTACCTGGTGAATGACAGTTTTGATGATGAAATGGACAATTCAAAGCATAAAGCTGTGTTTTCTCCGTCAGGAACCGATATCGAGGAAGGAAAAATATATATGATCAACACCCATGGCTTTATTGGGTATATCGACAATATGCAGGATGTTCCGTATCAGCTTATCGTTCAGAAACCTGCGGGCTTCTATGGAACAACAGCTCTGGTGGATCAGGATAAATCTGATGCTACAGATACGTTTACACTGGCCAATTATGCTAAAGTGACGGATTCTCCGCTCATGTATACGAAGCCGGATTATATTACCTTCAATGCAGGAGGAATGGATCTGGTGCTGGGTGTTTATTCTCCTACCGGAAAATATAAGGCTGCAGACTTTAAAGACAATCTTGAAAAAATGGTACTGGCTCAGAAGAAATTCCTGGGAGACATGAATACCAATAAAAAATATGCGATCATGCTTTACCTTTCGGGAGGCGAGGGACCGCAGATTAAAGGTTTCGGGGCATTGGAACATCACGAGTCAACCAGTGTTGTACTTCCTGAAATGATGCCTAAAGAAGCAATCGACAAAACAATTACAGATGTTGTTTCCCATGAATTTTTCCATACTGTTAATCCTTTGAAAACACATTCTGAAGAGATTCATTATTTCGATTATGCAGATCCTAAAATGTCGCAGCATTTATGGATGTATGAAGGAGGTACGGAATATTTTGCCAATCTTTTCCAGATTCAGGAAGGACTGATCAATAAGAATGAGTTTCTTCAGAGAATCAATGAGAAGATTACCAATTCAAAGAATTATGACGATACGATGCCGTTTACAGTCATGAGTAAAAATGTTCTGAAAGATGAATATAAAGATCAGTACAGAAATGTTTATGAAAAAGGAACATTGCTGACTATGTGTCTGGATATTGAACTGAGAAAACTATCTAACGGAGAAATGGGTTATCGTGATATGATCAGAAAGCTGTCTCAGAGATTCGGAGAGAACAAACCGTTCAAGGATGACAAGTTGATTGATGAATTGGTAACAGTAACCGGCTACCCGCAGGTAAAGGATTTTTACAATAAATATATCGCAGGAAACCAGCCGACACCTTATGCCGAATATCTGAATATGGTAGGCGTAGAAGCCAAAAAGCAGGATACACCTCCGCTTTTCTGGTTCATCAAAGATCCCAACCAAACAGGCTATAATGACAAAAATAATACTTTTGTATTTGACGAAAGCTCTGCATTATCACCTTTTGCTAAGAGTGTAGGATTTAAGATCACTGACGAAATTGTTGCGCTGGATGGAAAAACAATCGATATTCAGAAAATGCAGGAATTTATAGGATATACCAAAACAATCAAGGAAGGACAGGATGTTACTGTTACTATTCTCAGAAAAAACGGCGGCAAAACCGACAAGATAGATCTTAAAGGGAAAGCTATTTTAGACAAAATGACCATAGAAACATTGCAGTACAAAGCAAATCCTACCCCGGCAGAACAGAAACTGCAGAATCAGTGGCTGACCGGAAAAAAGTAATAGAAAATTTAAACAACAGATCATAAAAAAGCGGGAAAATTTCCCGCTTTTTCTGTATTCTTTATGGAGTACTTTGCTTATGCAAAAGTTCAAGAGTATGTTTTACATGATCATTGCCTTTCCATTCATCGTGGCCGGGAATGACCTTGGCACTGGAAGGATATTTAGCCTGCAGGTTTTTCATCGTCAACGGCCATTGCTGTATATTGGCTTCTCCGGTATAGCCAAGATCAACAGCAGAACTGCTTTTCACCAGGCAGCCGCCATCCAGAACATTATATTTTGGAAACCATACCACTACATTATCTGCCGTGTGGCCTTCACCCAGGAAATCTACAATAAATTCTTCTCCTCCTATTTTATATTTCTTTCCGGTTTTTATTAAATTATTTGAAGTTGCTTTGCCTTCTTTTTTCAATAATTCGTTGGTTTTAGCAGTAGCATAAGTTTTGATTCCTTTATTATTGTAAAAGCTCAGATCTCCGGCCCTGTCAGCATGTGAATGCGTTGCAAATACAGCAATTACCGGTAAGTTATGGCGCTTTTTTATGGTATCCATAAGGCTTTGATACTGGGTTTTCTGCCACGGAACATCAAACAGGACAACTCCTTTTTTCGTGATCAGATAAAGTGCGTTGGTTGAGTATTCTTTACCTCCAAAAACCCCAAATGTTTTATACAGATAGAGTTTTGAATTTAAAGGCGGTTCAATAACAAAATCGCGTACCTGTGCATAAAAAAAATTAGCCAGGAATAAAAACAACGCCGTAAAAGCCTTAACACTTTTCTTCATAATTTTTTATAGTATTTAATTGTTAATCAAAAATATAGATTGGAGTGGAATAATTGGAATCAATTTGTATCCGGAAGAAGTGCAAATCTATTTATTATTTACTGAAACCGGCTCACATCAAAAGGGGTTTAACTTTTTTTTATACTATAAAAACACTGAAAATCCGTTCTAATTCTTTTTTGGAAATAGAATAAATTTGAAAATTCGAACATAAAAGGAATTAATAAAGACTGGTTTGGAACTGGCTTATTTCGGCAATAAAGCTTGTGATTTACGCTTTCCTTATTGTTATTCTGAATGTAGTGCCCTTTCCTACTTCAGTTTGGGAAATTTTAATATCTCCGTTATGATATTCGTGAATAACCCTTCTAGCCAGTGAAAGCCCCAGTCCCCAACCTCTTTTCTTAGTTGAATAACCTGGTTTAAAAGCATTTCTTGCCTGCTGTTTTGTCATTCCGCTTCCGGAATCTTTCACTTCGATCAGGATATTTTTATTTCTCTCAAAAATGTACATATCCAATGTACCTTCTCCTTTCATGGCATCTACAGCATTTTTTACCAGGTTTTCAATGACCCAGCTCATCAGGATTTTGTTGTGGGGAACAAGAATAGTATATGTTGGAAGATGGAGACTGAAATTTATTTTCTTGGAGATTCTTGTTTTCAGGTAATTGTAATTCTCTACAATGGTCTCATTGAAATTCATGTCATTGAGTTCCGGAACGGATCCTATTTTAGAAAAACGCTCGGAAATAGTCCTCAGCCTTTCAATATCTTTCTCGATCTCGTAAATGCCTTCGGACTCCGGATTATCCAGCTTCATAATTTCCATCCAGCCGATCATGGACGACAGAGGAGTTCCGATCTGATGGGCCGTTTCTTTGGCCAGCCCGGCCCAGAGATAACCTTCATCCGTTTTTTTAATTGTTCGCAGAAACCAGAATGAAAACAGAAAATAGCACAGAATAAAAAAGCCCAATATAAAAGGAGAATATCTCAAATCATTAAGTAACCTTGAGTTATCATAATAAACAAACTGATTATTTCCATCAGGTATTTTTATTTCAATAGGCGGATAGCTTTTCGCCATTTTTTTAGCCAGAAGAGTGATCTGAACAGGGTCGTTTTCTATTTCCTGCGGAATATTCTTATGAACCATAGGCCGGTCATCCCTATCCAGCACAATCATTGGAATCGTGTTGTTAGAACTGTATATTTTGAGAATCAGTTCCTGAACTTCCAGGCTGGGAGTTACTTCCTGCTGAAATTTCAGCGCACTTACCAGAATATCTACGCGCTTGATTTCCTCTTTCCTGAGAAAGTTAATAAGAATCGTTGAGGCCACCACAATAGTGACAACTACTAAAGTCATCAGTAAAAATATAATCCAGTTATTCAGTCTGGTAAGTATGGATTTCCTCAAGCTGTTTTTTATTTTAAGACATTCAGAATTTTCTGCAGTTCTGTACTTCCGCTTCCCTGATAGTTATTAATGATGATTGAAAATACATATTTTTTACCGTCTTTTGCTGTATGATATCCTGCAAAAGATTTGGTATCCCTCATTGTTCCGCTTTTCATCTTTATTCCGTCCTGAACCGGGAAACCGTCGTAATAAACATCAAACCAAGGCTGTTTCTTTGCATACAGCAAAGCCTGAACTTCAGCTTTGGCAGCAACATAATTTTGCGGCGAAAGTCCGCTTCCATCAGCAAAATTGATCATATTCGGGTTGATTCCTTTAGATTTCCAGAAGTCTTTTAAGTAGGCAACTCCGTTCTTAAAGCTGGAATTCCCTTTCTTTTCTTTTCCTAAAGTTTTAATTAAAGCTTCCCCATAAAGGTTGACACTTTTCCGAAGAAACCAATAGACTATTTTATCTAAAGTTGGAGACTCATAGCTGGAAATTATATTTTTGGGAGCTCCCGGCATCACTTTTCCTTCCAGTTCGAGCTGTGAGCTGGTGGTTATTTTTCCGGAGAGTTCAATGCCTGACTCTTTAAGCCATTGCTGTACTTCTGCTCCCAGCTGCATTGGCGGATTGGGAACAGCACCGGAAACCGTAACTGTTTTTCCAGCTGGCAGTGTACCGTTGATTAATGCTACCTCAGAATGTGGTGCAGTAAAAATCAGACTCTGATCAGAACTTCCGCCTGTCTTCAGGTCATTCAGCCATTTTACATTTTCAAGCGGATAGGAAAAGCCTTTAAACTCTGTCCCGTTAATATTGATATCAAACTGATTTTCTCTCCAGTTGGTTCCCCAGATTCCTGCACCGTAATAGTTGCCGAGATCATCCCAGGGCCAACCTCCCGGAATCGTCTGATGGTCAAAATAGGAATCATCAATTATCAGATTGCCCGAGATCTTTGTGATTCCTGAGCTTTTAAGAGCATCAATGAGTTTCTTTTTAAAATTTTCAGGTTTGTAAGCTTCATACCTCCAGCTTCCTAAAGTGGGGTCACCGTTTGAACTGATAATGAAATCTCCGTTCACAATCCCGGCAGACAAACTTCCGGAATAACCTGCTGTTGTTTTATAGGTGTAATTTTCCCCCAATGTTTCAAGAGCAGCTCCTGCAGTGAAAATTTTCTGCGTAGAAGCTGTTGACAGGCCTTTATTACCCTGATATTCGTAAATAAATGTTCCGTTTTCATCGGTAACATAAAATGATAAGCCGGACGAAACAGCTCCCGAAGATTCCATAAGATCTTTGGTGGCTTTATCCAGTTTCTGCGCAATATTCTGGGCAGACAGTACCTGAACCGACAGTATAAGAACTGCAAGTGTTTTTTTCATTGCAAGGCTTTTATAAATCTAAACTTTATAGTCACGCTTCCCGGAATATAATTCACGAAGCGTCCATTATTCAATTCCTGATCAAATATAATAAAAATAAGAGCTTGTTTTTGACAGCTTAAAGTATACTTCCCGCCTCTATTTCATAAGGTTCTTTATCTTTCTCAAAGATTCTTGTCATTTCGCTGCCTTCTACTGTGATTTTATCTCCAGTTCTCCGGATCCAGTTTCCTTCACGAAGCCCGATTACTTTCGTGTCATTCTGCGTCAGGAATTCTCTGATCCTGGTTTCCCTTGTTTCTCCGTTATGCTTTAAATCAGGGTTTGGGTCCAGATAATGTGGATTGAGATTGAACGGAACAAGTCCCATACAGTCGAAACTTGGCGGATAAACAATAGGCATATCATTCGTGGTTTTCATATTCTGACCTCCGATATTGCTTCCGGCACTGCATCCCAGATAGGCTTTTCCGCTTTCAACATTTTTCTTCAGAACAGACATCAGGCCTTCCTCATGCAGTGTTTTTACCAGTAAAAAAGTGTTCCCTCCCCCTGTAAA
Source organism: Chryseobacterium sp. NFX27 (assembly GCF_049887855.1). Lineage (NCBI taxonomy): Bacteria > Pseudomonadati > Bacteroidota > Flavobacteriia > Flavobacteriales > Weeksellaceae > Chryseobacterium > Chryseobacterium sp. NFX27. The sequence goes on along the minus strand of NZ_JAGEKK010000002.1, from coordinate 248,716 downwards.
ATATCCCTGTGCATGATGTAAAGCTTCTGTTTTATTTTCAAATTCGTGAAGACCTTTTACTTTAATGTTGATGGTTTCAAAGAAAGAACGTGCCTTTGCTGTATAATCGTCATGGGAAATTCCGCCGGGCCTGGCAAAAGGAATGAAGATGATTTCATCAACTCCTTTATATAGTTCAATTAATTCTTCTCTTAAGTATTCTAAATATTCTCCTCCGAAAATTGTGGAAGTAGACGCTAATATGATATTCATACTGGGAAATTATAGTGATTATTAAAAACGGTTCAATTACAAAGATAAACTCAATCCCTGACGAATCAAAAATTAAGCTAAAAAAAATAGTTTATCCGTTAATATTCTCTAAAAAAACTTAAAGGCTCTAAAATTTAATTTTTTGTGGAATTATTATTGAATTTTAGAATTCAGTTTTAAAAAATGTAAGATTATGAAAATGAGTAAAATTAATATCAAAAATTTGTTTTTAGGGTTAATACTTGCCGGAACTGCAAGCCTTGTCAATGCACAGACTACTAAAGTGGACAGTGCAAATAATACAACAAATACGGCTGCTACAGCGCAGGCAGGAAGCAATTCAACTATTGACGGTCTTAAGAAGCAGATTGAAGCCAACCCAAAAGATACGGAAGCACTTTCAAAGCTAGCGACAGCTTATCAGGAAGCTTCAGACTGGACAAATGCGGTTGAAACATGGAAAAAAATATCTGTTTTACTACCGGACTGGGCTCCGTCTTATTACAGCCAGGCCTATGCCTATCAGTCTGCTAAAGATGATGCCAATGCCAAAATTGCTTATGAAAAGTATATTGCCACTGTAAAACCTGCAGAAGTAGAGCAAAATAAGAAAAATCTGGCGTATGCTTATTTTTATCTTGCCTTTACAGAACAGAAAAGTGACCCTAACAAAGCAAAAGAACATATTGCTAAATCTCTAGAATATGATCCTACCAATCAGGACGCTCTAAAACTTAGCAAAGCTTTAAATTCATAAAAAATAAATCCGGAAAATATTTTCCGGATTTTATTTTTCCCTATCGGCTTTAATTCTCAACAACTTATTTTAATCAATTTTCTTACCGAAGAAATCCGTTTCTCCATGGAGATGCCGGATGATCTTTTCGATATTCCTATCGATGCTGGCATCAGTTTTCAGATTGTTGATATACCGGATCAGTTCATGTTTCCTGGACGGGATCAGGTTTTCAAAATTGCGGGTGGCTACAGCACTTCCTTTAATAGCTGCATCCAGTTTGGGATGAATAGAAATTGTCCGGTCTGAATCATCAAATTCAATAAAAACTTCAATCATTTCTCCTATTCTTTTGGGAGAATTTTTTAGCATTAAAAGATTTACATACAGTCTCCATTCCCCTAAATATTTCATCAGGTTCTGTCTGAATTCTTTACCGTTTACCGTTCCTTTTACGGGAACAGGGCTTTTATCCTTCCCTGCGGCCTTGAAAATTTCAGTTAAGATCTCTTCAGGAACAAAAACAAAAGGATTGATACCGATAATTTCAAGTACGGCTGTAAAACTGCTGTTTTTCATGTTTAACAAAGATAATATTTTATAGTGAATGAGTTATTTGATGCGAGGTTGTGAGATTCGGGTAACTTCTAACTTCTAACTTCTAACTTCTAACTTCTAACTTCTACCAAAATTAAAATTTTCCACTCACAAAGGGAATCATTATCTTTGCAGGAATAAATCTATCGAACGAAATGAAATTTTTTATTGACACAGCCAATTTAGAGCAGATCAAAGAAGCAAGAGACCTTGGAATTTTAGATGGGGTAACTACCAATCCTTCATTAATGGCAAAAGAAGGAATCCAGGGGAACGAAGCGATCAAAAATCACTACAAAACGATCTGTGAACTTGTAGACGGAGATATTTCTGCTGAAGTACTTTCCACTACATATGAAGAAATGATTAAGGAAGGTGATGAATTGGCCGCCATTCACCCGAATATCGTGGTAAAGATCCCGATGATCAAAGACGGAATCAAAGCTTTAAAATATTTTTCCGATAAAGGGATCAAAACAAACTGTACGCTTATTTTCTCTGCAGGACAGGCTCTTTTAGCCGCTAAAGCAGGAGCTACTTATGTTTCTCCTTTCTTGGGAAGATTAGATGATATTTCAACTGACGGATTAAACCTTATCCAGGAAATCAGATTAATTTTTGATAACTATATGTATGAGACTGAGATTCTGGCAGCATCTATCCGTCACTCTATGCACATCATCGACTGTGCTAAAATCGGGGCAGATGTGATCACCTCTCCACTTCCTCCGATCTTGAGCTTGTTGAAGCATCCTTTAACAGACAGCGGATTGGCTCAGTTTGTAGCAGATTCTCAGAAATTAGCTTAATTATTGAAAAGCTATTCAGATATACAATCCCGGAACTTTTTCGTTTCGGGATTTTTTTATTGTAACGGATGCAATTCGTCTTCCCAGTTTAATCGATATTTTTAATAATCTTACATGGATTTCCCACAGCGACAACATGATCAGGAATATCTTTAGTAACAACACTTCCCGCTCCTATCACCGTATTATTCCCGATAGAAACCCCGGGCAGAACCACTACATTACCTCCCAGCCATACATTATCTCCTACTGTGATCGGATGGGCATATTCCAGCCCTTCATTTCGCTGTTTTGCATCCAGCGGATGGCCTGCGGTATAAAAACTGCAATTCGGACCGATAAAAACATTGTCCCCGAATTTCACTTTTGCACAGTCTAAAACAGTGAGATTATGATTGGCATAAAAATTCTCTCCCACTTCAATATTGTAGCCGTAATCGCACCAGAAATTAGGTTCGATACAAATATTTTCTTTTGTGCTTCCGAGAATTCTTTTAATCAATCCGTTTCTGTTCTGCGTATCCGAATTTTTCAGCTGATTGTACTCCAGGCACAGATCTTTGCATGCCATACGTTCACCGATCAGCTGCTCATCATAGTTGGCATTGTACAGAAGTCCGGCCTCGCATTTTTCCTTTTCTGTCATAATATTTAGATTCAAGGTTTAAGGTTTAAGGTTTAAGGTTTATTAAAGATACGGACAATAACAAAAAAACAGAATAGTCATTAATAACCATTCTGTTCTCTATTAAAAAATTATGCAGATTACTTCACCAGATCAGGTTCGATCGGGTTGTTATTTTTCTGAAGCGATTCTTTGGTTCTTTTTTCCATTTCCTTGAAGACCTGGTTGGGGTCTGACAGCTCTTTTCCGTCTGGAGTTTTCATTTTAAAGGCTACTTTTGTATTTGAATCGCCTCCATTTCTCATCAACATTTCTCTCATATTTTTAGTTGGATCATTTACGTAGGCTTTCCATACTTTTTTATACTGGTCTTTTGTGATTTCAAGTTCTTTTCCGCCCATTCCCATTATTCTGATATTATCCGGAAGTTGTGCGTCTTTTTCCTCTGAAGGATTCTGTATCGTTTTATTTCCTACCAGTGTCATGATATGTGAGCCTGTTGCATCCTCCATCTTTACGATAAGCCCCGGAAGGCCATAGAATTTATAGGGTCCGTCCTGAAAAGGAATATCTGCCGAAAACCAGGCAGTCCATTCTCTTCCGCCATAGCTTGTAACAGCTTTCTGGGCGTTGTACTCCCCTATTTTCTGTTTTTCAGGAAGAATTTTCCATTCAGGCCTTTTATCTTCCACTACTTTATATTTGTCTGTACTTATCGTTGTGAAAAGATAAGTTTTGAAATCGGGGTAGCTTTTTGTCACTTTATAAGATACCTGACCGGGTTTTTCTCTTCTGTTGATACTGATATTGCCACTGCCTGAATTTATCTGTTTCTGCACCTCTGCCGCGGAAGTGGAATCTGAAACAAATTTATCGTGGCTGTAATAGGATGATCCGGTTTTATTGATATCCAAAAGCATCATTTCCTTTTTCACGTCTTCTTTATTATTGGAATCGGGAATGAATTTATATTCATAAAAAAACCTGTTGGTCTGGGCTTGGGATAGTATGCCCAGAAGCAAAAAAAATAAAATTTTAGTTTTCATCATAATTTGAATTTAATAATAAAAAAGCTCTGCCAATAACATTGACAAAGCTTAATGATACTTATTTTTTTGTCTGAATTCTTATTTCGCCACGTCTGATATTCGCTCCATTTTCTTTGTTAATGGTAATGCTTGCGATATTTTCGGGTTTTACTGCATCCATTTCACTTTTGGTTATTTCTCTTCCATCCAGGAAAATCTTAGTATCGTCCCAGCCATTCACTTTGAACTTTTTCACGCCATTCATCGCAATCATTCCGTTGGCATCTTTCTTAATATAATCTGCTTGCAGCTCCATGGTTCTGTTTAGTGAACCCGGTTGAACAGTATTGGTACTTTTGTAAAAATAAACATTTCCTTTAGCTCCCTTTAAGGCATCCAGTCTGGCTTTTTCACCTGCTTTTCTTGCTTTTTCTCCTTCAAGCCTAGCTCTTTCACCGGCTATTCTGGCCTGCTCACCTGCTATTCTTGCGGCTTCGCCGTGTATTCTTCCGAAATCTCCTGCTTTCATGGCTTCAATTCTGGCTTTCTCTCCCATTTCTCTGGCCTTTTCGCTTAATTTCATGGCTTCGATGCTCGCCTTTTCTGCTCTCTTACTGGCTGCTTTCCTTTCTCTGATTGCTTTTCTTGATACTTTCGAATCTCCTGAATCCCAATTTTGAATATTGTTAAATTTCATTACCCTTACCCTCGGAGCATTGGGAGCTGCAGGAGGTTCCGGAACGTCCGGGAAGTCTATATCTAAATTTGAAAGATCCGGCATTTCCACGTCAAGTTCCTCAAGGGCTTTAGTCTTGTTTTTCCACTCATCAGATTTGAAGAAATCATTTATTCTTTTTGCTTCTGCATGGGGAATGGTAAAAGCCATTTTAAAATCATCAGAATTGGTAATTCTTCCTATTTCACCTGAAAGCTCACTGATTTCATCCACTTTCTGCTGAAATTCTTTGCTTTCCGGCTTCAGGGATTTTAAAGCTTTACTTTTCTCTTCTATTTTCTTTCCAAGTTCTGCTATTTCTTTCTCACTGTAAGATTCTTTGAAGAATTTTGGGCTTATGATTTCTCTTTTTTCAGTTTCCTTAGGGGTTATGGTATCTCTTTTGATCTGAGAAACGGCTTCTTTAATCGCTGTATTGGTTTCTTTAATTTCTTTGTTCTTGGCATTCACCATATAGGCGAAAGCTACTGAAAATAAAACCGGTAATGCAAAAATTCTCCGCGCATATCCGAATTTGGTTTTTGGTTTTTGTAACATTTTGAGTCGTTTTTTTAGATTTGAACTGAGAAACGGACTGGCAGCAGGCAACTGTGTTCCGGAAAAGTGGCTTACTAAAAGCATCTGCGCAAATGCTTTGGTATCCGATTGTTTTACGGCCTTTTTATCGGCCAGGTATTCGTGGATCAGACTGATCTCTTTTTTAATGATATGAAAAAACGGATTGAACCAGAAAACAGAGGTAATGATCTCAATAAAGATCTTATCGAATGAATGTTTCTGTTCAATATGAACCATCTCATGTTTTAAAATCTGTTCTCCCACATCAGAATTCAATGTGATGGTGTTTTTCCAGAAAAGATTTTTAAAATATGAAAACGGTGCTTCTGTCAGGTCTGTACGGTAAAAGTTGATCCCGTCAAAACTTTCTTTTTGAAACTGCTTTTTAAGCTTCTGGATCTTGAGGATCCCAAAAATCAGCTTCCCTATAAAATAGAGAGAAACCAGTCCCAAAGCTGAAAAAATAATTCTAAAATAAATGTGGCCATTGTCTATGTTTTTTTCTGTATTAAAATTCTGTATCTTATCTAGGAGCAAATACATATCACTATTTACTTCTATTGTAAAATCATCTACCCTGATCAGGGGCAACAGCAGGGATACGACCATTGCAAACAGGAGATAAAATCTGTTATAATGATGAAATGTCTTGTCTTTTAAAGACAACTGATAATATAAAAACATTACACCGGAGCATACAATTACTTTTCCCAAGTATAAAAACACAGTTTCCATGATCAGTTAGTTTTTCTTTTTGAGTTCGTTCAGAAGCATTTCGAGGTCTTCCACGGTCATTTCATTCTTTTCTACCAGGAAAGAAACGGCACTTTTATAAGAACCTTTGAAATAATTTTTTACAAGACTTTTCATGGTTTTCCCGGAATACTGTTCTTTGGTAATCAACGGGAAATATTCATGCTGCCTTCCATATACATGATAGTCTACAAATTCTTTGTCCTTTAATACTTTTAAAATGGTAGAAACGGTATTGGTATGGGGTTTTGGTTCCGGAAAAAGGTCCAGAATATCTTTCAGAAAACCTTTCTCGAGTTTCCATAAATACTGCATCACCTGTTCTTCTGCTTTTGTTAAATTCTGAATTTTCATATCCTGTTCATTATCATTAAAATGATATATCATTTGATAAAATTCTATATCACTAAGAAATTAGTTATACAAATGTAGAAATAAAATCGAATCAAACAACTATTTTTTTAGTGATAAAAGATCAATTAATATAATCAACTGATAATCAATGTAATAAATTATATTAAAATATGTTAAATTTTTAATATACCTCTTTTATTGCCTGTTTAATCTACATAAAAAGTCAGCATAAAGCCATAAATTCTTAAAACTTGTTAATTTTTATTAAATAAAATTAAAATGAATTTGTTTAAAGTGAGAAAATATATTTATTTTAGTGCTTTAAAAATTTCTCATGAAAAGATATAACTTATTGATTGTACTATTACTGCTTATTTTTAATGTGACTACAGCTCAAAAGAAAAATTCTCCGGCTGCAGACCTCAGTATCTTAAAGGAAACGAAAACGAAGATCGAAAACACTGTTCCATTGGTAATCAAGCACCTTCAGGCTATCGCTGATAAGGAAGGTGACAACAATATCGTTGCCAACGGAAAGACTGCTTTAGGAAAAGAATATGGTATTCTGGAATCTGAATGGTTCCTGTACAGAAATAATATGAAGAACTGTATCCTTAACAATTCTTCCAAGAAAGCTAAAAAATGTATGGAATATCATACGCAGTACCTAAGAAATACATTCATCAACTACAACAATTATATCTCAAACCTTACAAGAAAGAACGGATACCTTGGTGTGGAAGGGGATACAAAATTTGATTTCAAGCCGGCAGAAATCAGTACAAAATTAAGTGAAGCTTATTTCAGTGCCAGTGATGCGGCAGGAAGAATGAAAAGTGGGCAGAAAAAAGAGTTTTTGGAACAGACCATGTCTGAGGATAACAAGCTTACGCCTTACGGTCAATTGGCTCAATAAAATATTAATCTAAACAATAAGAAATCCTGCTTTTTAAAGCAGGATTTTTGTTTTAAATACATACATTACAATTTCCCGGCCCAGAAACATCATCAGATTGCTCAAACTTACATAAAAAAGAGAACTGCAAATGCGGTTCTCTTTTTAGTTAGAATATATACAATACATTAATCATTATTATATTCTGATGAAAAATCAGGTGTGTTATGAAAAAGTCTCCGCCGGAATGTTATGCACTATTCATAAAAACATTCAGAAAAAGTAGAAAAATGAGGCGGAGATCTTTAACATAAATAAACTCTGACTCCAGTTTCCTGATCAGTAAGAGCAATACAAAAGTAAGCTTCAGATCTATTCCGGTAAAAAATATACTGTAGAATTAAATAAAGCACTTTGTAGAAGTAATACTACTTTGAGATAACAGTATAATTGATGGCATGATCTGATGATGTATGTTCATCTGCTGATTGCTATACCCTACTTCCACCAGTGATAATAATTGTGAAGCCCGTCATACTCAAATCCACAACGCGGATACAAGGCATTTCCGATATCATTGCTTTTTTCTGTTTCAAGCATCAATCCACAGGCATCCGTTTCTTCACACCATTGTTTACTCCGGTCTATAAGCCCTACGGAAATTCCTTTTCCTCTGTAATCCGGATGTACAAAAAGATCACTTAAAAGCCATTGTTTCTGCAGTCTTGTGTAATGGAACAACTTATAGAGCTGTACAAAACCTATGGCTTTTCCATCAGCAAATGCCAGAAAAATATCTGATTCATTATTCAGAAATCTTTCTTTAAGGAATATTTTCCCTTTTTCTACATCAGATTCCTGACGGTAAAAAATGCGGTAAAGGTTGAAGAGTTCTGCAGTTTCGTTCAGGTCTTCAAGGCCTGCTTTCTTAATTGTGTAATTCATCTCTTTAATTATTTTAAAATTAACAATGCAAAAGTATTTTGAAATAGGACTACATTTGTACTCCAGATATTAAACAACTGATAGTCCAGCATGCTTCCATTCGAACACATCATCAACATTGATAAAGAAAACAAAATTGCAGTTTACAGACAGATCGCGGTTTCTATTATTACAGCCATAAGAAACGGTGTGCTAAAACCACGTTATCATCTTCCCGGAACCCGGGAACTTTCAAAAGCATTGGGAATACATCGCAAAACAGTCATTGCAGCCTATGATGAATTACATGCGCAGGGGTGGATTACGATCATTCCAAGAAAATACACTGCTGTATCCGACCATATCCCATTACTGAAGCCTCAACGATGGAACGCAGCGGATGCAGTCCCTTCTTACGAAAACAGCTTCAGTCTTCCGTTCAGACGGATTGATGAAGAAATAGAAAAATCACGATCTGGATTGCTTCCTGAAATCATTATTGACGACGGACATCCTGATGTAAGGCTTTCACCAATTGATGAGCTTTTGAAAACCTATCGTTCGTACACATCCAAAAGACACACCATCAAAAATGCCAATATCGGGACAGAACAAGGCACTTCAAGGCTTCGGGAAGAGCTGGCCCATTACCTTTGCGAAACAAGAGGTCTTACTATAAGTTCAGAAAACATACTGATTACTCATGGTGCACAGATGAGCATTTATCTTGCCGCACAGCTTATTCTGGGACCTGATACCTATGTCATTGTAGGATCGCCCAATTATCCGGCTGCCAATGCTGCATTTGAGCAGACCGGTGCAAAGCTTATAGAAGTACCTGTGGATGAGAACGGCATTAACACCGAAGATGTTGAACTGATCTGTAAAAAGAAAAAGATTAGTGCGGTTTACGTTATTCCCCACCATCATTATCCTACCACAGTCACGCTCAGCGCTGCCAGGAGAATGAAACTGCAGGAGCTGGCGGCTACCTATTCTTTTGCAATTATTGAAGACGATTATGACTATGATTACCATTATAACTCTTCACCGTATCTTCCTCTGGCTGGAAGCGGCCATAATGGAAATATTATTTATATCGGATCTTTCTCCAAAATCCTGGATCCTTCTCTCAGAATCGGTTTTATGGTGGCTCCAACAAACTTTATTGAGCAATGCACAGCATTACGGAAAATCATTGACGTAGGTGGTGACGGCTATATGCAAAATGCGGTGGCTTTTCTGATCAGGGAAGGTGAGCTTAAACGGCATCTTAAAAAGGCAAAAAAGATCTACCATCAACGCAGAGACTTTCTGGACGGTTTATTGAAAAACAGATTAAGTCCATATATTTCCTATGCTCTGCCATCTGGCGGAATGGCTTTCTGGATCAGATTGTCACCTGAGTATCCAGTACGCCATTTAATAGAGATTCCACAGTTAAAAATTTTACGCACTGATGAAAAACTGAATGCTTTCCGGTTTGGTTTTGCTTCAATGGATGAGAAGGAATTAGAAATAACAGTAGATTTTTTAAAAACAGCTTTGGATCGTTTCTGATGATCAATAGATTTTAAGTCAGTCAAAAAATACAGCATGTTCCGGATTTTATAAAAGCAATGAGCTTCAGAAATTTGCATTATAAAATGTAAAATAATGAAGAACATCATCCGGAGAATTGAAAATATAGACTGGCAAGACGTCACTGAAGCCCTGCATCAAAAAGGATATGCCGTGATACCCGGTTTATTATCAGATAATGAATGCGAAGCATTAAAATCAGATTATGACAACGTGGACTTATACCGCAAAACGGTTGTTATGGCCCGCCACCGTTTTGGATTGGGTGAGTATAAATACTTTAATTATCCGTTGCCAGATTTGATTCAAACAATAAGAACAAGCATATATCCGCATCTGGTTCCTGTTGCCAATGCTTGGTTTAAGGTACTTAGGATTGATATGGATTTCCCATTGGAGCATACGGCATTACTTCAGCAGTGCCATGACAACGGCCAGCGGAAAGCAACTCCTTTAATTTTAAAATATGGAAAGGGAGGTTTTAATACTTTACATCAGGATCTTTACGGAGATATTTACTTTCCAATTCAACTCGTTTTGATGTTAAATGAGCCCGAAAAAGATTTTACTGGCGGAGAATTTGTCCTTACCCAACAGATTCCCAGAGCACAGTCCAAAATTATTGTCCTCCATCCTAAGAAAGGTGATGCTTTGATTTTTACCACCAATTTTAAACCTGAAAAAGGAGCTAAAGGATATTACAGAGTAAATATGAAGCACGGTGTGAGTGAAGTAAAAGAAGGCAGCCGTTGTACATTGGGAATTATTTTTCATGATGCCGTCAGTTAACAAATGGAGCAGCATACTGAACTATCTCCCGATGTTTTAAGAAGCCGGATCAGAAGCGGGGAAATTAAATTCGGGGGAAACCGTAGACTAAAAATTTACGGAATGCTCCACTGCTCTTCCGGTAAGAGGATGAAACAGGAAAACAGGGTCTTTTTTAAATCTGAAAAAGAAGCAATAGAAAATAAGTACCGCCCATGTGGACACTGCATGAAGGCGAAATATAAGCTATGGAAAAATAAAGAATAGGTTTTGTATCCTTGATGAAATTGTTTCATTCATCATCCCGACGTTGAAATAAGTATGCAGTTTTCAATAAAATCTTTCATTTTTCTTGTAAAAATATTTTTCTTGAATGAATATTTTTCTCGAGCTTCTATAAAAATAAAAAATATTTCACTCAAAAATTTCATTTCCCTTTGTTGAATTATACATAACAAAAAAGTTTTAGAAAACATGAGTTCCCGTAATTGTGAATAAGTTTTATATTGTACATTGCATTATAATAAATAGATAAATGAAAAAGATATTATATTCATTTTGCTTAATCCCAAGTTTTATTTTAGCACAAAATAATAAGGCTGTCATTGAAGTTAACTATGAAACCAAACTGATTTCCGACAGCCTTAACAGAGACAAGGTAAATATTTATGCTTCAACTTTACTGTGCAATAATGTGGAATCAGTTTATTTTAGTAGAGAAGCTAAAGCATTTTATAACGGAACATCAAAAGAAACGATAAGTACAAGTGCAGGTGCAATTCCTAAATATCCTAAATCAGTTGGAAGCGTGTATAAAACAAAAGAAAATTTATTTGTGTCCCTTCCAGTTGGTAAATACATATTTACTTATGAGGAGCCAAAGTTGCAGTGGGAAATCTTAAACGACACAAAGGATATAAAAGGTTTTAAATCCCGATTAGCTAAAGCAACAACCGACACTGGTGATATTTATTTTGCCTGGTTTACAAATGATATTACCATTCCCGATGGACCATTTCGATTTAAAGATCTTTCTGGGTTGGTTCTTGAAGTCTATAATAAAAATAAGACAATAGAAATTTACGCAACAGATATTAAAAAATCCAATGAATCAATCGAACCATTAAATTATGGGAATGATGTGAAAACAAAATCTAAACAACAGTTTTTAGAGGCGAGAAAAAATTACACCGAGAACCCATCAATGTATAACGGAAATTTAAAGGTTGTGGATTCTAACGGAAATGACAGAACAAAAACAATGTCAGATCGATTAAAAAAAATGAACACTTTTCTTGATTAAACTTTAATTTTAAATATTTTGTCTATGAAAAAATTACTTTTTGTGGGCGCATTAGCCCTTTCAGCATTTACTTTTGCAAATCCAAAAGATGAAGCAAAGCCTGAGGTACAACAAGAGAAAACAACAGAGGTTAAGGAACTTACCCAAGAACAAAAAAAAGCATTAGCTTTAATGTTTCAAACATGGTCAGTTTCCTATACTAATTCATGTGGAACAACAAATACAGTTTTTTTCCAATCTGATAACCCAGATGGAAGCCAAGCGTTTATTAGAGAGTTAGCCTTTGCGGTGAACTCTACATATGATATTTGCTAATTGTTTTAAATTCAAAGAAAAAAGAGTCCGTTTTCACAAGTTGTGAGACGGACTCTTCAATTAAAAATTTCAAATTATTCCTTCAAACACATAATAAAAACAGAACGATTGAGATTTATGCTATTGTTATCAGGAAATCAGAAGAAATAATAGAGCCCGTTAAACTATGGGAATGATGAATATGGAAACGAAAAAACTAAAAAGATGACCGATCGAGTAAAAAGCCAAACTACTTTTCTGGATTGAAATCTGATCTTGAAACTGCTTAATATTTAATTGAAACCTTCTCTGTTAATTTGCAGATCATTCCGATTTCATGTATTAAAGATATAAAGCAAAAAGAAGCAATAATTTATTGCTTCTTTTGTCTAGTAGCGGGAACCGGACTCGAACCGATGACCTTCGGGTTATGAGCCCGACGAGCTACCTACTGCTCCATCCCGCGGTGTATTTTTAGAGTGCTTACCGAAAGCACTTAACTTAGTAGCGGGAACCGGACTCGAACCGATGACCTTCGGGTTATGAGCCCGACGAGCTACCTACTGCTCCATCCCGCGGTATATTTTTAGAGTACTTACCGAAAGTACTTAATTTAGTAGCGGGAACCGGACTCGAACCGATGACCTTCGGGTTATGAGCCCGACGAGCTACCTACTGCTCCATCCCGCGGTGTATTTTTAGAGTGCTTACCGAAAGCACTTTCTTAGTAGCGGGAACCGGACTCGAACCGATGACCTTCGGGTTATGAGCCCGACGAGCTACCTACTGCTCCATCCCGCGATATTGTGAGTGCAAAGATACGGCTATTTTTTGAAAATCCTAATTTTTCTTTTAAATAAAGGACTTTTATGAAAACTATTTTATTATTTGTATCTTTGTTTTATGGCAAAAATACTGAAAATTTACCCTGACAACCCTCAGGAAAATCTTGTGAATGAGGTTATTAAAACCTTACAAAACGGCGGACTGATTATCTATCCTTCCGATACGATCTATGCTCTGGGATGTAATATTTTTGACATAAAAGCCATGGAAAAACTGGCCCAACTCAAAAAAATCAAGCTGGAAAAGTCTCAGTTCTCGATTATCTGCAACGACCTGAGTCATCTTTCAGATTTTACAAGACCTATTGACACCTCAGTCTTCAGGTTTCTGAAAAGCCACCTTCCCGGACCGTTTACCTTTATTCTGGATGCCAACAAGAGCCTTCCTTTGGCGTATAAAAATCATAAAACCATTGGTATCCGTGTTCCTGACCATCCGATTCCGCAGCTTATTGTGGAAAAACTGGGCCATCCAATTGCTTCAACATCTATAAAGGACGATGACGAAATCATTGAATATTCTACAGATCCGGAACTGATCGCTGAAAAGTATGATCATCTGGTGGATATTGTCATCGATTCCGGATATGGTGACAATGTAGCTTCCACTATTGTGGATCTTACCTCAGGAGAACCTGAAATTATCCGTCAGGGAAAAGGAATTATTTAATTTGAAAGTTAAAGCGATCGTTTTTGAAGTATGAGTTGGTACGGTAAATATGCAGTAGGTATTCTTTTTACCTTTGTACTTCTTGCTGCGGTGATGCTTTATATCTTTCCGGTTATTTACTTTATTACAGGAATAAAGGGAATTACATCAACCAATTTTTTTTATACCAGGATTGCTCTTTGGGTGGTTCTTGCTTTGGTCTTTCTTTATAATTTCTCCGTAGAAAAAATGCCTTTTCTGCTATGGAAAGAGAAAAAATATCCTGTATTATTTTATATTAAAACTTTTATTAATTTATATCTGATCTGTGCTTTAGGCAGTGCCTTTCTTAACCTTATTATCCAGGTTTTTGTCCAGGAAGATATAAGCAGAAAGCTGATACAGATCTCATCACTTTTTAAGAACAATTATTGGCTGATTGTCTTTATCTGCCTTACCGCAGGTGTTGTAGAAGAATTTCTAATGCGGGGATATATTCAGCCAAGAATTGAAAAAATATACAATAACCAATATCTCGGCATTTTAGTTTCTGCTGCGTTATTTGGAATTTTACACAGCACATACGGAACGGTAGCCCAGGTCGTAGTCCCTTTTTTTATCGGAACCGTTTTTGCTTTATTTTATAAAAAATATTCAAACATTAAGATCCTGATCATCTCTCATTTTATGTACGACTTTGTCTCTATGATGATCATGAATTTTATTGATACTAAACATTTATCTGTATTCTAACATTATGAAAATTATAACTTCTCCAGCGAAACTGATGAACGTTGAGAATTCAACCGACTTATTAAGATCAACAACTCCAAAATTCATCGAAGAAGCTGCATTCATCCAGTCTTATCTGAAGCATAAATCTCCGAAATACCTTTCGGAACTCATGGAAATATCACCTAAACTGGCCGATGAGAACTGGGAAAGAAACCAGAAATGGAAAGCTAAGCCAACGGCAAAAGAATCTGCTCCTGCTCTATTTGCTTTTACAGGAGAGGTTTACAGAGGGCTGGATGCAAAAACTCTGGATAAAAATGCTGTTGATTATTTACAGAAAAACCACAGGATGCTTTCCGGATTGTACGGTCTGCTGAAGCCTTCTGATAAAGTAATGCTCTACAGGCTGGAAATGGGACGACACTTTGAATTCGATCAATACAAAAATTTATATGAATTCTGGAGAGAAAAGGTGACAAAACAGTTGAACTCCGAGATGAAAAAAGGTGAAATCCTTCTTCACCTGGCCAGCAATGAATATGGAAAAGTAATTGACAGGAAAAAATTAAATCATAAAGTCATTGATTTTGATTTCTATGAATTAAAAGACGGAAAACTGAAAACCATCGTTGTCTATACCAAGCATGCAAGAGGCCTTATGGTAAGATTTTGTGCGGAGACCAATGCCAAGACCGTGAATGACGTGAAGGCATTCAATTATGAAGGTTATCTGATCGATGAGGAAAAATCTACAGACACTAAACTGGTTTTCACAAGATAAATGACAATATCAGCATTCAAAAAATATTTTAAAACTGAGCTTTCCGAACTTTATAACGATTCGGAAACTTCTTTTTTATGCAGTGTTTTTATACAGAAAATTACAGGTTTTGACTCGTTTCATCAGAGAAGACTGACGGACCAGGAACTTCTTATTGATGATGAAAAACAACTTATCCAGGCTGTTTCAGACTTAAAAACCGGAAGACCATATCAGCAAATCCTTGGGGAAACAGAATTTTACGGAATGGTATTTTTTGTGGATAAGCATGTCCTTATTCCGCGTCCTGAAACGGAGGAGCTGCTTGAAATAGCAATTCATACCATCAAAAATTCAGAATTAAATGTTCACGGTTTAAAGATTCTGGATATCGGAACCGGAAGCGGTGTGATTCCACTGGTCTTAAAAAAATATTTTCCCGGAGCAGAAATTTCATCCATTGATTTTTCTGAAAAAGCTTTGGAAACGGCTAAGCGAAATGCAGAACATCATCAGCTGGAGATCAATTTCATTCATGCGGATTATCTGAACTTTGAATTAACAGAAAGTTATGATATTATCATTTCCAATCCTCCCTATATAGGAATTGAAGAGGACACTGAAATTGCTGATTCAGTTAAGGAATTTGAGCCAAAAATGGCGCTCTTCTCCCCTGTTCAGGACGCTTTGATCTTCTACCGTAAAATTGCAGAAGATGCTCAACAACATCTGAAAAACAAGGGCTTTTTATTTTTGGAAATCAATCAGAAACTTGGCCCCGAAACACTTGAATTATATACCGGATATTTCTCTGAAATCCAACTGATCAAAGATTTATCTGAAAATGACCGTTTTATTATGGGAAAGAAATAAAAATTGAATCATGGAAATCATCGCACACTCTGTCAACGAAATTAAAATAGCCGAAATTGTTTCCGATGAAATGATCATTCAGTCTGCTCAGGATGGGTTGGATCTTCTCGGAAATGTTTATTATCAGGGCTTTGATAAGGTAATCATTTACGAAAACAATATCACTCCTGAATTCTTTGATCTTAAAACCAAAATGGCGGGAGATATACTGCAAAAGTTCTCTAATTACCGTATAGGACTTGCCATCGTAGGAGATTTTGAAAAGTATCAAAGTAAAAGCATCAGAGATTTTATTTTTGAAAGCAATAAAACGAAGCATATTAACTTTACTGAAACACTTGAAAATGCTTTGGAAAGGCTGGGAAACTGACAACTATTTCAAAAAATATACATCTGCTCTTATACCCCAAATCTGTGGGAATATTTTTAACGCAAAGTTTTGCTATTCTTACTGTTTATTAAAGAATGCAAAGATGTGATCAACAAGTTGATCTGATGAAGCAGATGGATAAACAGGACTTTATATATTCCAGTTATTTATATCGGTCTTTCAATTTCAACTTCCTCTTTTTTCTTTTCAAAAAAGCGGATCGCATCTTCAACTGCCTTATCAACAGGTTGATACCGAAGCCCTAATTCCTCTGAAGATTTCCGGTTCGAGTAATAATTATTGATTATTAAGGCTTTCATATTTGGAGAGCTCAGACTCGTTTTTATCTTCAGTTTTCTCATCATATCTCCTATTATTCCCAATACAGCCAACGCTGAGTTGGGTAACGGGATCATAACGGGAGTCTGCTCTGTTATGGTATTCACTTTTCTGAAAAACTCTCTGTAAGTAAGATTTTCATTAGCCAACAGGTATTTCTCACCGTCCTTTCCTTTTTCAACGGCTTTTATAATTCCTTCGGCCACGTCTTCAGCATGAACAAAATTTTTTCCGCCTTTTGGATAGAAAACAAACTTCTTATTCCATGTCCAAAAAATGATTTTCCCTGAGCTTGGCTTGCGGTCATAAGCGCCGATCATGAAAGTAGGATTCACAATAACCACTTTTGTTTTCCTGCTCTGCTGCAAAAGGTAATTCTCAGTTTCCAGTTTGCTTTTAGCATAGTATGAACGGGTAAATGGATATCGCTGCGGAGCTTCTTCATTTCCCAAGACCGCAGAATTTCCATAGCCTAAAGTGTTGGCCGTACTTACGAACAGGAATTTTTCTGCTCCGGCGGCCTCTGTTTGAGCAAACAGATGAACCACAGCGTCATAATTCGTCTTTCTATAGTCTTCATAATGCAGCAGGTCCTGACTGGTTTCAGCCGCAATATGGATAACCGTATTCACCTCCTGCAGATGTTCTGAAATATCTGAAAAAAGATCTCCTTCTATGAGTCTGAAATTTTCATTTTCTTCGCCCATCCAGCTGCTTTTCTTACGCACCAGAGCAGTAACAGAATAATCATATTTTAATAATTTAATGATGGTATTGGTACCCAGAAGCCCTGTGGCTCCGGTCACAAAAACTTTTTTCATGCTTCAATCTCTTTTTTAATGGCACTGGTCATCAGAGGCAGTTTGATCCATATCGGCAGGATCTTCATGATCAGCCAGCTTATGGGATTCACCATAATAACGGAATCTTTTCTGAAAAGTTGCCTGATGCAATACACTGCTACCTTATTCGGATCCAGGAGGGTAAGCTTTCCTAAAATGCCTTGTTTTTCAATTCTTTTACAGACATCAACGTTGGTTTTCATTGCTCCCGGATTTACCACACTTACAAAAACATTGGTGTCTTTCAGCTCTTCATGGAGTCCTCTTGAGAAGGAATGGATAAAGGTTTTGGAAGCAGGATACACTGTTTTAAAGCCTATGGGAGAAAAAGCGGCCATGCTGGATACATTCAGAATATACGCTTTGGGCTGTCTCAGCAGATTGGGCAGCAGCTGATGGGTAATCAGTGAGGTAGCGGCTACATTCACCTGTAAAATGGTATTGATATAAGATGGCGAAGCATCTACAAATTTCTTCGTGCCTCCAAGTCCTGCATTATTGATCAGGATATGAATTTCAAAAGACCGGTTCAGCCATTCGGTAAGCTTCATAACATTTTCATTCACGGAAAGGTCTGTTTCATAATAATGCGCTTTGATCTGATAGGCCTCTTCAAGCCACTGGGACAATTCCTTTAAATGCTGTCCCGGAAGACTTACCAGAATAACATTGATATTCTTACTGGCCAGATTTTCAGCAAATGCTTTTCCCAGTCCCTGACTCGCTCCCGTTACTACAGCATATGATTCTTTGGTATCCATAAAACAATTTTATGATGCAAAGCTATCCTGAAAAGTATCATTGAATGTTCAGGGTTATCTGAGTGAACCTATTTTTCAGTTAAAAGAAAACAACCGTAATATATTGATCTTAAATCAATTAATTAAAACAGAACGTTAAAACTTATAAACCCGAACCATTTTTATACTCAGAAGGAGTCTGATCGGTCAGTTTTTTAAAAGTAGTATTGAAAGAAGTTTTGGAATTGAATCCGGATTCATAGACAATTCCTAAAATTGACAGTTTGCTGTGAGGATCTTTAAGAAGTTTCTTCGCATATTCTATTCTGTATTCATTCACGTACTGGAAAAAGTTCTTTTTAAATCCGGTATTGATCACATAGGACAGATGATGGGTGGAAATAGACAGGAGCTCAGAAAGACGGATCAGATTGAGTTCACTGTCCAGATAAGGCTTTTGCTTGTCCATAATTTCTTCCAGCTGGTTTTTAATCTTTATCAGTTCGTCATCGGAGATCAGCTTTTTCTTTACTTCTTCGGTTTCCGGATCTTCATCAATGGAGATCAACTCTTCGCGCTGTTTTTCTTCCAGGGGATAAATTTCTTTCTGTTTTAAAGAATAATATCCAACAAAATAAATAACCAACAGAAAAGCGCCGTTAATGAAAAAATTCAGTGCAGTGGAATCATAGAATAAATTATAAACTACGTAGACAATGTTGATGATGAAAATAATAACCGTAATATATTCCAGCCAGTTCAGATTGATACCTTCCGTATTCGCAGAAAACTGCTGGATCCTTTTTTTGTGCTTCCGGATAGTGAAATAGGAAAGACTGGTATAAAATAAGGTCTGAAAAAGAATTAATCCTATAAAAACAAAATTAAAAACAGCATCGTTTTCGAATTCTCCAAAGCGCTTTACTATAATATTGATCCAAAAGATGACAGGCAGAATCAGATATTTCAGATCTGAAACTTTAAATTTAAATGAAGGATTGGTATAAAGTAACACACTGAAATAAAATATGATTGGCGTCAGAAACTGGATTATCTGGACGGAAATGATGGAGTGAACCTCTACCGGAGCATCGTTCACCAAAGTAAGAACCTCATCCAGCCAGAAACTAGACCATAAAAAAAGAAATATCCCAAACCAAAAATTGGCCTTTCTGTTCACCCTTAAAGGATTGGACAGTTTCAGTAAAGAAAGCAAGACCAATGAACCATAGATTAATACAACGATGAAGCGGTTTAATTCTGATGTGTTCATTGGTCTTGATATTTTGATTAAAGATAATCTTTTATCCTATTCTTTTCCTGACGAAAATTTCGTAGCCCAGATAGATCAGCGGAAGCGACATGATACCCAGATACAGCGCATTGTGTATGGCAGCATCCGGAGCTACAGCCACTGCATAAACCAATCCGAAAAACGCGCCTCCAAGATGGGCAGCATGTCCGATATTATCGTGCTGTCTTGGGTTCATCATCATATACACAGAATATCCAAAATACAGCAGTCCGAAAATATACCCTTTAACCGGAATCGGAATAAAGAAGATATAGATACCGATATCAGGAATCATAGCTATAGATGCGAATAATATTCCCGAAACGCCTCCACTTGCCCCTACTGCAGAATACCACGGCTGTTTCTGGTAAATGTAAAGCGAGAGGAAATTCCCCAGCAATATGGAACCCAGATATACAATCGTGAAACCGAGATTTCCGAAAGTCTGGATAACAATGGGACCAAAGAAATACAGTGTCATCATATTAAACACCAGATGCATAATGTCAGCATGCAGAAACCCTGATGAAAGCAGACGGATGTATTCTTTTCTACCCAGAATGGCTCCTACACTGAATTTATATTTCTCAGTGATACCTGGATTATTGAAGGCAACAAAACTGATAATGGCCGTAATTATAATAAATAAGATGAGAATATTCATAATTTTAATTCTTAATTTTCTGGTTCCCCGTTTTCAAACAGATCCCCGATGATAGTCCGGTCATCATCTACAATACCGTCTCCTGTTTCCGGTTCCTCATAAACTTCAGGTTCTTCTTCTACAGGCTCAGGAATGCTGATATTGATTGTTTTTACTTTAAATTTTGTGAACTGGTTTCCAATAGCCTTTATTCCTTTTACGGCAATGAACTCGTCAATAGGTATGGTTTCCGGATCACGGTCTTTACCTTTATCTTTAGCAAAAATAATTTCCGCCGAAGCACCGTCTGCTACGATTACATTTTCAATAAATGATTTCGGGTGTTCCGAAGGCATGAAAGTCTGTATATTGGCTGTATTTTCCAGCAAAAATCTCTTGATAAAATACATTTCCTTCTCTCCGTCGTAGTAAATACAGGTTACCGGCTGTTGCGGCTTCCATTTTTCCAGCACCAGATATTCATCATCGAAACGGTTTCCAAGGTCGAAAGACACCAGCTTCACTTCACCATTGGTGTTGATCGTCAGAATTTTGTCGTCTCCTTTAAAACTCCCCAGAAGAGTTCCCCTTGCATCGGCATTCAGTCTTCTCACGGTATCATCAAACCAGATTTTTCTGGGAGCCAGCGTAGAAACACCTTCCTCTTTCATATCGACCTTTTTCACGGAATATTTGGTGACCAGATTTCCTTTTGAATCTCTTCCTTTGATGGCAAGATCGGAGAAATCAATTTCCATTTTATTTTTCCTGATCCTTGGATTCGGTTTTAAAAGGACGGTCACTGTTTCCGCTTCCCCGTTAGGATTGGCCGAGAAATACAGGGTTTCCGAACCTTTTTTATCAGAAGCCAGCGGATAATCCGTATTCCTGGTCACCGCCGTTACAGAAAAACGTTTCATATAATACGGCCCGTCTCTGCCTTCGCGGTAGATCATATTGTAAACCGTTCTTTTATCGTTTTTCTTCCATATGGCGACGTGCAGGATATCTTTTCCTACGAATGTTTTGGCATCCACCTTTACCACCTTCATGGTTCCGTCTTTTCTGAAGATGATGATATCATCAATATCCGAGCAGTCGAACAGATACTGATCTTTTTTCAGTGATGTCCCGATAAATCCTTCCTCAAAATTGGCATAGAACTTTTCGTTGGCCACTGCTACTTTGGTAGCATCAATAGTATCAAAAATTCTAAGCTCTGTTTTTCTCTGCTTGTCTTTTCCGTATTTTTTCTGAATATTTAAATAATACTCAATAGCATAAGCAATCAGGTTGGCCAGATGGTGTTTTACCTGTTCTATTTTGCCCTCAAGAGCGGCTATATTTTCTTTAAATTTATCTAAATCGAATCTTGAAATCCTTTTGATCCTGATCTCAGTCAGTTTTAAAATATCCTCTTCTGTTACCGCTCTTAAAAGATGTTTGGTATGAGGCTTCAATCCCATATCAATGGTTTTAATAACATCTTCCCAGGTCTTTACCTCTTCAATATCATGATAGATCCTGTTCTCGATAAAGATCCTTTCCAGTGAAGAGAAATGCCAGCTTTCCTGAAGCTCGTGAAGCTCAATTTCAAGCTCTTTCTTAAGCAGTGAAACCGTGTGTTCCGTATTCATTTTCAGGATATCGGACACATTCATAAACATTGGCTTATCCCCTACAATCACGCATGCATTCGGAGAAATTGTTACCTGGCAGTCTGTAAATGCATAGAGTGCATCTATGGTTTTGTCCGGCGACACATCATTGTGAAGATGAACGAGGATCTCTACCGTATCAGAAGTATTGTCTTCAATCTTTTTGATCTTGATCTTTCCTTTTTCGTTGGCCTTCAGAATAGAATCAATCAGATCGCCTGTATTTTTTGAGAAAGGAAGTTCTGAAATTACCAGCGTGTGCTTATCAGTTTGGGTAATTCTGGCTCTGGCTCTTACCTTACCGCCCCTGTGGCCGTCATTGTATTCGGAAACATCAAGGTAACCGGCGGTCATAAAGTCAGGAAACAGTTCAAATTTCTTTCCTTTTAAATGAGCAACCGATGCGTTGATAAGCTCATTGAAATTATGGGGCAGAATTTTCGTAGAAAGTCCCACACCAATCCCTTCTACCCCTTGTGCAAGCAGCAGTGGAAATTTTACAGGAAGATCAATAGGCTCATTGTTTCTGCCGTCATAGGATTTGGCCCATTCCGTAGTTTTAGGATTAAAGACCACTTCCAGTGCGAAAGGTGTCAGCCTGGCCTCGATGTATCTTGCCGCTGCTGCTGAGTCTCCGGTATAGATATTTCCCCAGTTTCCCTGGGTATCTATCAGGAGTTCTTTCTGGCCGATCTGCACCATGGCATCCGTAATGGAAGCATCTCCATGAGGGTGATATTTCATGGTATTTCCTACGATATTGGCTACTTTATTGTAACGGCCGTCCTCCAGTTCCCGCATAGAGTGCATGATCCGTCTCTGAACAGGCTTTAGCCCATCATAAACGGAAGGAATCGCTCTATCCAGAATTACATAGGAAGCATAGTCCAGAAACCAGTCTTTATAAAGTCCTGAGACTTTTTTCAAGCTCTCACTTTCGTGCGAGTTTTCTTCTGTCGTCATCTGTTTTTAATCGTTTTTCTCTTTATTAGTTTTTACTACTTTGTTCAGAGAGAGTTTTAAATCATTTACTTCTTTTCCGCTCAAATAAGATATTTCATATTTGAGGATGGTAGAACCACTGTTCTTGCTTGAGATGGTAACGTATAGCCTTTTAACAAAAAAGACACTGACGATCTCGTACTTTATCAGTTTATATTTTGGAAATTCATCATGAAGAGGTTTATCCAAAAAAGGAATGATATTCCTGTTCTTAAAGTTCAGGGCTTCTCCATCACTGTCATATTCAAATATTTGTCTGCCGTTCAGGTGAAAAACCACCATCAGTATGATTGGAACAATAACAAGAATATAACTTTCTTTTCCTACAGCATGAAACCTGTACTCATTCAACAAAAATGCTGCAATTCCAAATATGACCATCATTATCAATAATGTATGTACAAAATTGTAAACCGAAGCCTTGTTGCGGTTGCTGAGTCTCATTTGCGATATTTGTGTTTATTGGTTTTTAATTTTATCCTGCTATTTCATCCAGGATTTCTTTTTTATCAATATCCGGATCTTCTACTACAAGATTTTCAAGGATAAACACCTGCCTGTCCGGTGTATTTTTACCCATATAAAATTCAAGCAGCTGATCTATTGTCTGGTCTTTGCCTATCACGACAGGCTCCAGACGGATATCTTTTCCGATAAAATGTTTGAACTCATCGGGTGAAATTTCTCCGAGTCCTTTGAATCGGGTAATTTCAGGGTTCTTCCCAAGCTCATTCAACGCTTTTATTCTCTCCATTTCGGTGTAGCAGTATCTTGTCTCTTTTTTATTTCTCACCCGGAACAATGGGGTCTGAAGAATATAAAGATGTCCGTTCTTAATCAGATCAGGGAAGAACTGAAGGAAAAACGTGATCATCAGAAGACGGATGTGCATACCATCCACATCGGCATCAGTAGATATAATTACCTGGTTGTATCTCAGATCTTCGAGACTTTCTTCTATATTCAATGCAGCCTGAAGAAGATTGAACTCTTCATTTTCGTATACTACTTTTTTCGTCAGTCCGTAGCAGTTCAAAGGTTTCCCTTTCAGCGAAAATACGGCCTGGGTCTCCACGTCTCTGGATTTGGTGATAGATCCGGATGCGGAATCTCCCTCGGTAATGAAAATCTGGGTCTCCCCTTTTCTTTCATTCTTCTGGTCGTTGTAATGCTGTCTGCAGTCGCGAAGTTTTTTATTGTGAAGGGATACTTTTTTGGCTCTTTCTCTTGCCAGCTTCTGAATTCCTGAAAGCTCCTTTCTTTCTCTTTCGGAGATAAGGATCTTTCTTTGGATCGCTTCGGCAATTTCCGGATTTCTATGCAGGAAATTATCGAGTTTGCTTTTCAGAAAATCAATGATAAAAGTCCTTACAGTAGGTCCGTTGGGTCCCATATCACTGGATCCCAGCTTCGTTTTGGTCTGGGATTCGAATACAGGCTCTTCTACGTTGATAGAAATGGCTGCAATAATAGATTTTCTGATATCTGAAGCATCAAAGTTTTTATTGAAAAACTCACGGATCGTCTTTACATATGCTTCCCGGAAGGCATTAAGATGTGTCCCTCCCTGTGTGGTATTCTGCCCGTTCACGAAAGAAAAATAGGTTTCAGTCTGTGATTTGTCAGAATGCGTAATGGCGAGCTCTATATCCGTATCTTTCAGGTGAATGATGGAATACAGAATTTCGTTTTCCATTTCCTCTTCCAAAAGATCTTTAAGTCCGTTTTCAGAATAATAGGTCTCGCCGTTGAAAATAATTTTCAGTCCGGGATTCAGGTACGCATAGTTGCGCAGCATCTTTTCTATATATTCTTTCCTGTATTTGAAATGAAGGAAGATCTCTCCGTCAGGAACAAAGGAAATCTCCGTTCCGTTTCGGTCTGAAGTATCTTTTTCTTCATGGTTTTCCGTGATCAGTCCTCTGGAAAATTCCGCCATTTTCATTTTTCCTTCACGGAATGATCTTACGCGGAAATATTCTGAAAGGGCATTAACAGCTTTGGTACCAACCCCGTTCAATCCTACAGATTTCTTGAAGGCTTTGCTGTCATACTTTCCACCGGTATTCATTTTGGAAACGGCATCTACGACCTTTCCCAGCGGAATTCCACGGCCAAAGTCACGGATACTGACTTTACCGTCGTCCACTTTTATTTCAATTCTTTTCCCTGATTTCATTCTGAACTCATCAATAGAGTTGTCCAGAATTTCTTTAAGCAGAATGTAAATACCGTCGTCCGCAGAGGAACCGTCTCCGAGCTTCCCGATGTACATTCCTGGGCGCAGACGGATGTGTTCCTGCCAGTCGAGGGTTCTGATATTATCTTCGGAGTAGATTGGATTTATTTCTTGTGACATATATGATTTCAGCAAACATACAAAAGTACGAAATTGTACAAAATTATCCGAATTTTTTCGATTCGTTTTTTTTAATATTTAACCTTAAAGATTGTATTATTATTAATCAAATTATATATTTACCACATTATTCAATAACCAGTGAAAAAAATTATACTTTTTCATCTATTTTCTTTTATCTTGTTATCCTCATTATTTTTTGCCCAGATCCCCGGAATGGTCAATTATAATGATGGAGATGGCCTTAACAATTCGTATACCTACTCAATCAGTCAGGATAAAACCGGCTTTTTGTGGATAGGAAGTGATAACGGACTGTTTCGGTTTGATGGAAAGGAGTTTAAGCATTTCACCAATAAGCAGGGTTTAAAGAACATCGAAGCCCTGTCATGCATTCCTTTATCCAACGGGGAAATTTTTATTGCCCCTTTTCTGAATGATTTTGCCTATTTGAAAAATGGCAGGATTATCAACTCGGATTTTAACAGAGAACTACAGAAAATGCAGTTCACCGTTAATCCCGGGTATTATCTTGACGGTGAATCTCTTTATCTGTACTCTGCTTATAATCTGGACAATATTTACATGTACCGGAATGAAAAGGTGAGCACAATTCCTTTGGAAATCAAGAGCCAGACAGATTCTTATTATGCTTTCGGCCTGAACATCGCGGATAAGATGCTGTATCTGCATCGTCAGGGAAAAAGGGAAAATATTCAGGCTTATAATATCATGACGAAAAAGAAAATAAGCTGCAATATTTCTATGAAGAAAAACACGGTGATATTTAGGAAAGGTGACATTTTTGTTTTCAGAAACAAAAGAACAATAGAAGTTTATAAACTCTATAACAAATTGTATTTCAAAAAAATCAAAAGCTATACCGCACAGGAAAATATTCACCGGCTGGTTATAGATAATAACTACCGGCTCTGGCTATGTCCTGAAGAAGGCGGAGCTCTTTATTTTAAACAGCCGTTACTGGATGAGAGCAGGCTTTCCGATCCTGTCCGAATGATGGAAAACTATATTCTCAACGATATTTTGGTGGACAGAGACAACAATACATGGTTTTCTACCCGGAATAATGGCATTTTTTTCATTGCTGACCAGTTTTTTAAAAATTATGTTCACTTCCCGATTAAAAATAATTCATCAAACATAAAGGCCATTGCCAAAAACAGTCATGGTATTTTTCTGGGCTATAACGAAGCTAAGAGTGGCATTTATCACAACGGACAGATAACAGATCTTGTTTTTGAGAGAAATATTAAAATAGAGCACAAATCTATCTTTTCTGAGGGAAATACAGTCATATTCGGGCTTACAAGAAGTCTTTTTCAGTATGATATCGTAACCAGGAAAAAATATTTTTTAAAGGATTATCTTTTAAAAAATATTGTGCCCTATACCCCGGGATCTATCATATTATGCACATCATACGGACTTATTGCGTATAATTACAAAACAGGCAGCTATACGGAAATACTCAGTAAAGAAAGGATGTATACAGCTCTCCCGTATGCCAGGGACAGCCTGCTTGCCGGAAATTTTAAAGATCTTTATAAAGTAAATACCGTTTCTAAAAAGAAAAAAATATTTTTGAAGGGATACTATTTTACGGATCTTAAAAAATTCGGTCATAATCTGTATATCGGGGCTACTAACGTTAACGGCATCATTCTTTTTAGTAACTCCAAAATCCTCAGGAAAATTACTGAAAAAACCGGACTGATTACAGGTCAGGTCAAAAAAATTGAAGTAGAAAATAAACATGTATTCTGGGCAAGCACCAATTATGGACTCAGCAGGGTTGAGCTTAAAGGTTCTGCTGTCAAAATCAATAATTTCACACAGACAGACGGCCTGCCATCAAATGCGGTGTCCGGATGTATTATTTCCGGTGATACCATTTATGTAGGAACCTCAAAAGGCCTGGGAATTCTTTCTGTTAAAAACCTGATGAGCCAAAAGAAATTCATCAACAAAAAAGTAATCATCAATTCAGTTGTGATTGGCGGCAGGGAAATTTTTGACATCAGACAGCCGTTAACGGGCCAAACTCCTCACAATGATGTTACCTTCAATGTAAGTTTTCCGGATTTCATTTCCCAAGGAAAGATAAGTTACCGGTATAAGATCGATGGACTCAGCAATGCCTGGCAAACGGGCACTTCCCAGAAGATCATTTTTTCTTCTCTTCCTCCGGGCAGTTATACATTTAAGATTTTCGGTATCGGTTATAATGGGAAACAGTCTTATGGCTCTACGAATCTGCAATTTGAGATTCTTCCCAAATTCTGGCAGACCTGGTGGTTCAGGCTGATGATGATAAGTCTTGGTGCTGCTGTCCTGTTTATTCTGATCCACTTTTATTTTCAGAAGCAAAGAAATAAAAAGCTGGAAACATTATACTATGAAAAAAAGATTGCCGAGCTTGAACTGCAGGCGATCAAAGCACAAATCAACCCCCATTTCATTTATAACTGCCTCAATTCTATCCAGTTTCTTCTGTATAAAAAAGATTATAAAGAAACAGAGAACTATCTTGAAGTATTTGCTCAAATGATCCGGAAAACCCTGTATTATTCAGAGAAAACATTCATGTCTATCAAAGATGAAGCAGATTATCTTTCATTATATCTGAGTATGGAAAAACTCAGGTTAAAAGATCTGTTCGACTACAAAATCAGCTTATCTGAAAACATCAACGAAAACTGGGTGCTCCCTTCCCTGCTGATCCAGCCTTTTGTAGAAAATGCCATCAAACACGGAATTGCCGGATTAAAGGACAGAAAAGGAAACATACAGGTATCTTTTGAGCATACCGGAACATCAATCTGTATCATAATAGAAGATAATGGTACAGGCATTAATAGCAAAAGAAAAACAAGCCCTGATTCTTTTGGGGTAAGATTATCTCAGAAAAGGATTGAAACATTCAGGCAGCTTTTTGAGACTCATATCATACTTGAGATCCATGATCTTTCTGAAAAAGAGCAAAGACCGGGAACGCAGATTAAACTTTATATAAAACCTTATGAAAACCAAAATACAGGCATACATCATTGATGATGAACAGGACGGAAGAGATTATATCGCTCTTTTGCTGAAGAATGAATTTCCTGAGATCCAGGCGGTATTTCAGGCATCAAGCGTAGAAGAAGCTTATATTTATCTTACTAAAAATTCACCGGATATTCTTTTTCTGGATGTGCAGCTGAAAGACGGTACTGCTTTTGATCTTCTTTCAAAATTCAGAGAAATAGACTCCCGGATTATTTTCATTACGGCATTTGAAAATTTTGCGATCCAGGCTATTAAAAACGGTGCAGCAGATTATTTGCTCAAGCCTATCAGGAAAATAGATTTTATCATTGCCGTGAATAAAGTACTGGAATCGATTAAAAAAAGTAAAAGCCAGCCGGGGATTTCTTCCAGCGAGAACAAAATCAGCCTTCCTACCCTGCAGGGTTTCAAATTAACCAATATCAGTGATATCATCCGCTGTGAGGCAGATTCCAGCTATACAACCTTTTATCTTACGGATAAAACGAAAATCATTGTTTCCAAAACACTGCATGAATTTGAAGAGCATCTTACAAAATATAATTTTTTCAGGATCCATCATAAACATCTGATCAACCTTTTTCACCTTAAAGAATATATTAAAGGGAAAGGCGGGCAGGTCGTGATGGCAGACCATTCTGTCCTGGATGTTTCTGTGCGTAAAAAGAATGATTTCTTAAGCAAGATAGAAGATTTAGAATAAAAACTGCAGTTCAGGATTCTATTTCCGTTTTGTTATCTGCCTTCCAGTTTTTTAATCATCTTTTTCAGCATAACCGGAACGATCAACTGGTGGAAAGGGCGTACAGGAATGAAATACAGCATTCCCATCCGGTTGTGGTATTTCACGGTAGTTGAAATTGTTAAAAAACTATTTTCAGTGCCGTGCTGTATATTATCATAAAAAATGGAAACCCTGAAATCAAGGTGTTTGTCATTCTCCCCTATGATAATTTCGCGGTCCGTTTTATCGAATATTTGGAAAATTCCTATCTGATCTCCCACTTCAAGTTTAAAATCATCCGGTGATAATGGTTTACTGCTGCCTGTTCCGGTTTTCAGTCCGAGCATTTTCACAATACTGTTCCTGAAAGCAAACATCTTCTTTCCCCACTGAGGAGTGCTGGTGAAAAAAGCCCTGCCTATTTCTTCCGTGCTGATATTTCGTTTAGTATTCAATTCTCCTTTAAAACTGTCTGTATAATCAAAAAGCTTTTCTTCCTTAAATAAAACAGACCCTTCCGGTATTGAAGTCTTTATAATTTTCATGGTATCAGAGTGGATTTGAGTTTCGTTCTTACAAATGTAGTTGGCTTGCTGCAGAAAAGAAGTGAGGAATCTCAGTTTTCTTTTTTTAATTACAATTATGAGCAATCAGGCTTCACTTATTAGAAAAATGTATTCACTTATTAAATCACACTAAAGAGATTTTAAAAACTGTTCTAATTTTACTCTGTACCCAATAATTATTAATCATTAAAGTTTTTGTTGGTTTTTGATGTATAAAATCAATGTAATATTATGATAAGAATATATTTTTTAACCATTTATCTGCTTTTGGGATACCTTATAGTGAATGCCCAGGCACCATGCTCAGATTTTAATGATCCCAGTAATCCTCCCGGACTTTGGACTCCTGCTCCCTTTCCCAATGGAAATGTAGGCGTTTCTGCCGGTACTCCGAATGCGCTAGATGGCTCCCAGTATATTATTCTTGATGATGATTCAGGCGGATCATGGTATATCAATCCTTCCGATTTTAAAAATTTAGGGCAAAGGTTTTTAGGCCAGTGTCTTTATTTTGATTTCTATCTTGAAAAAGATGGTGGTTATGGTGCTCCGATTCACCCTACCATCTACATCATGTCCGGCAATCAGTACATTACTTTTGTAGCCAATGTCACCGTAACTCCTGGAAGTGGATGGGTTCGTGTGCGTGCACCGATTGCCAATAGTACAGGAACTGCTCTTCCAAGCAATTCGGATGGAACCTGGACGCTGGGCTCAGCAATAACGACTACTGATTTTAATAACATTATGAACAATTCCACGGCTGTTATGATATCTCCGGATTATACTTCAAATCCAAGCGAAAGAGTATGGTATGATAATATCTGCGTGAAATCGTGTGACGGATGTACTGCAGATTTTAAACTTGATACTTCATTCAGCACCGTAACCAATGCAGCTACCGCTAATTTAACCCTGATGAATCCAGTTCTGGTTTCTACGCCTAACAATCCGGGAAGTACCTATACCGTGGCATGGGGTGACGGAACTTCTTCACCTTACATTACTTCTACTCTAAGCCATACTTATATGACTCCCGGAACGTATACAATCTGCGTGACTGAAAAGAAAGATAAAATGATCATGTGTACCAGATGCTTTACATTCTGCTACTCAAAAAGAGACACTATACCTGCAAAAGACGACGGAGCAACCGCATTGAAATCTCCACTTTCCGACCTTGAGAGCATTGCTAAAGCAGAACTTCAGGCAGGCAAACAGAAAGGAATTAATATGGTTCCTAATCCAGCTAAAAACCATGTGGACCTACAAACCAACCTTCCTAAAAGAGAACTGGTGTCGGTAAGATTGATGGATCTTTCGGGAAAAATAATGCTTGAAAAATCTGAAATCCTCAACAGCGGGTCCCAGACCCTTACCCTGAATACGGAAAAGCTGGTACAGGGTGTCTACATCGTTGAAGTTAAATCTGAACATATCAAAAGTTCTCAGAAACTCCTGATTTCAAAATAAAGTCTCACAGAATGATACAACTTCAAAGACTGTCCTTGCATGGGACAGTCTTTTTTTATGGAATTTCTGCTTCTGATTACAAAAAATGAATTAAATTCGAAGTAAGTAAAAAAAATCCTTTAATGATACAACTTCCATTAACCAAGCTTTCAGATGTAGGAACTACTATTTTCAGCCAGATGACACAGCTCGCCAATGAAAATGAGGCCATCAACCTTTCTCAGGGATTTCCTGATTTCATGCCGGATGCTGAACTGCTGGATCATGTCAGTCATTTTATCCAAAAAGGATTCAACCAATATGCTCCGCTGGGAGGGATGATGCCGCTCAAAGAAGAGATTGCAAGAAAAATAGAGAACAGTCACAAAGCGGTTTATCATCCGGATACTGAGATCACAATGACTGCCGGCGGAACCCAGGCTATTTTTACAGCCATTGCCACTTTTGTTAAGAAAGATGATGAGGTAATCATTTTTGAACCTGCTTACGACTGTTATGAGCCTACAGTAGAGCTCTTTGGAGGAATTGTAAAGCGTTTTGAGATGAAAGCTCCGGATTATGAGATCGATTGGAATACCGTAAATACTCTGGTGAGCGATAAAACCAAGATGATCATCCTTAATAATCCCAATAATCCTTCCGGGAAAATTTTAAAAGAAAATGATCTGCAGGAACTCATCAAAATTGTAAAAGACACTTCCATCCTTATCCTGAGTGATGAAGTATATGAAAATATTGTTTTTGACGGAAAACAGCATTTGAGTATCTGCCAATATCCTGAACTTAAAGAAAGAAGTCTTCTCGTTGCTTCGTTTGGAAAGCTTTTTCATGTCACAGGCTGGAAAACAGGCTACTGTGCTGCTCCAAAAAACCTTACCGATGAATTCAGAAAGGTTCATCAGTTCAATGTTTTCTGTGTCAATACGCCTATCCAGCTTGCCCTTGCTGAATACATGAAAAATGATGAACATTATCTTAACCTGAACAGTTTTTTTCAGGAAAAGAGGGATTTTCTAAGAAAAGGTCTCGCAGGTACATCCTTCGGGCTTCTTGACTGTGAAGGAACCTACTTCCAGGCTCTTACCTATGATAAGATATCTGATAAAAATGATTTTGATTTTGCCTCGGAACTGACGATCAGTCATAAGGTGGCAAGCGTTCCTTTTTCGTCATTCTATAAAAATAAAAGGAATGACCACGTGATCCGCCTGTGTTTCGCAAAAAAGCAGGAAACACTGGAAAGAGCCATAGAAAATCTTTCCAGGCTTTAGTTTAGATTTTTATATAAGAGGTGAAAGGAGCCTGGCCAGATACTCGAAGAATACTTTCGTTTTCGGTCTTTTTTTCCATGATGCAAGACTAATTTCCTCGCAGTCATTCATATCTTCGTGAAAGAGGTTCTGAAGCTTTTCATTAATTTTTTCATTAAAAACCAGGGCATTGACCTCGAAATTCAGTTCCTGACTTCTTACGTCCATATTGGCTGTTCCTACAGATGAAAAGTTATCATCAATAACCATTGTTTTAGCATGGATAAAACCTTTTTTGTAAAAGAAAATCCTCACATTATTTTCCAGAAGCTCTTCGTAATAAGAATAGGCCGCAGCATTCACAATCATGGAATCGCCGGATTTAGGAACCATAAGCCTTACATCGATTCCGGAAAGGGCTGCCTGCTTGATGGCATTCAGCACAGTCTCTACCGGGATAAAGTATGGAGTGACAATATATATTCTTTTTCTGGCTGAAAGTACCGCTGAAGCCGTACTGAGCATAATGGAAGGCTTGGTATCAGGGCCACTGGCCGCCGCCTGAATAAGCGAATTTCCCTCCTCCTGGTTCTTAAAATCAAAATAAAGCTTAGAAATTTCAGGGATCTTCTCTGTGGCAAAGATCCAGTTACTGAGAAATAAAAACTGAAAGTAGAAAGCTGCTTCCCCTTTTATATAAAGATGAACGTCTCTCCAGTACTGGATAGGATTAGGATTAATATATTTGTCAGAAACATTGATTCCGCCCGTAAAAACCTCTGCCCCATCTACAATAATGATCTTTCGGTGATCCCTGTAATTGACTCTGTTAGCCAATAGTCTGAATGTAATTTTGTTAACAGGAGACAACTGGACACCTCCTTCTTTTAGCCTTTTCAAAAGATTACGCCCTATTTTCCCACTCCCCATATCATCATAGAGAAAACGGACGATTACACCTTCTTCTGCCTTTTTGATCAGCAGATCGGCAAGCCTGTTCCCAATTCCGTCATTGTCATAGATATAATATTCAAGGTGGATATGATGAACTGCCTTTTCAATGACCTCAAAAACTTTTTCAAATTTACCTTCTCCATTGATCAGTATTTCTGCATGGTTTCCCGGTGAAAGCGGAGAATGGGAAGCATTATAAAGAAAATTGACTGTTGTTAAAAACTGCCCAATTTCTTCTGTATGCTTTTCTAAGGTTGCATGATGTGTTTTCTTTATATAGGCACTTACATCCTGATAGACCCGTTCGTTCCGTGCAATTTTAAAAGTATAGAACTTATTTTTCCGGTAATTGACTCCAAATACAAAATAGATGATGATCCCAGCCACCGGAAGAAAAATGATCAGCATAAGATACGCAAGGGTTTTACCCGTATTTTTGGTATCCATAATAATTTTACCGGCCAGAAAAACAATCCCGACAAGATAAAGACCTTCAAGCATCAGAAGGATATAGGGAAACTGATCGAAAAACTCTTTTATCATATGATGAACTTTGCAGATACTAAAGATAAGTAAAAAGGCAAAAAGATGAAGAATGGAATCGGTAATCCGTGTTTCTGTTTACAAAAAAACCAGCTCGTTTCAGATCTGGTTTTATTTTTTTGATTTAAAAGCTGTTTGTCTATTAATGATATTTTATAAAAACATGCCACCGGAAGCTTCTATTCTCTGTCCGTTGATCCAGCCTGCATCTTCGGTGCAAAGGAAAGCCACTACCCCTCCGATATCATCCGGAAGTCCGGCTCTGCCCAATGCAGTAACATTTGAAATCATTGAGTTTACACTCTGATCATCTCTTGTTCTTCCGCCTCCAAAATCTGTTTCGATGGCTCCCGGCGCTATAACGTTTGCCTTAATTTTACGGGGTCCGAGTTCTTTGGCCATATATTTTGTCAGCATTTCTACGCCTGCCTTCACAGAACCGTAAACAGAAGATCCCGGTAGAGCAAATCTTGCCAATCCTGATGAAATATTGATAATCCCGCCGCCGTCACTGATGAAAGGAAGCATTTTCTGTGTCAGAAAGAAAACTCCTTTAAAATGAACATTTACGATGTCGTCCAGCTGTTCTTCCGTAGTTTCCATAATAGGAGCATATAAAGCTGTTCCTGCATTGTTGATCAGGAAATCAATGTTTGGGCTGCCTGTTTCAGTTTGCAGATGATCTGTGATTTTTTTTACAAATGCATCGAAGCTTTTTACATCTCTGGTATCCAACTGGTAAGCAGCTGCCTTTTGGCCCAGTGCTTTTATTTCGCTAACTACAGCATCAGCTTCCTCACTGCTGTTTTTGTAAGTAATAATGACATCTAATCCTTTTTGAGCAATCTTAAGAGCTGCATTTTTTCCAAGTCCACGGCTTCCGCCTGTAATTAATGCAATTTTAGTTTTTGTATTCATCGTTTTATATTATTTATTTTTAATGATACAAAGTTGGAAAATTCCACAGAAGGAATGTTTGCCTGAATCAATCTGAAATTTGCAAAATTCAAATCATGTCCGGAACTGCATTGGGGTAAATGAAGTCTTTCTTTTGAAAAAGTTGGAAAAATGAGCGATTTCTTCAAAACCCAGGGCATAAGAAATCTCGGAAACATTCCATTTAGTTTGCCTTAAAAGAATTTTAGCCTCCTGAACCAGTCGGTCAGCAATAAATTCAGTGGTTGTTTTTCCGGTACTTTCTTTTAATTTTTTATTCAAATAATTCACATGAACGGCCAGTCTGTCGGCATAATCTTTTGCCGTTTTCAGCTGTAATCTCTGATCTGAAGATTCTATCGGAAACTGTCTTTCCAAAAGTTCTATAAATAATGACACTACCCGTAACGAGGCATCATTGGATGCGGACAGTTTTGCAGCAGGCTGCAGCTTCTGCCCGTAATGGATCAGCTCCAGCACATAATTCCTGATCAGGTCATATTTGAAAATATAGTCGGAAGCTATTTCCTGTTTTATTTTTGTGAACAGAATTTCAATTTCGTCCGCCAGCTTATCATCAATTTCAAACAACGGAATATTTCCCGGCTGAAAAATTGGAAGGTCTTCCAATGAAAACCGGGATTGTGATTTGATGAAAAAATCCTCCGTAAATACACAGAAACTTCCCGACTGGTCAGGGTCTTCCGGCACCCAGTGATACGGAACTTTTGGGGTAGCAAATAATAAAGCATTCTTTTTGATGGCTATGATTTTGTCCGCATATTCTGCCCTGTTCTGTCCCCTGATCAGGCTTATTTTGTAATATTTCCTTCTGTTGTAAGGCATTTCCGAAGTAGTTCGAGCCCTTTCAATAGTCTGCCTGATATCGAAGACATTAAAATGCCCGATATCTTTATGAAGCCCTTTCGGAAAAATACTTTCGAGATCTTTCCCCAGTTTGGCAGCCATCTCTTTATAGAAGTCTTCAAGGGATGAATGAGTAATCTTTTCCATAGCTGAACTGTTTGTAAAATTCAAATATACAAAGTTAGCCTAATTTGAAAATGAAAAAATATTTTACTTTTTTTTCTACAGCAGGTGATATACCTATTAATATTTTTCTTACCTTAGTTTTCAAACTAACCCACTAAAAATCAAAACAATGAAAGATCAAAATTTACCAAAAGGAAAAAAACTGAACAAAAAGCAATTAAGAAGCATTACCGGAGGATTACTGGACTGTATTGATCCTATGACAGGAGGCTGCAAAAAAGTGTCAATAAGCTGTGCGCAGCTGCAATGCAGACCTGGAATAGAGCCTTAATAAAGAATTAAAACCGTTCAGTTAATGAGCGGTTTTTTTAATTATTTTCCATGAAAAAACGCTCCAGAGATCATCTCCGAAGCGTTTTCTATTATAACTAACTTTAATATATTCTTATACGTTGAATCTAAAGTGCATGATGTCACCATCCTGAACGATATATTCTTTACCTTCAACAGAAAGTTTTCCGGCTTCTTTAATTTTTACTTCCGAACCATAAGTGATATAATCATTATACTTGATTACTTCTGCACGGATAAATCCTTTTTCGAAGTCTGTGTGGATCACTCCGGCAGCCTGTGGAGCTGTCCAGCCCTGTCCAATGGTCCATGCTCTTACCTCTTTTACACCCGCTGTAAAATAAGTCTGAAGTTTCAATAAATCGTAAGCTTTTCTGATCAGACGGTTTACGCCCGGCTCTTCAAGTCCCAATTCTTCAAGGAAGATTTCTCTTTCTTCAAATGTTTCCAGTTCATTGATATCTGCCTCGATCTGTGCTGCTAAAACAACAGTCTCTGCGCCTTCGCTTTTAGCCATCGCATCGATCTTTTCTATCCATTCGTTACCGTTTTTGATAGAATTTTCGTCTACGTTACATACATATAATACAGGCTTTTTGGTTAAAAGCTGAATATCTTCTATGATAGGCTGAGTTAAATCATTAACCGGAAATTCTCTTGCATTTTTTCCATCTTCGATGAATTTTTCCAGGTTCTGAAGTGTTTCATACACCAGGATATCATCTTTTTTTCCGGATTTGATGAATTTTTTAGCTTTTTCAACAGCTTTTCCTACTGTTTCAAGATCTTTAAGCTGTAATTCGATGTCGATAATTTCCTTATCTCTCATTGGGTCTACAGAACCTTCAACGTGGATAATATTACCGTTATCAAAGCATCTTAAAACATGGATAATTGCTTCACACTCGCGGATGTTGGCAAGAAACTGGTTTCCCAGTCCTTCTCCTTTGCTGGCTCCTTTTACAAGACCTGCAATGTCAACAATTTCAACTACAGCCGGCAATACTCTTTCTGGATTAACTATTTTTTCAAGTTCAAAAAGTCTCTGATCCGGTACAGATACCGTACCCAGGTTCGGTTCTATCGTACAGAAAGGATAGTTTGCAGATTGAGCTTTAGCGTTGCTTAAGCAGTTAAAGAGAGTTGATTTACCTACATTCGGAAGGCCTACAATTCCACATTTCATATTGTAAAATTCAAAGTTTAATATTCAATGATGCTATTTAAGTCCAGGCTGGAAGCTGATGTTTACATTCATACTCCGGACCACTGAACTTTCAGCCTGCAAAGATAGTGAATTTAAAAGGAGTTTCATAATAAAAAAATCTGCCAGGGTTTAGGCAGATTTTTAATAATTTTTTGTCCATCAATTGGTTTTTATGGATTGTCTCCCGTGGCATCCTGAGCCAAAGGAACATCATTCGGTGCATCCTGCAATGTTTTATCTAAAGTAAATAAGGACTCATCTGTAGCACGGTCACCGCCAGCAATTTTCAATTTATCAATCAGGTTGGCAGCCAGTGTTTCTTCTTCTATCTGCTCCTGTACAAACCACTGCATAAAATTCCATGTAGCCCAGTCTTTTTCTTCCAACGCCAGGTCTACTATTCTGTAAATTGCTGTAGTATTATCGACTTCATGTTTAAAGACACCGTCGAAACAGGCCGTTAAAGATTCCGGATCAGCAGGAGGAGC
The DNA here is from genome assembly GCF_049887855.1 of Chryseobacterium sp. NFX27. NCBI lineage: Bacteria > Pseudomonadati > Bacteroidota > Flavobacteriia > Flavobacteriales > Weeksellaceae > Chryseobacterium > Chryseobacterium sp. NFX27. Next base: position 210,840 of record NZ_JAGEKK010000002.1, on the reverse strand, counting down.
CGGAATGGCATCTACTTTCGGTTTCCCACCTCTGTTCAGCACATATTCCATAAACTTAATAGAATGATTTCTTTCTTCCTGCGCATGCCTGTAAAGGAAATTGGCAATTCCCTGATATCCTTTATCATCTGCCCAGATCCCGTAAGACAAAAAAACATGTGATGCATGAATTTCTTTATTCATCTGATCACTTAATGCCTTTTCAATGATCGGGGAAAGTCTGTTGGTATTCATAATGCTATATTTTTGTGATTATTGAAATAATAATGCAAAAATAGTTCCGCCACTGTTTTATCTTTTTTCTAATTAATTTTTAAACATTTTTAAGTCACTGATATAAAGACGACTAAGTATTTAATTTATAGTTATTCTAAAATAAACTGATCTTCAATTTTTTAAATCAATTTTGTTTTTGGTAACGCAAAAACGCAAATTCTTTCCACTTTGAATGTTTTAAGGCGCAAGGATTTTATCTCCGATACAATTTTTGTTCTGTTGAATGTTCGAAAAAAACCAGCTCTCACTGAACTGGTTCTGTTATTTAAAGGTTATTGTTTTATTGTTTTTCTTAAGGTAAATTAGACCAATGGCAACTTTCTAAAGCTATTTTACCTTTTTAGCCATATAGTCACTTTCATTTCCAAGTCTGTCTACTGCTTTTATTGCAACGGCATTCAGTTTTCTGCCTTCTTTAGATTTTGGAATATCTCTGGAAAGGGTATCCAATGTAAGGATTTCTGTTTCCCAAACTCCGTTGTACTGGGTAAAAAGCACCCACTGGAAGACATTTCCTATATTTTTTGTACTCCAATTTGTTTGTACGAAACTTCCGTTATCAGCTATAAATAAAGTGGGAGTCTGTAATGGAACTGCTTTTATCCATGGTGTTTTCGGAACCAATGCTTTTTCGCTGTAAGGTCCGTTTTTCAGAGCAGGAAGCATGCCTGCATTTTTCGTTAACCCTGCAATGCTCCAATGAATTTCTCCGGCATTGTTCTTCAGGATCTGTCTGGAGATTTCAATCTGATTTTTAATTTCCGTAGGACGGTCTGATACCTTGATCTCAACGGTATTAAGGCCCGGCCAAAGATGACGGTTCATTGTATTTTCGGATTTCCACCAGTTCAGTAATGCTTCAAAGCCCTGGCCTTTGGCATCGATCGGCCAGTACAGCTGTGGGGAAAAATAATCTACCCAGCCTTTATTCAGCCATAATTTTGCATCAGCATACAGTTCGTCATATTGAGAAGAACCAACGATCCCTGCAGGATATCCGGGCTTCCAGATTCCAAACGGACTGATCCCGAATCTTACATACTCTTTCTCTGCATGAATTTCTTTGTAAATCCTCTCTACAAATTTATTGACATTATCCCTTCTCCAGTCTGCTCTGGATAATGCACCGCCGCTTCTCTGGTATTCATTCCAGGTTGCATTGTCAGGAAAGTCTGCTCCCCTGTTGTAGGTAGCGTAAGGATAGAAATAATCATCAAAATGTATAGCATCAATGTCATATCTTTTCACAATATCTTTTACAACATTGGAAACATGCCCCTGCGTTTTGGGATTGGCAGGATCGAACCAGTACATTCCGTTCTTTAATCTTACCACAATATCGGAAAGTTTGTTCGCCATAGAGAGGCTGTTTACAGCTCCTCCGTTTGAATGGTGGGCACGGTAAGGATTTAACCACACGTGCAACTCTATGCCTCTTTTATGCGCTTCTTCAATCCAGAACTGAAGAGGGTCATAATTGGGATAGGGAGCCACTCCTGTTTCTCCGGTCAGAAAGAATGACCAGGGTTCTATATTACTGGTGTATAATGCGTCTGCAGAAGGTCTGATCTGGAAGATGGCGGCATTGAAGTTGTTATCTTTCAGCATATCGAGCATGTTTATAGCTTCTGCTTTCTGCTGATCAACCGATAAATTATTCCTTGATGGCCAGTTGATATTGGCTACACTGGCGATCCAGGCTCCGCGGAATTCTCTTTTAACCTCCGGAAGAACGGTTCTGAAGTTCTCCTCAGCCGGAGGTACTGCTGTTACAGGTTTTACGGCTGTAACCGGATCTTTAGGCTTTATGGTATTATTGCTGGGTTTCGCTGTATTTTTTGTCGGTGTTGTTTTTACTGTATTGTTCTGGACGGAGCAACTGGCAAATGATGCAAAAACTCCGGCTAAAACAGTAAGCTTTATGATATTCATTCTCATCGTTTGCAAACTACTTTAATTTTATTTCTTCTAAGAGATTATTATGCCAAAATAAACATTTTAAGACATAGTGTAATAAAAAAGCCCCGAAAAATTCGAGGCTTTTCTATATTATATAAGAATTTCTTATGCTTTCGCTGATCTGTCCATTCTTTTTCTTTCTTCTTCAGAAAGGATTTTCTTTCTCATTCTGATGAAGTTTGGAGTTACCTCAATTGCTTCGTCACCCTGGATGTATTCCATACATTCTTCCAGTGAGAATAAGATTTTCGGTGCCACACCAGTATCTTTATCTTTTCCGGAAGCTCTCATGTTGTTCAGCTGTTTTGCTTCTACGATGTTTACCACCAAATCTCCAGGCTTGTTTTGTTCACCGATGATCATCCCTGCATAGATTTCCTCACCCGGATCAACATAAAACTTACCTCTGTCCTGTAATTTAGCAATAGAATATTCTGTAGCCGGACCTTGAGTTTTGCTGATCAAAACACCGTTGCTTCTTCCAGGAATAGCCCCTTTGAAAGGCTTGTATTCTGTGAAACGGTGTGCCATAATAGCTTCACCAGCAGTAGCAGTCAACATTTGGGAACGTAATCCGATTAAACCTCTTGAAGGAATTTCGAATTCCATATGCTGCATTTCACCTTTAGTTTCCATAATATGAAGGTCACCTTTTCTCTGAGTAGCCAGGTCGATTACTCTTGAAGCATATTCTTCAGGAACGTCAACTACCAAAGATTCGTAAGGCTCACATTTTTCACCGTCAATTTCTCTAAGGATAACCTGTGGCTGACCGATTGTCATTTCGTAACCTTCTCTTCTCATGGTTTCAATTAAAACTGACAAGTGAAGAATACCTCTACCGAATACCAAGAAAGTGTTTGCATCATCAGTTTGCTCAACTCTTAATGCTAAGTTTTTCTCTAATTCTTTTGTTAATCTTTCTTTCAGGTGGTTAGAAGTTACATACTTACCGTCTTTACCGAAGAAAGGTGAATTGTTGATAGAGAACGTCATGTTCAGGGTAGGCTCATCAATGGCTGTTCTTGGCAATGGCTCCGGATTTTCAAGATCTACGAATGAATCACCGATCTGGAAAGCATCAAAACCTACAACAGCACAGATGTCTCCTGCTTTTACTTCTGTAACTTTTTTCTTTCCTAATCCTTCAAAAACGTATAATTCCTTTACTTTTCCTTTCAGAACTTTACCGTCTGCCTGAGCAAGACCGATCCACTGAGATTCTTTGATCTCTCCTCTGATCACTTTTCCGATTGCAATTCTTCCCAAGAAAGAAGAAAAGTCAAGAGAAACGATCTGCATCTGTAGGTTTCCTTCCTCTACTTTAGGTTCAGGAACATATTGTAGGATACCATCCAATAATGGAAGAATATCTTCAGTTTGCTCCAGTGAAGTATTGAACCAACCTTGTTTGGAAGATCCGTAGAACGTTGGGAAATCCAATTGTTCTTCAGTAGCCTCAAGGTTGAAGAATAAGTCAAATACCTGGTCATGAACTTCTTCAGGACGACAGTTTGGCTTATCTACTTTGTTGATAACAACTAAAGGTCTAAGTCCTAATTCCAATGCTTTCTGAAGTACGAATCTCGTCTGAGGCATTGGTCCTTCAAAGGCATCAACCAACAGGATTACCCCGTCTGCCATTTTTAGAACTCTTTCTACCTCACCACCGAAATCGGCGTGACCAGGAGTATCAATTACATTAATTTTAGTGTCTTTATAGGTAACAGAAATATTTTTGGATAAGATCGTAATACCTCTTTCTCTTTCAAGGTCATTGTTATCCATTATTAATTCTCCACTTTCCTGATTTTCTCTGAAAATGTTTGTAGCATGAATAATCTTGTCAACCAAAGTCGTCTTCCCGTGGTCAACGTGTGCGATAATCGCAATATTTCTAATGTTTTGCATGAATGATTTTTACGGGTGCAAAAATAGTGATTTCTAATGAATAATGAGCAAGAATATAAATTAATTAACAAATTCATAATGAGCAAGTTCACAACTAAGCCCCGGTAAAGCTTTAAAATTGAAGATTTTATAAATTTATTTAAATTAAAGTTTAAGAATCTACCATTGGGTTTTAATGATCAGGTCTGCCAATATTTTTGTAAAAAATAAATGCAAAAGACCTGAATTAAAATAATTGCTCCAAATTTCAGCAAAAATGATTTTTTTGAAACTTTATGCCTGAAAATGAGCATTCCTAAAATTGCCCCTATAGTTCCTCCTATAAAAGCCGTTCCTAAAAGTGTACTTTCCGGAACTCTTCTTTTATGTTTAATCGAAAGTCTTTTATCCCAGCCGAAAATAATGAAAGTAAAAAGATTTATTATCAACAGAATGTATATCGTAACCATAGGGCAAAAGTAGTGAATTAGGCGGTGGCTTCGAGTGCCTCAGCCACCTTGTATTGGTCTTTTGATGATAAATTTGTCTTTTTATTTCTTACTATAATCTAAAACAAAAAGTTATTTCTGACTATATTTCCAAAGGTGGCAGCCACCTTATCTCTCAGCCATTTCATTCTTCAGAAAGTAAATCTCTATATGCCACAGCTAATTGAGGAAGCAACTCAGTATGTCCATTAATCAATGCTTCTTTTTTCTTCCGACTCCATCCCTGTATCTGTTTCTCTCTGTAAAAAGCAAGATCAATACGTTGATATTCTTCATAATAGATAAGCTTAACGGGGAGTCTGTTTTTGTATGATTAGAACCTTTCCCCAATTGATGCTGAAGAATTCTACGTTCAAGATTATTTGTACTTCCGGTATAATAACTGTCATCTGCACACAATAAAATATACATCCAACCCTTGCTATCTTCTTTCATATTTGTGTTTTCATAAATATAAAAAAGTTTTATCAGTTCTCTAAATTTAATGCTTTAGCCTCATAAAAAAAGCTGCCTTCCTAAGAAAGCAGCTCAGAGTATTTGTATCTAACAAATTATTTTTTAGCTTTTACATCAACAGCAATTTCGATGTCTTTGCTGATCATCCATTCTGCCGGATCTGCTTCTGAAGTACCGAATTTGATTCCCCAATCTGCTCTGTTCACTGTAAATTTAGCCTGAACTGAAGCCGAACCTTCAGTAACATCTACTTTAGCAGGGAAAGTTACGTTCATTGTTTTTCCTGATAATGTAAGGTTTCCGCTTACTGTTTTGTTAGCTCCGGCTACTGCATCTGCAGGTGCTTCTTTAAGATCTGTAACACTTGTAATTTTAAAATCTGAAGTTGGATTCTTTGCTGTATCAAAGAAATCAGGATTTTTTAAGTGCGCTTCAAGATCTGCAGGTTTTTTATCTTTTTCTGTTACTGAAGCCGGATCTACTTTAATAGAATTCATATCGATTACAAAGTTTCCAGCTGTTAGCTGACCTCCCTCGATGCTTAGATCTCCTGATTTTACGTTAAGTGTTCCCCAACGAGGAGCCATACCTCCTTTGTGGAAAGCTTTCCAGTTTACTACAGAAGTGGCAACATCAACTGGCAAAACTTCACCTTTGCTCTCTGCTACTTTCTGCTCTGTTGCAGTTGCAGCAGTATCTGCTGATTTTTCTTTTGTACACGATGCTGCAAGTAATCCTATTCCTACTAATGCAATTACACTAAGTTTTTTCATATTGTTTATTTGTTTAGAAAATTGTTTAAAACTCTAAATTTAAGAATTTCAAAAATAGAAAACCATATTAAATATCAACTTAACATACATCAAGAAATGAAAATTTCTGTTTTTATTTGCCATTATAAAAAATGAACAGCTGAAAAAGGGCGATCCAAAATATTACTCTCCACAGTAAAATTGCCTATTTTAGCTGTTTAAAATTATTATCTTCGTGATTGATCACAGCATCCTCCGGATGAAAATCCTTTTACACTGAGTTGTGAATTGCTTTCAAAAATTATTATCTTCGTGATTGATCACAGCGTATTGGCTCCTGGAATGGATCACAATTTAGTTGTGAATTGCTTTCAAAAATTATTATCTTCGTGATTGATCACAGCGTGACGGGTAACGTCAAAGGATTTTCATTGGTTGTGAATTGCTTTCAAAAATTATTATCTTCGTGATTGATCACAGCGTGACGATGTACAGTTAGGTACGTTGCTTAGTTGTGAATTGCTTTCAAAAATTATTATCTTCGTGATTGATCACAGCGGGATATGATGAGGTTTCAGATTATAGCGAGTTGTGAATTGCTTTCAAAAATTATTATCTTCGTGATTGATCACAGCTATTACCGGATTGCCTTCATACTTTGCAGCGTTGTGAATTGCTTTCAAAAATTATTATCTTCGTGATTGATCACAGCTCTTCTGAGAAAGTTCCTTAAAGTCTGTAGGTTGTGAATTGCTTTCAAAAATTATTATCTTCGTGATTGATCACAGCTCTCGATAGTTACTGTATTAGATGGGAAATGTTGTGAATTGCTTTCAAAAATTATTATCTTCGTGATTGATCACAGCAAGATCATATACTTCTTTTGCGTACTCTTGTTGTGAATTGCTTTCAAAAATTATTATCTTCGTGATTGATCACAGCTTTTAGACTTTCAGAAGTTGGCGACGAATAGTTGTGAATTGCTTTCAAAAATTATTATCTTCGTGATTGATCACAGCTATCTTTGTTGCCGTACTGCATCTTGACGAGTTGTGAATTGCTTTCAAAAATTATTATCTTCGTGATTGATCACAGCCAGATTTCTTCTTTCCTGGTCCAGCTGTAGGTTGTGAATTGCTTTCAAAAATTATTATCTTCGTGATTGATCACAGCGTTGTTCAAAGTAAGTCGGATAACTATTAAGTTGTGAATTGCTTTCAAAAATTATTATCTTCGTGATTGATCACAGCTAAGGCGCGGTACTGTCGATTTACGGGCTAGTTGTGAATTGCTTTCAAAAATTATTATCTTCGTGATTGATCACAGCTTCGCAAGTCTGTAAGCTGCATGCCCATTTGTTGTGAATTGCTTTCAAAAATTATTATCTTCGTGATTGATCACAGCTATTTTCATGTACTGCATTGCTTAAAATGGGTTGTGAATTGCTTTCAAAAATTATTATCTTCGTGATTGATCACAGCCTGCTGTCTAGTTCACTAAATGAAATAACGGTTGTGAATTGCTTTCAAAAATTATTATCTTCGTGATTGATCACAGCGCAACACGAACAATATTATAATAGTAATGAGTTGTGAATTGCTTTCAAAAATTATTATCTTCGTGATTGATCACAGCAGGGAGAACTTGTAGGTCAGGCTGTTGATAGTTGTGAATTGCTTTCAAAAATTATTATCTTCGTGATTGATCACAGCTGCTTTGGTTGCTGCATCTAAAAAGGATGAGTTGTGAATTGCTTTCAAAAATTATTATCTTCGTGATTGATCACAGCAATCGTGCATGATTTTTGGCAATGGGAATCGTTGTGAATTGCTTTCAAAAATTATTATCTTCGTGATTGATCACAGCAGATATAAAAGCGATAACGGGACAAAAAGAGTTGTGAATTGCTTTCAAAAATTATTATCTTCGTGATTGATCACAGCGCTTCATCGATATAGATAAAGTGAGGAATGGTTGTGAATTGCTTTCAAAAATTATTATCTTCGTGATTGATCACAGCAAGTTTCCTGAATTAGAAAGGGAAACTATAGTTGTGAATTGCTTTCAAAAATTATTATCTTCGTGATTGATCACAGCATGAATGAGATATTCGAAGAGCAAGCAGAGTTGTGAATTGCTTTCAAAAATTATTATCTTCGTGATTGATCACAGCTTATCGTGAAAAGCTTCCAAAGTTCAATAAGTTGTGAATTGCTTTCAAAAATTATTATCTTCGTGATTGATCACAGCCACCTAAGGGAATGATTGAAGCAGAAGGTGGTTGTGAATTGCTTTCAAAAATTATTATCTTCGTGATTGATCACAGCTATGACGTTAGCTGCCTTCCTTAACAAGCTGTTGTGAATTGCTTTCAAAAATTATTATCTTCGTGATTGATCACAGCCAGCGGTGGCTAACTCCATGAGACCTACCTGTTGTGAATTGCTTTCAAAAATTATTATCTTCGTGATTGATCACAGCGTTATAAGAATGGCGTAATAAAAATTTATAGTTGTGAATTGCTTTCAAAAATTATTATCTTCGTGATTGATCACAGCAAACCTACAGAAAAGACTTCTTATTGTGGAGTTGTGAATTGCTTTCAAAAATTATTATCTTCGTGATTGATCACAGCCCAATCCATAAATATTCTTACAAGCCGTAGTTGTGAATTGCTTTCAAAAATTATTATCTTCGTGATTGATCACAGCTCAATATGCAGAACATTCTTATAATGAGCAGTTGTGAATTGCTTTCAAAAATTATTATCTTCGTGATTGATCACAGCTGCTCAGCTAAAGCCCAAGAAACATTACTAGTTGTGAATTGCTTTCAAAAATTATTATCTTCGTGATTGATCACAGCTTGTATTGGCTGAAACCGTTACACCGACTCGTTGTGAATTGCTTTCAAAAATTATTATCTTCGTGATTGATCACAGCCGGAAGCTATTATTCATTATACTTCGAGCTGTTGTGAATTGCTTTCAAAAATTATTATCTTCGTGATTGATCACAGCCTAGAGAAGCAAGTAGTTATCACACCGACAGTTGTGAATTGCTTTCAAAAATTATTATCTTCGTGATTGATCACAGCCTCAAAATTTAATCCATTGATTTTCAATGGATTTTTTAATTATTCAGGATCTGAAAATTAGAATAATTCCAGCTGCTGAAAGGTGGGAGGAGGTTCTTCTCTATTCCTGGCAAAGAAAATCTCAATATCCCCAAATTGCTTATCCGTAATAGACATTATGGCTACCTTACCTGCTTTAGGCAGCATATTTTTAACTCTTTTGATATGCACTTCGGCATTTTCCCGACTCGGGCAATGTCTTACATACATTGAAAACTGAAACAGAGTAAATCCGTCATCAAGCAGCCGCTTTCTGAACAAATTAGCATCACGCATATTGGCTTTGGTTTCGGTTGGTAAATCATACAGTACTAACACCCACATAATTCGGTATGCATTAAACCTTTCGGCATTCATAAAAACTGAGGATAAGAGACCAGACGTTTTTCTCCTGTATAGCATTTATAAAGGGAAGAAGCAGTTGTTTTTACGGCAACCAATAATGGTCTCGTCTTATCATCAATCAAAACATCCACTGTTGCAATTTTCAATAGATGGGCTTTAAACTCTTTTGTGAGATCCTCGGAATCCGGATTTTGCATCAGCCATTGCATCACGAGGGAATCTACAAATGGTCGATATGGCTCCATAATATCATCTGCTAGGCAATATGGATTATATTTATTTTTATGAAAAATTCCCAACACAGGCAGTAATCCCGTTTCTACCAATGCCCGGGCAACAATACTTCTTAATACAGCATAACCAAAATTAAAAAAATGATTAGGTGAATCTCCAAAACGCTGTCTTAAAAAATCCAGGCTAATAAGATATTTCCAGTAATGTTGCGCAGCAATTCCTTCCATATTGGTGATATCTCCACTTTTTACATTTCGTTGATATTCAAGCATAGGTTCGTAATAATTACCTAATTTCAGAAGAACCTCTTTTTGATTTTCTATTTTACATTCTATCGTTTGCTTCCATAGCTGCTTCTTGAGTGGTTCACTTGCATCCAGCTGATCTTTTATACGATCTGAGTGCTCTGTATGCCCATACAGCGGCAACATAATACCATGAGGAAGATGATGTGCATCACAGCTTACTACAACCACATTATTCCCCATCATTCTTTGAATCAGCTGATGTGAAATGGTAATCTGAAAATGATCCAACATCAGCAATCCTAGATCCTCTACCGGAACCTTTCCTTTCAGTTCACGGGAGGAAGGCTCCAAAATGTACATCTGCTCATCCTTGAGCTTTAAATAGGCTGGATTGCCAATATAGATAGAGCGGGTAATCATAATTTATTCTCCTACTTTAATGATGGAACCTAAATGATTAATCTTGATTTTCTGTAGTCTATTTAGATTTGTATTTGAAGTTATTATTTCCCATGTTATATTTCTTAAAATAGGATTATTACGATCAATTGTAGTTTCCAAATGATGCCTAAAATCAATTTGAAATTGTCCGTTAGATTTTTTACTCATTTTTTGAAGTCTAAATAATTTCTTACTAATCACTGCCCTATTTTTGGTATCAAAAAAATCTAATTCATTCTCTTCCATAGGATGTGAAGAATGTTTTAGGTCCAAAACAAATAAGTCATTAATCTGCATTGAAAACTTAAAACTACCTAAATCAGCAGCATCATTCCTATTAATAATCGGATATGGTTTTCCTACCTGAGAAATATTAAACTTTCCAATTTCAACTGCATCCCAGAAAGAAACTACTTTTTCATTGTACTTTCCTTTATCGTCAAAGTAAATTAATGCATGATGATTTCCACCTGTTTTCACATATCCATCTCTTACTTTTTCAACCTTGCTTTCTTCGTAAACTTTTACAGATTTGATTTGAATTCCTTTTTCTTTATTTAACCAAATCGGATCTTCTTCTAAATTGGAAAATGCTTTTTTTATTCCTCCTTTTTCTTCAATCCGAGGTTTAATAATTTTTTCTTTGATTTTCTGATCAACAATTTTTTCTACCTGAGCTGTGGTAAAATTTTCATTTAGAGAAACTCGTTTTACACATACATTTTCATAAACGAAAACTTCTTTAAGTTCACCATCTTGAAATAGTATGGGATCTTTTTTAATATTTTCAGAAGAAAAAGCGTCATCAATACTTCCATATTTCTCAACCCTTTTGTTAATTAATTTTTTGACAGATACATCAACTATATTCTCTAGATTATTAAATTTATGATTTAGTTTTTCCTTTTTCTCCGAAATCCTTTTTATTCTTCCCATTACAGTTTCTTCGTGAAGTCTGCCTCTGGGTGTCCAGGTTATTTGCTCTCGTAATGAATTCTTTGGCTTGTTTATATTTTTACTTAAGACTTTTGACGACTTTTTAACAGATATAAAAATTTGATCTAAGTGTTTACGAGTTTCTTCTCTTAAATTTTCTATAGGAGTTTTTGACCAATCGTCAATCTGATCAGCAAAAGCCTTTAAATCAAAATTTTCTACATTTAAAAATTTCGCATTCGACTCAAGTTCTTCTTTTGACATTCCACTTTTTTCGTACTGATAAAGTTTATTAAGGTTATTGAGTCTGAAGATGATCTTCTGATCTGTCAAAGCACAAATTAGTGCATCTACAGCGTGATGCCGATGATCATCTCTTTTTGACCAATCTCTGATTATTTTTATTTCTTTTGTTTTGTTAATTCCATCTTTTATAATCTTAGTATCTACCAGATCTAAGAGTTTATATTTATCATAATTTACTTCCTGCATTACTTGCTTCAACCTCCATTTATCTCTAAGAAAATCTGTAACCTGTCCGGTTGTAGTAAATACATTTTCACAAATATTTTTAAGAAGTTTTACTGTTTCTTTGGAAATATATTGAGAATCTTTTTTCATCCTTTCTACAAAATCAGACGGAATATCATCTCCCTTACAAATCAGATTATCAAATTTTGCTTTACTTATCTTTCCTTTTCCATCATTATAAAGTTCATTTACTTTTTCTAAATATTGCCCAAATATATCTTCATTTTTCCCACTCATAAAATCGTAGGCAGTCAATTGATTTTTTGTTGAATTACATTTTTTATGAGCAAGAATAAAATTATTCATATTGTTCGTAAATGATCTCGATTTTGGAAGTATGTGTTCAATATCTGCCTGACCAGAAATAAAATCAGACATTGTAATTTCCCGGCTGCAGTAAAGACACTGTCCATTAGATTCCTGCCAAAGTCTGTACCGCTGAATATCCCTTCCATTAACAATCTTGTACTGATATTCATTGCTTAGTACCTCTCTGATTTTATCATTTTCTTTTTTATTCCTGAAATTGGAAACACTTATTCTTTTTCTTTGTTTAGCACTATTTCTAAGTTCCCGAGCTAACTCAACTCTTATTTCATCAATTTGCCCATACTTATCAATGATTTGATTTATAATATTCACAACCTGATTAAGTACTTGTTCAACAACCGGATTTCTCAAGCTATTTTTAAGGATTGGCTGAAGTCTGTTTATAATTTCAATTTTTGTTTTATATCCGCTATGATCATAACCAACTTTGTCATAAGCCTCACTATATCCCAAGCCTTGTTCCATAAAAGGAAGAATTTTCTTAATAGCTCTTGTTGATAAGCTTCCATAATCAGCATTATAGGAAACTTCATCCGCAAAAACTTTTGCCTGTACTTTAGTGAAGCTAAATCTTTTTTGAAGCGTATTTATAATTTCATCATCCGTAGGTAATGAATAGGTAATATGCCAAAGTTCAAATAATCCTCCTTTTTCATCATTATTATAAGGATTAAATTGTAGATATCTTTCACATTCATTATCATTTAAACCTACATTCTTTAAAGTCTTTTTAATTACTGAATATGTTCTGCTTCCATCCAGTTCAGGGAAATTGAGATAAACATTCTGACCTTGAAATGAAAGTATTCTTTTTATTTCATTAGCTGATAATTTGAATTTTGTATTTAATTTAATCCCAGTAAATAAATTATTTACAAGCGTTTTTTTCTGTTCCAACGTCGGTTTATATTTATCGCCATTTTCAAAAGTAATTTCAAGATCATTTACTTTTTGCCAAATACGGAATAGTTCAAAAAAAGGAGATGATTTACTTATTGTTTTATGAAATTTTTCAAAAGCACAATCAGAGACAAGCCCTTTTTGACTCTTCAATGGTCTTTGATAAAAAAGAATTTCATTTTTTATTTTGTGATATAATGTATTTTTATTTTTTGAGCCAGAATTTCCTATTAAGACCTCAGGATAAAAATGGTTTTGAAAATTCCATATTCTATCAAATTCTTCAATATAGGAGGATCTTAAATAGGTTCTTTTACGCAAGTTTGTATTTTGCACACTATCGGCCGTCAATAGTTCATTATACAATTGTTGTCCAATAGTTTTATTTTCCAGATTGCTTTCCAATTGAGCAATTGCCAATTTGTATTCTGAAGAATTTTCTTCAGCAGTTTTAGATTTCCTATTGCTCAAAAAGCCTCTCCTTTGGTTTAAGTGTATTAACACCCTCCCTATTTCCTGCAATGATAATTTTCTTTCTAACGAATCGTTTCGTAATTTATAAAGACTTAATTCATCTAATCTTATTAAATTTTCATCAGGATACATATTTAATTCCCTTAAAAAAGTATATAATTTACTCTTTCTCAGTTTTGTTCTCTGATAACCTCTCCTAATTCCTCTTGAGGTAGTTCTTGGCAAATTTTTGCTTGCCGTATTACCAGAATAGAACTTACCATGAAAATTTGGATCTTCAGGTATAATTCTTACTGCTAGCTCTTTAATTTCTTTTTTATTATTTTCTTCTTGGACGACTGCAACTCCTACAGATGAAACACCTACATCTAATCCTATTATTAGTTTCATAATTATTAGTTTTTAATAAATATAAAAATAGAAATAAAAAAAACATTCGAATTATGGATTCCCATAATTACAGTAAAGATTTTTTCTTCTATATTTGTATCAATAATTTTGAAAGCAATTCACGATAAGGATTATTCCGTTGTGAAAACATTCAAGGCGGGGCAACTCGCCTTTTTTCATTCTAAAGCAGTATTTTAGCCTTCGAAAACAAAATAATGACAACCGTAACCTTTATACAGCAACAGCTCAACATCTCCGAAAAAAGCATCAACAATACCCTTCAATTATTAGCAGAAGACTGCACTATTCCGTTTATTTCACGCTATAGAAAGGACAAAACGGGAAACCTGGACGAAGTTCAGATCGAACAGATCTCGAAGATCAGTAAGCAGTTTGAAGAAATTGTAAAGCGAAAAGACAGCATTTTAAAATCAATTGAAGAGCAGAATGCTCTGACAGCCGAACTGAAACAGAGAATTGAGGAGAGTTTTGATATTCTGGAGCTGGAAGATTTGTATTTACCCTTTAAAAAGCGCAGAAAAACAAAAGCAGATACTGCCAAAGAGAAAGGTTTGGAACCTTTAGCAAAAATCATTATGAGCCAGAAAAGCAATGATCTGCAGTTTCTTGCCTCAAAATACATGAACAATGAAGTTCCATCGGAAGAAGAAGCACTTCAGGGGGCAAGGGATATCATGGCAGAATGGATCAATGAAAATATGTACGTCCGTAAAAATCTTCGCCGCCTGTTCCAGCGTAAGGCGGTCATCACTTCTAAAGTAGTGAAGGCTAAAAAAGATGAAGAGGATGCACAGAAATTCTCACAGTATTTCGAATGGGAAGAAAATCTTAACAGAACGCCTTCTCACAGGCTTTTAGCAATGCTCAGAGCTGAATCTGAAGGTTTTGTGAAACTGAATATAGGAATAGATAAAGAAGAGGCCATTGATTTTATCGAAAAAGCCATCATTAAATCCAATAATGAAAGCTCGGATCAGATTGCTCTTGCCATTAAAGACAGCTATAAAAGACTTTTAGAACCTGCTATTTCCAATGAAGCTTTGCAGGAGGCTAAGGAAAAAGCAGATAAAAAAGCAATTGAAATATTTTCTGAAAACCTGAGCCAGCTTCTTCTTGCCCCGCCTTTAGGTGAAAAGAGAATTTTAGCCATTGATCCGGGGTACAAAAGCGGCTGTAAGGTGGTCTGCATTGATGAAAAAGGTGATCTTCTCCATAATGAAACCCTCTACCCTCACGCTCCACAGAATGAAAGCGGGATGGCCATGAAAAAGATCCGTTCTATGGTAAATGCCTACAATATTGAAGCGATCTCCATCGGAAACGGAACGGCAAGCCGTGAAACTGAGTTTTTCATCAAGAAAATTGCTTTTGATAAGCCACTGCAGGTTTTTGTGATTTCTGAGGCAGGAGCATCGGTATATTCTGCAAGTAAAATTGCGAGGGATGAATTCCCTTCTTATGATGTAACGGTGCGTGGTGCAGTTTCTATTGGGAGAAGACTGGCGGATCCACTGGCGGAATTGGTGAAAATTGATGCAAAATCTATCGGTGTAGGCCAATACCAGCACGATGTAGACCAAACCCAATTGAAAAACGAACTTGATTCTACAGTTATGAAGTGTGTAAATTCTGTAGGAATCAACCTGAATACAGCAAGCAAGTCACTTTTAAGCTATGTTTCGGGGATCGGGGAGAAAATGGCGGAGAATATTGTGAATTACCGAACGGAGAACGGCGCTTTTGAAGACAGAAAACAGCTTAAAAAAGTTCCGAGGCTTGGTGAAAAAGCTTACCAGCAGGCTGCAGCTTTTGTAAGAATTGCCAATGCGAAAAATCCACTCGACAATTCTGCTGTACATCCTGAAGCGTACGGAATCGTAGAAAAAATGGCCAAAGACCTGGGCATTAAAACCAATGAACTGATTGCCAGCAAAGAAAAAACAGCTTTGGTAAATCCTGAAAATTATGTTACAGAAGAAATAGGAATTTTAGGAATTAAAGATATTTTGAAAGAACTTGAAAAACCGGGATTAGATCCCAGAAAAGCGGCTAAAGTATTTGAATTTGATCCTCATGTAAAAAGTATCCGGGATTTAAAAGCCGGCATGATTCTTCCCGGAATTGTCAATAATATTACAGCTTTCGGGTGTTTCGTGGATATGGGAATTAAGGAAAGCGGGCTTGTCCATATTTCCCAGCTGAAGGACGGATTTGTTTCTGATGTAAATGAAGTGGTAAAACTTCATCAACATGTACGCGTAAGAGTGACAGAAGTGGATGAAGCAAGAAAAAGAGTGCAGCTAAGTATGATTTTATAATGCATTTAAAAGACCGTTAAAACACCAACCCAATAAATAACAATACACTTGAGCTATAAGAATTTAATTTTCGACCTGGATGGAACACTTTGGGATCCCAGAGCCACAATCATCAAAGTATGGAATGAGGTCCTGATGAAACATGAGCTGATAAAAAAAGAGATGGAACCCGAAGATATGAACCAATATCTGGGTTTACTGGCAGATGATATTTTGAAAGATATCATTCCGGGAATTTCTGATCAGAAGGTAAAGGAAGTTCTTTCTGAGGTTGTACAGCGTGAAAGTAAAGTCCTGCGCCTTTATGGCGGCATTTTGTATGACAGGGTTGCAGAAACCCTGCGCCATCTGGCAGTAAATCATCAGCTTTTCATAGTCAGCAACTGTCAGGACGGATATATTGAAGCATTTTTAGACTATTACCAGTTCAACAACTTATTTACAGATATTGAATGTTACGGCCGGACTCAAAAACCGAAATCGGAGAATATCCGTCTGATTATCGAAAGGAATAATTTAACCCCTGAAAACTCGGTTTATATTGGTGATACGCAGACGGATTATGATTCTGCCACCTCTAATAATCTGCCGTTTGTTTTCTGTGAATATGGCTTTGGAAAGTTGAGTACAGGTGATTATAAACCTTCGATTTTTAAATTTTCGGATTTAGAAGTCTATGTTTAATCTTTATTTTTAAACTCTAAGAAAAGCATTCAGGCTATGAAATTACCGGAATTAAGCGTATCATGAGAATATCAGAACTTAAGGACAGAAGAATTATCCGCAGAGCGACCCGCCAATTTGATGAATTCGGATACAGGATTTATAATTCTTTTGAATATGATTTTCCATATGACGTAACTTATAAAGGTAGCGAAAGAGAAAGACTTTTTGCTAAACTTATAGATATGTTGCCGTTTTTCCTGGTTTTCTTATTTGTGTTTGAGAAAATGACTTTCATTAGTTTTCTATACTCCATTCCGTGTGTTATTATTTCAGGAACTTTATATGAATGGTATTGGGGTACGACTTTAGGTAAGTCTGTATTTAAAATAAAGGTGATTAATGATTTTGGAAATTACCCCAGCCTGTTATTATCTTTAAAAAGAAACTTTTTGTGCCTCACAAATTTATGCCCAACTTTCACAGATTACATTCCTCCAGTAAACCACACATGGGAAGAGGAGAGCACTCAGATGAATTTCAGTATGAATCTGAACAACAAGATCTGCAAAACCTATATCGTTAAGAAAAATAAAATTCAGGAGATAAGAAATCTTCTCTACCCACATAAGACAAAGGCTATACACTAATCTGTACAGCCTTTATTCTTAAGATTTAATAAAACTAAATCATCTATATCTCAATCTGAAACCTACCATCTTTACTTATAGTCCTTAGAATCTCTCCTCGGCTCTCTGGCTTCCGGCCATTTTACCGTTTCACCTTTATCGTCCTTAGGCAATACTCTCCTTTCTCTGCTTGTAAATTCAGGATCTTCTGATGCCATATAAGCCAATGCAGCTGTTAAAACCACATTATTTTTCACCTCATCAAAAACGATTTTGTCATAGGTATCTTTCGTCGTGTGCCATGTGTAGCCGAAATATCCCCAGTTCAGAGAACTTAAAGAAAAGCCAGGTACTCCGGCTGCTACAAATGATGCATGATCAGAGCCACCTCCGCCAGGCATTCCCGGAAAGTCTGTTTTTATATGGTCTCTCACTGTTTTTGGAACTCCGGTTAGCCATTTTCCGATATAGCTGTAAGAATCCACGAATCCCTGTCCGCTGATATTGATCACACGTCCCGTTCCGTTATCCTGATTGAATACTGCCTGGGTTCCTTTCATGATCTGCGGGTTATCTGCCACGAAGCCTCTGGAACCGTTCAATCCCTGCTCTTCACTACCCCAAAGTCCAACAACGATAGTTCTTTTATTATTTGGGTAATATTTTTTCAGTATTCTCATGGTTTCAAGCATGGTAAGTGTACCTGTTCCGTTGTCTGTAGCTCCCTGTGCTCCGTCCCATGAATCAAGGTGGGCAGAAAGAATCACATATTCTTCAGGTTTTTCTTTTCCTTTGATGATCCCGATCGTGTTGAAGTTTTTTGCATCAGGAAGAATTTTAGACTGCGCTTCTACCTTAATCTTGGGTTTCGCTCCCTTTTCTGCCATTCTGTAAAGCATACCGTAATCTTCTACATCGATATCTATCATTGGAATCTTTG
The DNA here is from genome assembly GCF_049887855.1 of Chryseobacterium sp. NFX27. NCBI lineage: Bacteria > Pseudomonadati > Bacteroidota > Flavobacteriia > Flavobacteriales > Weeksellaceae > Chryseobacterium > Chryseobacterium sp. NFX27. The sequence continues at coordinate 192,463 of NZ_JAGEKK010000002.1, read as the reverse complement.
ACGTTTTAGCTCCGAAAATCCTGTTTGCTCCCATGATTCCTGTCCAGTTGGAAATAGCAATTCCTGCTGCTCCCGCCTTTTCCAGCGCTTCCGGAAGCGTATTGTTATCATAACCTATATTTTTTATATAATCGCGGAAGTCTTTTCCGGCCTGCTCTTTTTCTGCTTTCAGTTTTTCATACAGTTCCGGAGTGGCAAATTCTTTAATCTGCTCGTCTGAACGCCCGATCTTCTGGTACTGTGCCATAAGCACTATTTTTCCTTTTGCAGAAGTAAGCCACGCATCAAATTCAGCTTTGGAAGAAACTTTTGGAAGTACTACCACCTCAGCTTCCACTGCTTTTTTCGTTGCCGGACTCCACGCAAGCTGTGTTGCAGCCAATGATTTCACGCGGGGATACACCATGTCTACATGGGTAATTCCACGCTGCCATCCTTTCCATGTACCGAATTGCTGAAGGCTGGATTCTATTCCCCAGGAACGGAGTTTTGCCGCCGACCATTCATTCGCAGCCAGCATTTCAGGAGTGCCCACAAGACGCGGTCCGATACCGTCCAGAAGCTCATATGCCATATTTTCCAGTTGGGAACTGTTATTAATTTCATCTACAAAGCTTTTCACAATAGGATCAAGCTTTTCTTTCGGATCTACCTTCACCTGAGCCCATGAGAACTGGGCGGCCAGCATAAGTGCAGGCACAGCAAAAAATTTATTTATCTTCATAACATATATTGAATGCTTAAAGATAGCAGAATTTGCGTGAATAAAGAAGAAAATACAGAAATTAAAGGGCTATTTTACAGATTTGCCAATATAGTAATTTTGGTCAAACAGGATCATTTGATCAGTGAAATTAAGGCATAAAAAAAACCGGCTCAGTGAGCCGGTTTGGGAACGAATTATTTTTTAGCTTCTTCTACAGAAACTTTTCTGAATTCTTTGAACAGTTTGCTAAGTTCTAAAGCTGATTTACGAGCTCTTGTACCTGCAGCTTTGTTTCCTTTTTCTGCTTGTTGGTTAGCTTCAGTTGCGAACGCTTCGAATTCAGCGTTGATTTTTTCAATTAGTTCTTTCATTATTTTTAAAATTTAGGGTGCAAATATAGGTTTTATGGTAATTCCAGCCTAACTCCGACTAAAAAATTTTGAGCCAAAATGCTATTTTTTTCTTCTTTTCCTTCACCGGACTGTCATTTTTTATGGTTATAATAAAAATTCAGTGCTTTTATTAGGTCTATTTAGCTTGTAATAGGAATATCCGGCCATTATATTTTCATTTCATCCATCCATTTATTCTTATTCAAAATTCTATCTTTTTTTAATGATAACCTTACAAAACTGTTTGCTTCTTAAAATTGACAGTTCCCAGATAATAAAACAGCAGACTGAAAAGCAATAGCGGCCCCAACATGGCTAACCAGTTGATTTTGCTCCGTTCATTATAATATTCCAGTTGAAATTGCTGCCAGTTGATACGGTCTGTCGGTTCATTCGCAAAGATTTTAGGATAAAACAAAAGCCTTTTGCCTTCATGAAAACGTTCTGCGGCCTGCGTAAACCTCAACTGATCGGCTAATCCGGATCCTGTAAGATCACTCAACTGAAACTGTACGTGAAGTCCGGGTACAAAGTAAGAAAGCGTACGGCTCATTTCTTCTCTTTTCCAAAGTTTTGCCTTTAAATGATCGGACTGACTTTTAGATTCATCATCTCCCATTTGCTGCATCGCGTAATACCAAAGCCAGTTGAAGCTTTCTTTTGGGAAACCATACGATCTGAACTGCGGGTAATGTCTGTAAAATTTTTCTATAGTCGGTTGCTGATCGGTATCCCATTTTTCATGATAGGCTTCTCTCTGCTCAATTGCCGTATCCAGTGCTTCCGGTAAAGGATATCTGCTTAAAATAAAAGTATTGAGCACGGCAGGAAGAATAACCGTGAGTACAATCCAGAAACATAAAAGCCCGGCAGCACCTGCTCTGGAACTTTTATTCCAGGAAACTACCCAGAAACTCAAAGCAAACCAAACGATAATATAAAAGACCGATACCAGAACAAAACCTGCCAGTGCTCCATTAATCCTCAAATCCAGGATGGGAACTGCCAGAATAATCAGCAACAGTAAAACCCCGGTAATAACCGCAAAACGGACCATGAATTTTTTAAACAAAATCCTGAAAGGTCTTTGGGACTGTACGGAAAGCAGAATCCATGTACTTTCCTCTTTTTCTTCGGACAGAAGATTATAACAGTAGGAAATAATCACTAACGGGAAGAGAAAAATAATTACAAAACCCAGATCCAGGCTGCCCAAAAGCAGACTTACAGGATTCTGAAGATCCGTATCATATTTCTGTCCTTCCAGGTTTCTGATTGTTAAGCTCTGTATGGAAGGATTCACGTCCCTCTGCCCTATTGAAAGTGCATTCAGGTTGTCTGTTTTATTAACCAATCCAAATTTCAGGTAATATAATAAGAGTCCGAGATCCTTTTCTATATAGCCCGTATATCTCTGGATATGTTCTTTCTGGTATACAGCCGTATGCTCAATATTGGCTTTCTGTTTTTCTATAAACTGTCTTCCCACAAAAATACTGACCAGTCCTGATAACAGCAGGAACAGCATTCCCAGATAGGCAGACTGGGAACGGATAAAGTTCTTAAATAATAAAAGATACATGATTAATTTATTTTTATTGTTTTAGACATAAAATGAAGGACAAAAAGAAGACCCAATCCCCACACCAGAAGGGAGAGTACAGAAACCATCTCGTTCTGAAACAGTGTTCTCTGACCAATAAACCGGTATTGAAAATCAGGGAGTTCTTTCCAGTGGTCCCTGCTGATGGTGTAAGGTCTATCATTATTCTGTTGCTTTTTGTTGCTGATGTTTTCCATCTGCAGTTTGTTCATTAGCTGTGCCAGCCGATATCTGTATTCTTCAACCTGCTCCTGATAATTGATATAGGAATTAAAATCTGAACCGGTAAGTGCTGCCGATAAATCTTTAACCGCCTGGAAAGGATTCACAAAGGCCAGTGAACGGTTAATGCTGTTCTGATCTTCATAAATATCAAGCTGTTTTTGCCAATTTCTGTTGTAAATTCCGGAACTGATTTTTTCTCCTTCGGCCATGATATAGCCACTGTAATTAAAAGGCAGTTCTTCCACGGTTTTCACCTGATAAGCACTCAGAAGGGAATCTTTTATTCGTTTGTAATAGATATCATTCGGATTGTGGCTGTCTCCGGTTTTCACCAGTTCGTTTTCCACTTTGGTATCAAAATCTATCTTTGAGGGCGCCGGATGCAGATAAGCACCGAAAGCCTGTGCTGTCCTGGGAATAATAACGATAAACAGCAGCCACAAACCAATCAGCTTCACTAAAGAAGATCTTGAAGTTTTGCTCACTGCGGATACCATCACGCAAACGCTGCAGACAATAAAAAAGTAGATCAGATAAACCCCGGCGATCCAGAACAGACGCAGAAATGCATCACCCGTACTTTTAAAGCCTGTCTGGGAAAACCACATGGCTGCAGACAGGATCATCACCGGAATAAAAATGAGCCCCACCAGGCAAAGCAGTCCCAGTATCTTTCCCGCCAGCAGCTCTTTCCATCGTACACCCTGACTGATCAGTACTTTCAAAGTATTATTCTCACGTTCTGCCGAAATACAGCTGAATCCCAGAAAAAATATAAATAATGGAATCAGAGTCTGCAGGATCATGGCCGTGCTTACTTCTCCGAATCTCAACATTCCAGATGAAAATCCAGCCTCCGAGAAATTAACGGTATTCTGCTTATGGGCTTCCAGAAATACTGAATTTCCCATATATCGTTCCAATCCGTAATCAAAAAAGCTTAAAGGATATCTTGCCCTGAAGATCAGATAACCGTAATGAGCCATTCTGTGGGGATGTTTATCCGGCTTCCCTTCCCATTGCTGGCGTACATCCACCTGATGTTTTATTCTGGCATCTTCCTGTACTTTATAGTCGTGCCAGCCTGTATAGGCAGCAAACACAAACAGAAGGCTGAGGATCAGCAGAAGAAAAATGACCGCCTTATTCTGCAATGACTGTTTCCAAAGCTGTATTGAAATCAGACGGATAATATGTATTCTCATAATCTTAATATTTAAAATTTATAAACTGCCGTGAGCACTGCATTTCTTGGCGCTCCGGGAAACAGACGGAGATAATTCTGCGCACCCAGCCAGTAAGTCGTATTAAAAAGGTTATTGATATTGAGCGAAATTCTTACAGGCCCTTGTTTCGGGGTGTAATAAACAGCCGCATCAAAGACTGTGTATTCAGGGACCAGGAACGAGCGGTTATACATAGGAACTTTATTTCCGCTGTACTGAACACCTAATCCTAGGGCAATATCTTTCAAAAAAGAGGTTTCTCTAAAACTGTATTTCTGCCAGATATTGGCACTGTGAAACGGGGTATTCTGTTTTCTGGCGCCTATCAGCGCAGGATTGATATCGTCAATAATTCTTGCATCATTATATCCGTAAGAGGCAAACACCTGCCATGCCCGCGATATATTCCCGATAATGTCCATCTCAAAACCCCGGCTGCGTTCCTGTCCTCTGGTTATCAGACGATCCGGTTCTGCAGGGTCGTTAGCATTCAGCAGTATATTTCTCTGGCGAATCTCATAAACAGCAACATCAATATGGATTTTTTTATTAAAGAAATCAGCTTTCATCCCAACCTCTTTGGACTGACTTCTCAGAGGGTCGAAAGCCCGGCCCTGAGGAATCACTACCGGAGCCAGTGATGCTGTGTTCGACTGTGGCTGAAATCCTTCGATATAGGAAGCATAGAGATTCATACGTTCATTCAGATTATAGGTAAGACCTATTCTCGGGATCAGTTTGCTGTCTTTGACAACGATTTCATTATTCTCCTTATATTGGGTAACATCCTGAAACCATTCCTGTCTGAGACTCAGGAACAAATTGAACCGGTTCCATTTCATCTGATCCTGAATGTAAATCCCATTAGACTTTATGAGAGCCGGCGGCAGCGCAGTCTTTGAAAATACATACTCATCTGTATTTTTTATATTGTAAGCTGAATTAACCAAATTAAAGTGCTCCACATTGGGCTTAGGCATTGTAATTCCGTCAACAGTCACCATTTGATAGTCACCTGCATTCTGAGGATTATAAGAAGAAGCTGTTTTTCCGCTGGTCAGAAGGTATCCTCTGGCTGTATTCTGTGCTCCGCCTTTGTACTTATGGGTGCTTATAAAATCATAGCCTGTAAGAATTTTATGTTCAATGGGTCCTGTTTTAAGATTAAATACCAGATAAGCGTTGAGATTATCTGTATTCCAGAACTGGTTTCTCTGGACCATCTGCATTCCGGCCAACGTTAGAATAGGTTTGTTGTCCGCATCTACAGCAAAAGCATTCGTCGTTCTGTGTTCCTGGAGGTCTTCCTTCCAGGTCTGTTTCATATAGGATGCATTGATGCTGATCTTATCGGTAATCCGGTGCGTAAAATTGGACATAATGATCAGCTCCTTTGATTTGAAATAATCATTAACGGCTCCAAGATTGAAACTGATGGGAGTACTCCGCAGATCTGTCATTCCGTCCACCGCTCCGAAGATGGGTTGCCCTCTGTCTATTTTTCCGTTGAGGTCGCTGTAGATCATTTCTACGTTGATGGCAGTCCTGTCATTTGGGATATAGGAAATTGAAGGAGACACCAAAACACTCTTCTGCGCCTGAATATCCCTGAAACTCTGTGCCTGCGCATAGCCGGCATTAAATCTGTATAAAAGTGTTTTCTCCTTGTTCAACGGTCCTGTAAAATCCAGGGAACTTCTTATGGTGCTAAAGCTCCCCACGCTCATCGTCACTTCCCGGCTTGGGGACTTCAATGGCTTTTTAGTCACCAAAACAATGCTTCCTCCAGGATCCACACTGGAAAGAACAGCACTGGCCGGACCTTTTATAACTTCGATCTTTTCAAGGTTGGTGGTAATGGGCTGCATAAAATAATACTGCCGGGTCCGCATTCCGTTGATGATCGTTCCTTCTTCATTCTGTGCAATTCCCCGGATGCTGAACTGGTTGTAGTAACTCACAGGAGTTACGCTGCTGGCCATTTTTACCGCATCACCCAGCTGAAAAGCCTGCCGGTCACTGATCAGTTCCTTGCTCACCGTAGAGATTGAAAAGGGAATATCCTTGTTCTGAACTCCAATTTTAGTGGCCGAGAAAGAATAGTCACTCTGGTATTTTTTTGAGGCCCTGCCTAAAATCTCCACTTCCTGAATAGTTCCAACTTTATACAGGCGAATAATCAGTTTTTTGTTTAAAAATGTACTGTCCGCCTCAATCTGTTCGGTATACGTATCGTAAGATTCAGCATTGACACTGATTTCATAGGTTCCTCTTCTGATATCCGGAATGCTGAAATTCCCGTCAGAGGATGTTGCCTCATATCTGTTTTCGTTATTTTTAATAATGATTCGGACCTCTTTTAGCCTGTGATGATTTTCGCCAATGACTTCCCCGGACAATGTTTCCTGCGCACAGATCTTCACACTGGCGGCGGCCAGTGCTACTGCGATATATAAATGTTTCATTATCCGGTTTTTAAATGGTTTCTAAGTAAATTTTCTGCAGTTCATCAGCAGTTACAGATTTAGCATCAAGGATATGAACCAATCTTCCTTCTTTCATGATGCCGATCCGCGTTCCCACATTCACTGCATTGAAAATATCATGGGTTGCCATCATAATGCTCTTCCCTTTTGCAGCCAGATCTTTACAGATTCTGGTAAATTCTGCGGTAGCTTTCGGATCAAGTCCCGAAGTGGGTTCGTCCATTAAAATGAGATCTGCATTTTTTGCAACAGCGATGGCAATGGCCACTTTCTGACGCATTCCTTTGGAGTAGGCAGCCAGCTTCTTTCTGTGGGCTTCCTTCTGAAGACTTGTGTTCTCCAACAACATTCCCAGCTCTTCTCCGGAATACCTGAAACCTGCCATCTGACTGAAGAAATCTAAGTTTTCAATCCCTGTAAGATGAGGATACAGCTGTACCACTTCCGGAATATAAGCCATATACTTTTTGGTAGTTTCCCCATTGATTTCCACCGGAATACCTTTGATAAGGGCCTGACCGGAACTTGGTTTTAAGAAACCTAAGAATATATTGATCGTTGTGGTTTTGCCGGCTCCGTTTTGTCCGAGCAGACAGAAAATTTCTCCTTTTTGTACGGATATATTGAGTCCGCTTAGCGCAGCAACATGGTTGTACTGCTTACTAAGCTCAATAGCTTGTAATATTGACATGAAAATGTATTATGTAATTAAATAATTAAAAGAAGTTCAGCCCGCAAAGGCAGGCTTGGGATTTTTAAAAATTATAATACAGCCGGTGGGCCTCTGTCCGATAAAGAAAAAAGAGTGTAAGAAAATATAAAACCTGGAGAAGAAAAGATCTTATCCGTGATTTTTGTTAAAGAAAAAGCAGCAGTGTATATCTTCCCGGTTTCACCTTCGCCCAAGAGTTTGTGGTGACAGATGGGGCACTTTGTATCACAGGATGAAAAGGCCTTTTTGAATATTTTTCCATTTTCCCCTTTTGGCTGCTGGAAGGAATTTCCTGCATTCTGACTGTGAAGAAAATGGTGGTGGAGATATTCCGCCGGAGAAACAGCAAAAGCATAAACAGCAATGAAAATTGCCGTCAAAAAGTTTTTAAAATGCCTTGTGACTCTCAATGGATAGATTTGCTGATTGAAATTGAATGTTGCGAAATTAAAAAAATATTTAATTAACATAAGGTTTTACTGGGATCAATTTCAAAATTTTCCGGAAATCCTGGTCATTCAACGCAGCTCCTTCACTTTTCTTCCTGCATTCTCCAGCAATTTCATACTTTCCTGCGTGATCCGGTCAGCAAAAACGATCCGGAAATGATGACTGTATTCATCCGTTAATGAAAATGTATTTCCGGGGGTGAACAGAATTCTGTTTTTGTCACAATAATCGAAGAATCTCTTCATGTCAGTTCCTTCCGGGAGTTTTCCCCAAATGCTGTACCCCCCTTCCGGATTATGAAAATAGGAATCTTCGGGAAAGTAATGCCGTAAAGCTCCCAACAGCTCCATAGCCTGCCTGTTCAACTGTTTACGGAATGACCGAAGGTGCCGTTCATAAGTATTTCCCTGAAGAAGCTTTAGCATAAGCTCCTGATAAATGGGCGAAACAGATCTTCCCAGGACAAACCTTGCCTTTTCCGAGCGGGCATAAAAACGTCCGGTATGCAGCCATCCCAAACGGATGCCCGGCGCCAGCGTTTTTGAAAATGAAGAATAGGTCATCACCCATCCTGAATGGTCAAAGCTTTTGATGCATCCTGGTCTTTTGTTACCAAAATAAAGATCGCCGTAGATATCATTTTCAATAATCGGAACCTGATAAACAGAGGCGACAGCCAACAGCTCTCTTTTAGCATCATCACTCATTACAATCCCAGTTGGGTTGTGAAAATTTGGAGTGACTACTACAGCTTTTATATCATCCGAATCACAGACATTTCTGAAGTATTCTGTATCAAAGCCGTTCTCGTAATGCACAGGGATTTCGATCATTTTAAGTCCAAGATTCGCCACCGCCTCCAAAACGGAGAAAACACACGGACTTTCAACGGCCACAATATCTCCGGGATCAGTTACTGCCCTTAATGCTATTGTCAGTGCCTGCAGTGCACCATCCGTAATGATAAGTTCATCAGGGTTCATTAAACATCCGTGAGCTGACATCTGTATGGAAATCTGCTTTCTCAGTTCGTACAAACCATTTGCCGGGTAATAACGCAATAATGCAGTTCCTTTTTCGCGGATCACTTCCTGCATTGTTCTTAGGATCAGCTTTTGCGGAATCAGAAGGTCACCCGGTGCTGCCATATTGAAAGAACTGGACTCCGAAGGTTTATTCCTGGCAGAAGTCAGCATCACATTTTTTGCAAATGCGGCATCTCTCACAACAGGAATCAGCTCTGTTCTGGCTGTTGAAATATGGTCTTCAACAGAGGTTACAAAATATCCTGAACGCGGGCTGCTTTCTATCAGTCCTTTCATCATCAGATATTCAAAGCCACTTTGAACAGAACTTATACTCAGCTGATATCTGTTTTTAATCTCGCGTACGGAAGGCAGGCGATCTCCTTTCAGCAAAATCCTGCTTCTGATCTGCTCTTCAATAACCGATGTAAAAATTTCATATTTATAGGATCGCATCATCATCTCGTCACACTGTACTGTACAAATTTATAAAATAAATAACTGTACCGATAAAATTTATGAAAACTGTATCCCTTTCGAATTCAATAATCTTCTAATTTTGAATAAAAAAGATTCATGAATATAATTTCAAAATTTACAGTGGGTTCTGAGGAGGGAATTTCTGATCTTATAACCATTATCGATTCTTCAGTCTATGCTATGCACAGGGAACTGGTTCCTGAGGAGAACATCAAAAAATATATTGAAAATGATATTGATCCCAGGAAAATGATCAATGACCTGAATGACCTTTCCAACCAGTTGATCATTATGTATGCAGATGATCAGCCCGCAGGCTACAGTATTCTGAAAAGCGGTTCCGGCCATCCTGGGCTGTCCGAAGGGAAAAGAACTACGGAGATCAGCTTTGTTATCCTTCCGGAATTCGATTCACCGGAAACCAGGGAATCGCTTTGGAAGAAATGCAGGTCTGCAGCTAGTTTTACAGAGATCATCTGGATTAATATGATGGTTCATGATCCGCTTTTGGAATTTTTAAAAGAATCAGGTTTTACCCTAGTTGCTGATGCTGCAGCCGGACCTTTTCAGCTTCCTTCTCAGATATTAAAATTCGAAATCATTAAAGGTTAAATTCTTGCGAAATTTTCGGGCTTCTACGTTTTAAAATAGTTTGGCAGCTGTATTTTTTTGAACCAAAAAAGGCAAAATAAATTGAGTAAAACTATTTTACCGATGATCAGGACATAACAGAAATTGTTCAGGATTCATTATGATTTACGTATCTTTGATTTTTATAAGTTCTATATCATGAGTGATCAACTGGAAACTATTGAAGATTATTACAGACGCATCCGGAACAATCAGATAAAAATGTTTGATTCGGATGATTTTGAGACAGGAAAGTCGCATTTTAACGTCTCCATGCGCAAGTATTGCAGTTTTAAAAGTCCGTACAACCGCCGTGATTATTATAAGATAAGCTTTATTATTGGAAAAGGCAGATTTCAATATGGATCGCATGAACTGTATATTGACCGTCCTGCCCTCTTTTTTCCTTCGCCTAATATTCCGTATTCATGGGAATGTGACGGAGATCTTCAGGAAGGGTATTTCTGTCTCTTCAATCAGGAGTTTTTTAGCGGAAATACTGAATTCAACCTTTTTAAAAAAACCTCGCTGTTTAAGGAATGGAGCAAACCTATTGTTTTTTTAACTGATGAACAAACCCAGCTGGCTACTCTTTATTTTGAGCAGATGCATAAACTGAATAATTCGGCCTATCCATTCCGGTGCAACAGTATTAAAAGTCATCTGGCCTCTGTAATGCACCTCGCTTTGGAGAACCGTGTAGATGATATCAATCCGAATGAACTTCCTGCCAATATCCGTTTATACCGCCTCTTTGATGAGCTGCTCAACAAGCAGTTTCCCCTGGACTCTCCTGCTTATCCGCTCGCTCTGAAAACGGCCTCTGACTTTGCAGATCAGCTTAATGTGCATGTGAATCATCTGAATTCATCGGTAAAATCTGTCACTCAGCTTACCACAACTCAAATTATCAAAGACAGAGTATTTGAAGAGTCCAAAAACCTTTTGAAGTACACTAACTGGGATATTGCTGAAATAGGATATACTTTGGGGTTTGAACAGCCTTCCCATTTCAATAATTTCTTTAAAAAACATGCAGAGGTTTCACCCTTAAAATTTAAAAACGCATTTTAAATCTTTGATTTTTGTAATTTTTACTTTGTCTTTTAAAATTGTATTTCTGTATTTCCGGCCTATTTTTGCCTAGTAAAATAACGAACGAATATGTTGTTGAAAGAAGCATCTGAAAAAAGAATCAGATTAATCACCATTATGGCTTTTGTGTCGATCCCCCTTTCGGGATTTGTCACTGATATTTATTTACCATCGTTTCCATCGATGGCAAAGGAGATGCAGGTCTCTGAAAAGGATATCCAGATCACTTTAACGTCTTACTTACTGAGCTATGGGATTTCACAGCTTTTTGTCGGAGGAATTCTGGACAGTATCGGGCGTTACCGTCCAAAGCTGATCGCTCTGTTCCTGTTAATTATCAGCAGTATTCTGATTACAATGACTGACAGTATTCTGCTGATCTGCCTGCTCCGTATTCTCCAGGGAGCCGCAGTTTCTGTACTGGTTGTTGCCACCAGGGCTATTTTTGTGGATCTCTATGATTCTGAAAAAGTAAAGCATTATCTGAGCTATTTCACGATCGTCTGGTCATGCGGACCTATTTTAGCTCCTTTTTTGGGTGGATATCTTGAAAAGCTTTTTAACTGGCATGCCAATTTCCATTTTCTGGCTTTGTATGCAGGAATCCTATTTTTATTTGAATGGTTTTTCAGTGGTGAAAGCTTACCGGAGAGAAAGAAACTTAATCTTTCTGAAAACATCAGCCTGTATAAAATGATGCTGAAAAACAGAATTTTTATGCTCGGGATTTTTATTTTAGGGCTAAGCTACTCTATTGTGATGCTTTTCAATATTACAGGCCCTTTTATCATTGAAAATACGTTTCACTTTACCCCTGTAGTTATCGGATACTGTACCCTGATCTTAGGATTTTCATGGATGATTGGCGGTTTTATAGGAAAACGGAGACTTAAGCTTGATTTTAAAGAGAGAATCTTACAGCCTATCGTTTTACAGCTGATCCTGATTGCGGGACTGATTGCAACCAGTTTTTATGCGGAAAGTCTTTTCATTATGGTCCCTTTTGCATTTTTTATTCATATCTGTTCCGGGATCTTGTTTACGTCATTTTTTACCACGAGTATGCTTTATTTCCCTAAGAATGCCGGGACTGCAGGTGGACTGATGGGTGGACTGGTCTATGTAATTACTTCTATTACAAGTTTTATTATTTCAGTCAGTGGAACCGTCACGGAACAGGATGGTCTTGCCTGGCGTTATCTTGTAATTGCCATTATACTTTTAGGAATTATCCTGGTCATGCATCAGGCCGTTAAAAAAGAACAAGCAGAGAATTGATCTCTGCTTTTTTATTTTCAATGAAATCTTCACTATTTTTTAATAAATGCAATGGCATCTACTTCTATCAGCATGTCCTCTATTGCCAGCCGGGGAACCGGAATTAAAGTACTTGCCGGGAATTCATTATTTTTCCATACTTTATGCATTTCCTCGGTCCATATCCTAAGTTTCTCCTGATCATGATCAACAATTAAAATCGTAATTTTAAGAATATCATTCACTCCTAACTTATAATCAGCAAGCGCGGTTTCTAAATTGTTCAGGGAAAATTTAACCTGGGTTCTAAAGTCTTTAGAAAGATGATGTTCCAAGCCTTCTCCTCCGCTTTGCCCGGATATAAATACATATTTTCCCTCAGCTTCATTTGTTGTAGCGTGAGAAAAAGCAAACGGAGTCGGATCAAAAAGACCTTTTGGATTTTTGTGGGTGATAGTAGCCACATTAGCTGTTTTTTTTGATTTATGGTGATTTGTATTTTGTGAAAAAGCTAAAAATCCCATACAGAGCGTGGATAAATTAAATACTATACTTCTCATGATGTCTATTATTTTGTTCTGAATATGGAAGCAAATATAGATTCCAATATGTTCAGAAACATAAACATATGTTGAAGCTTTTAGCTTTTATAGACGGTATATTTACCCATTTTATTTGGAATAACGGCAATATAAGTACAGAGCACTTTGATACAAGCATATGCTTATTTCGGGTAAACCCATACAATCAGCTTTTCTTATCTTTATTAAATATTACAAATTCTCATAAGTCTGTTCTATTAAAAAAGATACTGCTTTTTTAATTTTATCGCGACCGTCATCAGTATTAAGGTCTATACCACAAAACACACTGCCATTTACGGAAGCATACATATTCAGGTAATAAAGTCCTGAAACTAAAATGGCTGCTATGGCACGGAAATCCTGCGAGCGTTCTCCGAAATGAGGATCAATAACTAACTTAAAAAGAGCTTCCCCGTTTTCTTCCTGCATATTGGTAAGCTTTGTAAGGGATTTCCGGGATTCAGACAAGCGCCACAATAATAGTTTCTGCAGCTCCTTGTTGCTGCGCACATAATCAAATTGCTGCAGTAACATGGCCTCAGTAAATGCTTTTCCCCCGTCTTTTAGGTCGGGCATCATTGTTTCGGTGGTTACATTACTCCAGTAATCCTGGGACCGGATATATTCATCCATCAGGCCATCCATTCCGCCAAAATAGGTATAGATCATTTTTTTATCTACTCCGGCTGTGGCTGCGATGTCGTTGATCTTCAATGCCGCATATCCTTTTGTTTTCAATATCTTTCCAACGGCATCCAAAAATTTCTTTTTACTGCGTTCCTTGTTCCGGACACTTCCTGCAGCTGATTTTCTTTCCATAGCTAAACATTCGATGATACAAGTTTAAGGAAATTTTAATTATTTTAGACACCACTTAGTGTCCTATTTCGTATATTTGCGCAAACTAAACCATTCAATATATATTTTAAACACTATTTAGGTTGAAAAAACTAAAACAATTCAGGTCGTACCATTGCTGTGCATTTTGAGGCAGAACAGCATTCCGATGCAGGGAAAAAATGAGTTGATGATCAATAAAGGCTTCATCTTCATTCTCATTCCGAAGGCTGTACAAACGCTGATTTTAAACATTAACCGATCTGAATTCCAAATTTTGCACAGGAGGTCAATCATAAATCAAGCAGCCAGCTGAAGATAAATTGAATGATCGCACCGTAAAAATGGGATTAGTTTATTTCCTCAGTTTAAAAATGCTTCAGAAATAATGATAAGATAAAATGATGATGAAATGGTTACCTGGAAACAACTGATGGCGTGGTATTAAAGCATTACAATCAGCTGTTCCGGTACAAAGATGATTCCGAATCTAAACAACTAAGGTAAAAACACTAAATGTGACAGCATCATTAAAATTTAATGATGCTGTCTTTTATTTTATATGAAATAGTTAATATTTAATCTGAATAGCTACAGTTACACTTCATTAAATTAAAGAATACAGACCAATAAACATCTACTGACACCCTCTTGTCACAACTCTATTCTAATTTTGCAGCATAATTTAAAATCTTAAACAATATGAATTTAGTATCAATACGTATTATCACAGCTAATATTGAGAATTTAGTACCATTTTATGAGCAAATAACAGGAATTCAGGCTATACGATATACTCCTGATTTTGCTGAGCTGAAAACAGCAACCGCAACTATTGCTATCGGAAGTATAAGAACACTGCAGTTTTTTGGTGGGGAAAGTGTGGCACAGCCTGCGGAAAACCGTTCTGCGATTATAGAATTTTTAACTGATGATGTAGATAGAGAATTTAAACGGTTACAAAGCTTTCTGTCTTCTTACCTTTTACAGGAACCTACTATGATGCCCTGGGGGAACAAATCATTATTGTTCAGAGATCCTGACGGCAATCTGGTCAACTTATTTACGCCTGCAACAAAAGTTTCAACAGAAACATTTACAGCTAAAAAATAAGTAAAAGATTAAAAGGCATTTATCTGTATAACTGACAGGGATAAAATAAGAAAAGTGACCATTTAAAAATGGTCACTTTTAATTATCTTAAGTCTGCTGGCAGTGTCAGCTCAATGGACAGTATATTTTTATATAAATGATTTGGTATTAATTTTTATTTATCCGACTGCCACCCAACGTAGACCTGGATTACCTCATCACTGAATATTCTTTCTTATTTGCAAGGACATCCAGCATTACTTTTGCAATTCTGGCTCTTTCATCCTCCGAAAGATTAGAACCTGAAGGCAGGCACAGGCTATTCCCAAAAAGGTCCTCTGCTACTGTCCCACCGTAATAGGGTGCATCTTTAAATATAGGCTGCAGGTGCATTGGTTTCCAGATAGGACGGGATTCGATGTTTTCTTTCAGAAATGCCAGACGTAAATCTTCATAATTTTTTGATGATTTTGTTTTGGTATCGTCTATGGTAATAACGGATAACCAATGATTACTGAAAAAATCTGAATCAGGTTCTGAAAATATTTTCACTCCTTCTATATTTTCACAGATTTCAGAATAAAAACTGTGCATTTTTCTACGGCCTTCTACTCTCTCAGCCAACACTTCCATTTGCCCTCTTCCTATTCCTGCACTGATATTACTCATTCTGTAATTGTATCCAATCTGAGAATGCTGATAATGCGGGGCATCATCTCTAGCCTGAGTAGAGAGGAATACAGCCTGGTCTTTGTCTTCCTGGGAATGGCATACCAATGCGCCACCTCCGGAAGTCGTAATAATTTTGTTCCCGTTGAATGACAAGATACCAAAACGGCCAAAAGTTCCGCAGGCTTTTCCTTTATATGTAGAGCCTAATGATTCAGCAGCATCCTCAATTAAAGGAATATCATACTCAGCAGCAATTGATAAAATTTCATCCATTTTTGCAGGCATTCCGTAAAGATTAACCACAATAATCGCTTTGGGCTTTTTGCCTTTTGAAATCCTGTCTTCTATCGCTTCCTTTAAAGCCACAGGACACATGTTCCAGGTATCTTTTTCGGAATCTATAAAGACCGGCACAGCTCCCAGATAGACGATAGGATTAGCAGAGGCGGAAAATGTCATAGACTGACAGATAACCTCGTCTCCATGAGTGACATCGCACTCAATTAATGCCAGGTGTAAAGCAGCAGTTCCCGCAGAAAGTGCAGCTACTTTTACATCTTCATTTAAGAATAACTCCAAATCTTGTTCAAAACCATCAACATTCGGTCCTAAAGGTGCTACCCAATTTGCGTCGAATGCTTCTTTAATGTATTTTAATTCATTTCCTCCCAAATGGGGAGATGACAACCACACTTTTGATTTCATATTTTACTATTCTAAATTTTACTAAATATTTAAACTTCTACTTTTTATTATTTTACCCGGATTGCCTACTACTGTAGCACCATCCGGTACATCGCTAATAATGACAGCTCCTGCACCAATGGTGCACCATTTGCCAATTTCTATTCCCTGTATCACACTGGCTCCAATTCCAATATGGGATCCTTCCCCTACATATACGTTCCCGGCCAGCGCCACATTGGGAGATATATGAACAAAATCTTCAATTATACAATCGTGATCAATAGAAGCATTGGTATTGATAATACAGTGCTTCCCTATCTTTACTGCTGCATTTATAGTAACACCGGGCATCACGATAGTTCCTTCTTCGATTTTTAATCTCTTAGACAGTATTGCCTTGGGATGAAGGAGGGTAACATAATTGAAATGCTCACCTCTATTAACTACTCTTTTCCGCAACCTGTTATTTCCTATAGAAATAAGTACTTCTATAGCATAGGGCGGAGCTTCATGAATAACAGTATAATTCAATACTCTCTCCTTCGACGGATTTTCGTCTATATAAGCTTCAATATTATAACCGCATTCTTCGGCGATTTCAGCCACTACTTTGCCATGACCACTTGCTCCGTATAAATACATATTCTAACTACATTTAATTTAAATTAATTATTTCCTGTAAAAGCCTCTACCGTGGCCTGATCAGCCTGGTTTATGCCTTCCTTTTTAATTACTTTTTTTAAAGTAAGGAACATCACTTTGCAATCTGTTGCAAATGATACATTATCTATGTACCAAATATCTAATTCAAATTTCATCGTCCAGGAAATGGCATTTCTCCCATTTACCTGCGCCCAGCCTGTAATGCCGGGGCGTATATTGTGTCTTCGTTTTTGAGATTCGTTATATAAAGACAGGTATTGTGGCAACAGCGGTCTGGGACCTATAAGCGCCATGTCTCCTTTCAATACATTAATCAGCTGCGGAAGCTCATCGAGGGAAGTCTGACGTATAAAACTTCCAATACGTGTTAAGCGTTCCGAATCAGGCAGGTAGTTACCCTGTCCGTCTTTTTTATCATTCATAGTCTTAAACTTGATGATATTGAATATCTTCTCATTTAATCCCGGCCGTGCCTGCAAAAAGAATGGTTTACCCTGATTTGCGAAATACAGCAGGACCATAACCACAATGAAAACAGGTGATAACAAGATCAGTCCTATTAATGCAATCAGAAAATCTATAACCCTTTTAAAAAAAAATTTATACACGGTAATCTTTTTCTTTGATTAGTTTTTTGTATTCACTCAATAAAGCGTCCCAAATGACAGACTGCTCGTAACGGGATTCTATCATTGGACGGGCATTCATTTTTAATTTCTGGTAATAATCGGTGTCCGATTTCATTCTTTCCATTGCTTCACCAAGCTTCTCACTGTTTTTCACAGGAACTATTACTCCATTCTGGTTTTCTATAATAATTTCGTTGCATCCGTTGATATCGGACACTATACTCGGCAATTCCATCGCTCCCGCCTGCATCACTACATTTGGAAATCCTTCCCGGTAGCTTGGAAAGGCCAATGCATCAGAAATAGCAAAATAAGGGCGAACATCTTTCTGAAAACCTACAGATATGATGTCCGGGTTATTTTCAATTTCTTCCAATGTATCCGGATGCAGAGGATCCAGCTCCTGTTCCAGTGGGCCAACCAGTAATAATTTGGAGTGGCGCTGTGAATTTTCTTTTTTATTTATCTGAGAAAAGGCTTTAACCAATTCATTAATTCCCTTATCTCCTACCAAGCGTCCTACAAAGACAAAGACAAAATCTTCCTCTTCTATATTCAGCTCTTTTTTTAAAAGTGTTTTCTGTTCTTCTGTAACCTGGTCAGGCGAGAAATGTTTCAGATCGATACCATTCACATTGCCATTTCCAATAACTTTTAAAGATTTTGAGGTTATTTTGTAATTAATTAAATCTTTTCTCACTCCTTCGCCTTCCGGATAAATGTGGGTAGCCGCGGAACATAATAGCTTATCCATACTGATAAGAAGTTTCTGCGTCATCCCTTTTCTTGTCGGAAAAATAAGCCCGGTAAAGGTGTGTATACGGATTGGCACTCCTGCCATTTTCCCTGACAGCATGGTTAAAAGTCCTGCTTTAGGGGTCATAGAATGCACAATGACCGGCTTTTCTCTTTTTAAAACTTTATACAATTTATAGAGAGAGGTCAGATCTTTTAAAGGACTGATTCCTCTTTCCATATTCACTTCAATCGTTTTTATACCTTCCCTTTGTTTTACTTCGTCAAGCAGCTGACCTTCTGAAGATATACCTACAATATCATAAAACTCGCTTAAAAACTTCAATTGTCCTTTTAATAAAACATTCAAAGACAATGGTATTGTTGATGTCCGAATTATTTTCATATTAGTATAAGGATTGAATATCTTTTATTAATCTGTTTCTGCTATCCGTCACCAGACTCATGGATTGCTCCAGCTGTGATTTTATATGATCATATTCGGAAATGGCTTTATCAAACTTGTTAATCAGCCAATCTGACTCTACATCCTGAATCTGAACCACATAATCATCTAAATTAAAATCGCCCATGATCCCCAGCGCTTTATTACCTCCATATCCAATAGCAATGGAAGGCACCAGAGATGTCAATGAAAATATAATTGAATGAAAACGCGTCCCTATGAAAAAGTAAAAATTGGAATAAACTGCTTTCAGTAGATCACAAGATAAATTTTCGTTGATCCAGATGATATTAGGATCCTGAACTTTTTCAAGCAAATCTTTGATGGCATTACGGTCGTCTTCGTGGGAATTGGGGCCTAATGACTGGTTACATAAAGCGACCTTATACCCTTTACTCAACAGGTGTTTCGTAAGATCTGCAACTGAGTTGATGTATTTTTTGTACAGACCTTCCGGGTTTGATAATCCTGGAAAACGCCATGGACGGATGGTAACGCCTACAATTTTATCTTCTGGTGTTAAATTATATTTCTGCAATATCTTTAAAGCTTCTTCCTGACTTCCTTTTTCCAGGAAAAACCCAAGATCCATTTCTACCGGAATGTTTTTTTCCAACAGCTGGCCTAAGCTTTTGGAAGAAACATTTTCCCGTGCATACACCAAATCAAGCTGATTAAATACTGTACGTACCTGCTGCTTAACCGTTAATCCGATAAATGGTCCATATGAATTGGGTAAAAAAACAACTTTCTTCCCTAATGCTTTAGCCAGTCTTACATAGAATAAGAAATACCACATTAGGTAAGGCGCCGTTTTTTCACCGTAAGCATGGATAAAGCCTCCACCTTTCACAAAAATGGTTTTTGCCTCATGAAACTGTTTAACGGTTTGATAGGTTTTATGGTCAAAGTTTTTCTTTACTTTATCAAGATCATTACATATTTTAATTAAATATCTCGTGTTTTTAAAGTCCAACCCTGCATTTCTAATCTGCTTTAAAAGTTCAAATTTTGATTCTTTAATATGCTCTCCTGATTTATGCTGTCCTCTGCGGGGATGTTTTAAAATATTATCTAATAATTTAAAGCCATGCTCTTCAGACTGCTTACACAATAATGCTCTTTCTTCGTCATTATCACCGGCATCCAGTATATATACTTCGTCATAAAGCCCGGTATCTTTGGCCAGCCTCCAGCTTTCCCAAACCAATGCCTGGTCTCCTTTATTTAAATCTGTTACTCCTGGTACTATTATAGCATTATTCATTCTAAATCAATTTTCCTTGTTTAATCCTGTGTGTGTTTTGCTTTACTTTATGGTTGATGTATATATTCAGTGCTATTCCAAAAGGAATTGCGATGAGGGTATACAGCTTATTGGGGGAACCTTTAAAAAAATTCCATTTTTTAGCAAAAAGACATGAGGATATATAGTGTACTGAGTTCTTTAGCACTATTTTTTTATTTATCCCATACTTCATTTTCACTTTTCTATATTCAATAAATGAATTGGGGCTGTCTTTATATCTTTTATACAATCCATTGGACAATCCGTCCTGTTGGTATTCAATGATACAGTAGATTTCATTTGAGAGGAGAAATTTATAATCCTGATCAATCAGTGTAAATATCCAGCTGACCTCATGAAAAATTTCATTTTCAAAATAAGGGTATGGCAGATACTTTTTATAGATTTCTGTATCAAAAATATATTTCTTGTCTCCTTTAATTTTATAATGATCTACTAATTCGGAATAGGTAGATTCTTTTATATCCGGTAACTTTTCTCCTGCTACGGAACCGTCTTCATAGGCATCCAGACCAATAATTCCTGCAGAATTGCTTTTTCTATTGGCTTTCCAGAATTTTAATATTTTTTCAATACCATCAGCAGGCAGATAATCATCGGAATCTATACAGGTAAACAACTCAGTATCTATATAGTTCAGGGCTAATATCTGAGCGGCCAGCTTTCCTTTATTCTTCTGATAATAATACTGTATTTCGATCCTGGCTTCTTCTTTCCATATTTCAACCTGGGCGGAAGTATTATCTCCGGAGCCATCATCTACAATGATCCATTTAAAATCCTGACTGCTTTGACTGCATAAAGAGTCATACAGCCTGATCAGCGTTTTTTCTCTATTAAAGGTTGGCGTAAAAACAGTTATTGACTTCATGATTTACCCAATTTTTTAAAGATTTTATCAAACTCTTCCACCTGGTTGCTTTTATCATAGTTATTGACAATCAATGATTTTCCATTGCCGGCAATGAACTTGTACAGCTCTCTGTCATTATAAAGTTTATAGATGTACTCATAATAGTCGTCTACACTATTGTGAGTGGCAATATATCCGGTAAAATTGTGCAGAATATAATCCGTCACCCCTCCCACCGGATTGGCAATAACGGGTATTTCAAAAGCCAAAGCTTCCATGATGACACGAGGTAATCCCTCTGTATCGGACGGATGTATCAAAATATCGCTGTTTTTGAAAATGCTGTATGGATCTTTTTGATTGAGCAGGATCTCTACATGATCATCAAGTTTATATTGACTGATGTCCTTACGGATTTTATTTAAAAAGTTCTCTGAAACGGGCGTATCATATACGGCTCCCATTAAGATTATTTTAAAATTAATGTTGTTTTCTTTTAATCTTCTGGCTAAAGAAATTGATAAGTCCTGTCCTTTTGCCGGTAAAAAGCCACCACAATGTAAAATCACCATGGGATCGTTATCCTTCCTCTCTGGTTTTTCTTTTCTGTACTGATCCACTTTTGCTAAATCAATAGCATTCGGCACCACAAAAACATTTTCTAAAGGAGCCAAACCTCCTGTATAAATAGCCTGTCTGGTAGCCTGGGAAACTCCAATAAAATAATCGGAATTGTACTTAAACATCAGCTTTTTAAGGAAGCCAATAGAGTTGTAAGCGAACCAGCCCCGGGCAAAATAAGCTATCTTATAATCCTTTCCTTTCTTTAAGATGGAATTGGTTTTAATATTATTTACAATAACTACATCCGGCTTAAAGGTGTTCTGAAATTTTTTGAATTCTTTTTTCAGCCTGATCCAGTCTAATAAAAATAAAGTGATATTTATACCGACTTTAAGGGGATTTCTGGTACTGAAAATCGCAATAGGGCTATCATTTTTCTTTAAAATCTTTATTGGGATTTTATTGGCTTTTACATCTTCAGTAAATTCATTGCAACTGCCCCAGAAATCTACGATAACCGAATTATGCCCCTCTTCATTTAGTCGTTTCGCCAATTCAATAGTGCTCTTACGGGCACCACCATGAATTTGAACGGCTTCAAGGAAAATTATGTTCATTTTTTATATCACTTTCATTATATAATTAGATAAAATTCGGGTTATTAGTTTTTAGCTGAGTTTTAACTTGAATAAACAACTACAACACTTTCAGAGCTATAAAGCCAAAAATATTGCCGCTATTTTCAATAATAAAAATGATTTTTTTTCAGATCTGTGTGTTCAGATATCAATAGTAACGTAGCAAAATTATCTTTAAAATAATACAATTATGTGAATTATTTGTTACAATAATTGAATTATTAATGAATTTTTAACTACATAAAACAAATATACAAAAAAATAATATGTCACGAATATTTGAATCAAAGTTTATATTTTATTAACTATTGATAAAATGGTAAATAGAAATAATACATTAAAATCCATTTAAAAAATTGTGAACAATCTCGTATTCCAAATTAACCTTAGATTCATTCCAGTTTAGGGCTGTATC
This sequence comes from Chryseobacterium sp. NFX27, assembly GCF_049887855.1. Lineage (NCBI taxonomy): Bacteria > Pseudomonadati > Bacteroidota > Flavobacteriia > Flavobacteriales > Weeksellaceae > Chryseobacterium > Chryseobacterium sp. NFX27. The sequence goes on along the minus strand of NZ_JAGEKK010000002.1, from coordinate 170,032 downwards.
ATAAAATCCTAAGCATCGATCATATACATAAGGCTGGAATCCGTAGCTGATCTCCACAATTAAGGGCTGCTCCTTGGAATCGAATATAAAATCGTAGGCAACACATACCATATTTAACTGCCGGGCCGCTTTAAAAGCGATATTTACAGCTTCCAAATTAAATTTTCCCGGGGCAAATTCCAGCATTCCACTGCCTGACGCTCTAAAATCGTTATCTCTTGTATTTCTTTTAAGATAATAGCATTTATCACCAATAACAATAAGCCTTATATCGTATGTCAGGTTAGGAATAAATTCTTGAAAATAAACGTAGTTTCGTTGTTTTGGGAAAACTTTATATTGTTTATCTACAAAAATACCTTTGAATCCCCATTTAATAATTCTCAGAAAATTATGTTTTGTTTTCTGTCTCCAGAATCTTTCGATGGTATCTGTAAAAACCGCCCATGAATCAAAGGCGTCAAACCCGCGTCCAAATGCCTGCTTTACTATTTTTCTTGCCTGGCTTTTTGTTTTTACAAGCTTTACATTGATTGATCCTGCGCCTCCTTTTAATTTAAAAACTTTTGGGAAGGATGTATTTTCTACATACTTTTCTGCCTCTTTTTTATGATAAAAAACATCTGCTTTTACCAACGGTACCCCTAAAGCTTCCAGAAGGTATTTCTGCGCCACTTTATCATCAAAATGCCAGTAAGCGTCTTCATTAGGAAATGTTTTTACACCTATCTGGTTGACTGACCTGAATAAGCTTTTTGCATGCAGCATATCTTCAAAATAATTCTGATTGAAATGCCACATAAAATGAGTAACCTCATTTACCTTTATCTGCCTGATAATATCATTATCAAAAGCATTCAATATCACATAAGGTATCTTTTTTTCTTCCAGATATTCAATCCAGCGGTCAGAAAAACTTCCTTTACGATGATGTATTCCTATCTTCATTTTATTAATATTGTTTAATCACTTTAAACGAGTCTGTTCCATATATACTTTTAGGAGGAACCTCTCCTTTAACAACACTCCCAGCCATTATTACAGATCCTTCTCTGATAATAGCTCCACCCAAGATCATCACATTTGATCCTATCCAGACATTATCTTCAATAATAATTGCTCTTCCTTCATCAGCTATGGTTAATCTATCAATTGGATTGTCCATAGCCAAAATATGTCCATTGGAATCTATAATATTTGTATTGGCAGCAATCAAACAATTGTTTCCAATTTCTATTTTTTTCACTGCATGAATGCAGGTCCCATGTATTCTACAATTCTCACCAATAATGATTTCAGCCTGTGGCCTGTCTGCCAATAACTTACACGGGGAGTGCATGTTTATGTGATATTTTCTTTTTGATGAATTAATCAATGTATTTTTTCCTATTAGTATTTGGGCATCTTTATGTTTAAAGATCACAGGGATTCCTTTAAAATAGATATTTCCTAAAAAGTCAATACCTTTTAATCTTTTATAATAGCCGCTTAGGAATAGGTTAATAACCTTGTTATAAATTTTATTTATTATCATTTTTCAGCCATTTAAAAAAGAGATTAGAACCGATTAAACATCTTACCAGACTCAGGCTTATGGCTGACCCGAAAATCGTAAAATAGTTAATTAGTGGAATTGTAATAAAGAAGCCCAATATGGAAAATAATAATGTATTCTTCATGACCAACTTGTCCTGGCGGTTCACAATAAAATAATTAAGTCCGAAGATATTATATAGTGTATAGCCGAACAGCCCTATTGATAATATTAACAGTATCCAAAAGGCGTTATCATAATTTACATTTAAATACCAGAAAATCAGCTTATTAAAAACTAAAACCCCTATTATCATTACTGTTATTGTGGTCAGCATCATTTTCTTATACCACTGAAATGCATCTTTCCTGCGATTTAAGAACGGGAAAAATACACGGGACAGGATTTCGATTAAGGTGACAATCAGATTGACTATCGTCAAAATAGCCTGATAAATACCTACCAGCTTGGCTGTTCCTAAAATTCCCAATACGAAAGTACTGGTATTGTTGTACAGGGTAGGAACAAACTGGTTGATGAAAATAGGCAGATTAACTTTAATAGATTTAACAATCATCTTATAGGGTAGAAAAATAAATTTCAGTTTATATTTCTTAACCAGTACATATTGCCCCACTAAACCAGCACCAACATACCCGGCACTTTGTAAGAGAGGGTAAATCCAGAAATCACTTTCTTTTTTAATGAAAATAAAAACGCATAAAGTAAAAAACAGCTTAATTCCTAAATTCAAATAAGTGATATAGCGCATTTTTTCAATTCCCTGAAAAAACCATTCAGGAAATAATACATATCCCAATAAAAGTAAGCTTGTATAAAAATAGATTTCTTTGTTTTCGTAAAACGGTGGATACAAAAACACTGCTATAGCGATCAATAGCCAGGAAAGTAATAAGAACAGTGTTTTAATCGTCAGAACTTTACTGTAGATAATATTCAGTTTTTTAGGACTGTCTCTATAAATGGCTACATCACGGGTCGCTGTGATCCTAAAACTAAAATCAGTTAAGGCTGTAAAATAAGCTATCAGCGATGCTGAAAAGACAATAACACCATATTTTTCAAATCCTATTACTCTTAAAATATAGGGTAAAGTAACTAATGGCAACAGCATTCCTATTAACTGCAATGCAGATAATGAAACAAAGTTTTCCAACAATGCTTTTTTATCCTTAGTATTAAAAATCTTTTTTATTCTGTTAACCATTATTTTAAGGTAATCGTTTCGTCATTACTTTTAAACTTTTGACCAAAACTATTTGCATTTTTAGAAGCCGCCCCCAGTTTTCCAAAATCCATATTTACATTGACCTGATGTGAAGCTCCTTTAAATGATCTGAATTTTGCTGTTGCGTTATTTTGTGAAGAAAAATTACTAACACTAATATTTCCATTCAACTGAGGAAAGCCTGCATTAGGCTTATCTCTGGTCACGGCCATTCCAAAGCCAATTTTGGATCCATTATCCTTAAAATTGTTGATCGCAACTGAGATTGCTTTCTGTTGTTTACCCACCATATTTCCTGGGGAGATTATAATTCCATAGTTTCCGTTATTTACAGTCTCTATATTATTAAGCTTAACATTTTTCACATCGTAGGCATTGCTGTCCGGCTCAATGTCTATACCCGCCTGCGGATTGGTTCCTGATGTATTGGCAATGTAAGCGTTTTCCAACACCAGGTTAGTTACCCCTCCTATGGTCAGTCCGTTTCTACGGTTATCTTTCAATATAACATTCTTAATCGTTATACCCGAAGAATTGATGCCATTTCTGCCACCTATACAAATACCGTCTCCCCACGTGCTTTCAATTGAAGATCCGATAATATTAATATTACTGCTTGACAGTATGTATATTCCCATTCCCCATTCTCCGGTAGTAGACAAATGTTTATGTTTATCTCCGATCAGACTGGGATAATAAATATCTACATTCTGAATATTGAATAAATTGAGTATGCCGTTGCGATCCTTAGCATTAGGTTTCATAATCAGCTTTGAATTCTTCTGAAACAGAATTTTTTGATTCGACTTTAATGTCAGTCCGTTTTCGTTAACCAAAACAGGAAAATCAGGCATAATTAAGGTTGAGTTTTCATTGAGTCCTTTCTGAATAAAGTCAGTGTAATCTTTATCTCCTTTATCAGAATATCCTTTTGGCAGATAAACAGTAAGGTCTTTTGCCGTCTTAAAATATCCGCTTTTGACTGCTGAATAGCCTGAAAAACGGTCTTTGACATAATATTGACAATTTCCATAAAAATATATCAATCCAAAAAATAACAATATTACCTTTTTCATTTTGCTGAATTTAATTTATTAATCATTGTAAAGAATGGTATAAACACAACCAAGTTGATAAACAGTGTCGCAGAAATAGATCCTATATTAATCATCATTGAGGTTGAACACCCAAAAGCAAGAATAACATATAAAAAGAACAATACGGGTGAATTTGTAGCATAAGCTTTTGTCTCAAATCTAAAAGCTAAGACAGTTAAAACAAATATATAGATGTAGAAGAAATACTGTGAAAAATGATAGAGCCCTGCTACAGAAATCGGCACAATCTGATCTCTGGAACGGCCGGCACCGTATATCTGGTCATTGAACTTAATGTTGGTCTTATAATTGTCATTGGAAAATCTGGAGAGTACGGGAATATTTTGCGTAATATCAGAAATAAAATAATAATATTTATCAAAAGGATTTACCTGATTCTTTTGATAAGAATCATATCCTATTGCATAATTGGCTACCCCTCCGAAATACGCATTCAATTGATGGAGGGTGAAAAAACCACCTACATCAGCATTTTTTGTATTTCCGGAAAACTTAGCCAGCGAAGCCACCATTAATATAAGCCCAAAGAAAACAGTAGTATAAGTAAGCACTTTTTTCCTGTATGCCGGATAAAAATAAATCAATAAGAGGATTAAAGGAAAAGAAGCATATACAATACTGAAACGGCTGATCCCGACAATAATGGTCGCATTTATTAATACAACAAGTATGGAAAACATAAGCTTCGTACCCTGCCTGAGCTTGAATGAATTGATAACTGAAAAAATAAAAAGAACAATATATGCCCTCATTACAGGGAACATGATACTTACCAGTGGGGAAATATTTTCCAGATCCCCTGAAACTTTAAGTTTTAAATAAGTGGAAATATCCCATACAAAACTTAATTTATGTAAAAAGCTTCTATTAGATGCAATAATCAGTATGAATAGAAAAAATAAGCCTGTAGTAATAGTATTTAACGGTAAAAAATTTAATTTGCCGGCTTTCTGTTTTGCCTCTTTCGAATAAGTGCAGATATGATAGGCAATTAAGATAAACAACAGCTCAATAAGCATCATCGAAACAGCATAAGCTTCGTTAACTGTGCTACTTCCAAACCTTAGTTTATCACCTCCTATAAAAAGAAGAGGAATAACAATATAACGTACAATCTGCTGAATGGTTATGATCCAAAAAATGAAATAGGATTTAAGTTTTACAAATATATTTGCAATAAACAGTGTAAAAAAACCCAACCCTATTGGTAAGAAATAAACATCCTGATAAGAAGTATTACTGACTTTCCCATAGATAAAAAAACCTATAGAGAAAAACAGAAAACTTAAAGTGAATAAAACTAATTTATATGATTTATTTCCCTCCATGCTCAATAGGCTGCTTACTTCTTAGTTAAAATAAATAGTATAATACGGTACAAACATTTCAAAATCGGAATAAAATCCGGAAAAGCCAGGAGAAAAAGTAACCTGTACCTTTTCTCCCTACTTTAATTTTTTATTACAGTCTGGAATCACATTCTTCCAGGATTCCCTTTACATCATAAATGATCCCTTCCTCCTTCAGGTAATTATTCAGGTTTATATCCATAAATTCCTTGTGTGCAACGGTAAGAATGATTGCATCAAACTTTTCATCCGGAATCCCGTTGATCACATCCAGGTCGTACTCATGTTTTACTTCTTCAGGCTTAGCCCACGGATCAAAAGTAGTGACGTGCAAAGCATAATCTTCAAGCCCGCGGATCACATCTACCGCTTTGGTATTACGTACATCCGGGCAGTTCTCCTTAAAGGTAATTCCTAAGTTTAAGACTCTGGCACCATTGATCGTGATCTTCTTTTTAATCATCGTTTTTACGAGTTGGGAAGCAACATACTGCCCCATAGAATCGTTAAGACGACGCCCCGCCAGGATAATTTCAGGGTGGTAACCGTTTTCCTGTGCCTTCTGAGCCAGGTAATAAGGATCTACTCCAATACAGTGACCGCCTACCAAACCTGGTTTGAATGGCAAAAAGTTCCATTTGGTTCCTGCCGCTTCCAATACAGCATGGGTATCAATTTCCAGAAGATTGAAAATTTTTGCCAGCTCATTTACAAAAGCGATGTTAATATCTCTCTGCGAGTTTTCAATAACTTTGGCAGCTTCCGCAATCTTAATAGTCGGGGCCAAATGAGTCCCGGCAATAATCACAGATTTATATAAAGTATCTACTACTTTTCCTATTTCCGGTGTAGAACCTGAAGTTACTTTCAGGATTTTCTCTACCGTATGTTCTTTATCTCCGGGATTAATACGCTCCGGAGAATATCCTGCAAAGAAATCCTGGTTGAACTTCAATCCTGAAACTTTTTCCAGAACTGGGATACACTCCTCTTCAGTAGCACCCGGATATACAGTAGATTCATAAATGACAATATCTCCTTTTGACAATACCTTACCCACAGTTTCCGATGATTTATATAACGGGGTCAGATCGGGACGGTTATGCTTATCAACCGGCGTTGGAACCGTAATAATATAGATGTTTGCATCCTGGATATCATTGATATCGGCAGAACAGTACAATCCATTTTCATTGGAATGGTGAAGAGGGTTTTCCTGTTTTAATATAGCTTTCAATACTTCGTTTTCCACTTCTAAAGTATTATCTACACCAGTATTTAATTCCTCAATCCTTTTCTGATTGATATCAAAACCTACAACCGGATACTGGGTTGCAAATAATCGTGCTAAAGGCAGACCTACGTATCCTAATCCGATAACGGCAATTTTATATTGTTTTTCCACAAAGACTCGATTTAAACTTGTTTATTTTAAATTTTCCCAATACCAGCTGATAGCTTCTTTCAATCCTTTTTCTATCGTATGGGTAGGCTGATATCCTAATAATTTTCCTGCTTTTTCAACAGATGCTAGTGAGTGCGGGATATCCCCCACACGGTTTGGACCATAAATGACATTAACTTCAGCAATTTTTTCATCGAATTCACTTAAATACTTTTTAAGATATCCAATCAGATCATTCAGTGTTGTACGGTCACCTACTGCTGTATTGTAAACCGTATTGACTGCCTCAGGATTCTCGGTAAGCATCGCCAGCTCATTCATCTGAATGACATTATCGATGTAAGTAAAATCACGTGAATAATCTCCGGTACCGTTAATGGTAGGTGATTCATGGTTGATTAACTGCTTTACAAATAAAGGAATCACAGCAGCATAAGCTCCGTTCGGGTCCTGTCTGCGTCCAAATACATTGAAATATCTTAAACCAATACACTGCATTCCGTATGTTTTTCCAAACACATCAGCATACAATTCGTTTACATATTTGGTAATGGCATATGGTGATAACGGTTTCCCGATCACATCTTCCACTTTAGGCAATGATGCCGAATCACCATAAGTAGATGATGAAGCAGCATATACAAAACGTTTTACATTGGCATCACGCGCAGCAATCAGCATATTTAAAAATCCTGAAACATTAACATCGTTACTTGTAATAGGATCTTTAATTGATCTTGGAACAGAGCCCAGTGCCGCCTGATGCAATATATAATCTACATTTTCTACTGCTCTTTGACAAATTTCCAAATCACGGATATCACCTTCAATCAGTTTATAATTTGGATTTCCAATGAAAGGCTCAATGTTATGACGATGTCCTGTTGCGAAATTATCTAAACAAACAACATAATAACCCTTATTTAAAAAATACTCTGTTAAGTTAGAACCAATAAATCCTGCTCCTCCTGTAATTAAAATTTTATGCATTTCTATGATTTAAAAATTTTCTTCCACCAACTGCTTTTATCCTTGGTCTGGCTGTAACCATAGCCGTAGCTGTAGTTATACCCATAACCTCCTGCCCGTCTGGAAACATCATTAACGACAAAAGATACATTCGTCAGTTTAGAGTCTCTTACCAGGTCGTTGGCAAAATCTATCAATATATTTTTTGATACTCCGGATCTTACTACATACAATGTTGCATCTGCTGCATCTGCAATACTCAATGTATCCGAAACCAGCATTAGCGGTGCAGAATCTATAATAATATAGGCATACTGAGAAGACATCTGCTCAATAAGCTTCTGATATCTTCCATTAGAAAGCAATTCCTGAGGATTGGGAGGAATGGATCCTGCATAAATGACATCACATGAAGGATTCGTAGTTGATGTATGGATAAGGTCTTCCACATTTACCGAATCATCATATAAATATTCTGTAAGACCTTTTCTTTTCACAGGTTCACTGTCATATCTCTGAATCTGAGGGTTACGGATATCCGAACCAATCAGAAGGGCTCTTCCGTTTTTATTAGCTATGGTAAGGGCAAGATTTACGGATACCAGGGTTTTCCCTTCACCTTTTACCGAAGAAGTTACCATAATTACTTTGGCAGAATCTTTTGTAGGCAAAACGAATTTAAGATTGGAAACAAGAACCCTGAATGCCTCAGCCAGCTCAGAAAAGTCGTTTTTCTGCACCAAATGGTTTTCATTATCTTTAAGTGACGGAATATCTACCAGTACGCCCAATCCGGAACGCTCCTTAATATCATCTCTGTTATAGATTTTGTCATCCAGCATAAACAGTAAATAGAAGACTGCAAAAGGAATGAGCATCCCAAGAAAAAGAGCTCCTGGAAGAATAATATCTTTTTTAGGTGATACAGGAGTATCTTCTGTAAATGCTGGGTTTACAATTTTCGCTTTCGGCACTTCTACCGATAGATTGATTGCATTTTCTTCTCTTTTCTGCAGGAGAAATAAGAAGAGCTGCTCTTTAAGATTTTGCTGACGTTCTATTCCTCTGTAAACCTTAGACTGTCCCGGAACTTTTTCTATGACATTATTACTGGTTGAAATTTGGTTTTGAAGTTGGGCAATTCCTGTCTGTACCGTTTGCTTCTGCTCATTGATATTGTCGCGAATAATGTTCTTCAGAGAAGCAATTTCCCTGTTCATCTCTATAACAGCAGGGTTTTCGTTGGTCGCTTGCTTAAGAGTTTTATTTCTACTGATAATAAGCAAATTATATTGGGAGATAGACTGTTCCAATGAAGGACTTAGCCCCAGATTAGAAGGCATAAGCTGATTGTTGCTTTTTAAAGCTTCTGCTGAAAGGGAATTCAGAAGATCAAGCTGTGCCTGCTGCTGAAGAAGCACTTTAGTATTCTCGCTTGTATTCTGCAGGGCAAGTTCTGCCTGCGCCTGCAAATCAACGATGCGGTTACGGTTTTGGAAATCTTCTTTCTGGTTTTCTACTCCGGAGAGATCTTTAGTGATCACTTCCAGTCTTTTATCAATAAATGCCTGGGTATTCTGAGCCTGAAGGTTTTTGTCCCTCAGTCCGTCCAGATTATACTGTTTGGTCACTTCGTTCAGAATGGCCTCTGACTTTTCAGGAAGAGATCCTATCAGGCTAATTTCCATTAGCATAGCTTTTTCATCCGGAATATTTACCCGTATTGTTTTTTCAAGCTTTTTTACTTTTTCAATGGGACTTGAGAAAATAATTTTATATTCAGAATTCGCTGTAATAGCAGCATTTCTCTGCAAAATCACCGTTCCAAAGTCCAGTTGTAAAGGAATATTAAATTTCCCTATGACATCCTTTTTTTTCTCACTGTGAAGCGTAAACTGATCTCCCTTTATTTCCGATATGGAGTATTGGGAGGATACAAACTTTTCATTAGTATAGCTTAATATCTTTGCAGTTATAGGTGCTTTGGCAAACAGCTGTGAATCTTTAATTTCTCCTGCATTAAAATATTCTACATTGAGATTAAGGTTTTTCACCACCTGCATCAGTATAGGCCGGGAGTTCACCACTGCTGCCTCACTTTTCAGTTCATCTGCATTGCCCAGACCTATTCCGAGATTATCAAGATCAGCCAAAGCTGAAGAAAGGTCATTTTGCTTTTTATCAAATTTGAGGGTAGTCTTTGACTGATATTTGGGAACACTGTATCTAAGATAAATGTAAGCACCTGTTACAAAAACTATGATAGAAGCAATAAACCATGGCCATTTGTACAGGTATTTAGAAATGGTTTTTCTTATATTCAATTTTTCCTGCTTTGCCTGAAATTCTGTCTGCTGCATATTTTTATTATCTTGTTAAAGCAACAATAAGTGTCCCTGCCGTTAGTAATGCGCCAATAATCTGGAATGTAAGAGCTCTGTTCGGATTGGTATTGGCCTGAACCTGCTTGTTTTTATCCGGCTGTACATATAATATGTCGTTTTGCTTCATATAATAATACGGTGAGCTTACAATATCCGATCTGGAAAGATCAATATTAACAACCTGATCTACACCATCGTCCCCTGTACGGATAAGTTTTACATTCGTTCGGTCTCCATAATCCGTCATATCACCTGCAAGACCAAGTGCCTGAAACACATTAATTTTCTGGGAAACACTTTCTTTCTGACCCGGATCTTTAACTTCACCCAAAATACTTACATTGAAGTTTTTTAGAGTAATCGACACCATAGGATCCGTAAGATATCTCTTCAGACGGGACTCTAAATCCTGTTTTAGTTGTACCTGAGTCATTCCTTTAGTGTAAACATTCCCCAAAACAGGGAAAGAGATATATCCCTCTTCATTCACTAAATATTCACTTGGCTGTACATATTGATTGATTCCGGTAGTAGCCTCGCTTCCTACCTTATTGGTGGTATTAAGGTTGAAAGGCTTTACAGCAATTTCATCGAGTGCAGAAACAAGGATCAAAAGAACATCCCCTTCCTGAATATGCAAACCCTGAAACTTTGCTTTAGCCACTTCCTCTTCCATATTATCCTTTGACATATACACCATATTCTGCTTGGGCTTACATGAAAGTAAAGTAACCGATAACAGTATTATATATGTAATAATAGTTTTCTTCATATGTTATTTAAATCTATTCGAATTAATACTCAATTTTATTAAAGATATTTACAACAAAAGTCAGAATTAAGTATATTTTTCATATTAAACACAAATTCACTTAAATTTGAAATAGGTCTAAATGAATATATCTTATTTTAAAAGTCAATTCATTTTGTAGCAATTTTCATTCCGATTAGAAATAAAACAGTAAAAATATTTGTTTATTTTCCACTTATTAATATCATAATTTCAACTATGTTATTGATAGACTTCATGTTCCGGTGTCTTATCTAAAATTTCAAATTCTGAATTATTACTTATAAATTCCGGCACAATTACTTTTAGAATTTTAACCACCTGTAAACTCTCTTTTTTTAGAGCCGACCGCATAATCTGTTTGCACAATAGCTCAATATCCTCAAATTCCATCAATGGATCTCTTGATATCATTATTTTATCATGATGGGTAGGAATAGTCGTAGAATTATCCGTTAAAAGTTCCTCATACAGCTTTTCGCCTGGCCTTAAACCAATAAAATCAATTTTAATATCAACATCCGGTGTATATCCCGACAACTTTATCATTCTTTTTGCCAGATCCAGGATTTTGATAGGCTTCCCCATATCAAAAACATAAATTTCACCTCCTTTTCCCATTGTTCCTGCCTGAAGCACCAGCTCACAAGCTTCGGGAATAGTCATAAAATAACGGATAATATCAGGATGGGTAATAGTAACCGGACCTCCTTTTTCAATCTGTTTTCTGAAATGCGGTATTACAGAACCGTTAGATCCCAATACATTTCCAAAACGGGTGGTAATAAATTTCGTAGTATTATCCGGAGAGTTTTGTAAAGACTGCACAAAAAGTTCGGCAGCTCTTTTAGAGGCACCCATCACATTGGTTGGGTTCACTGCCTTATCAGTAGATACCATCACAAAACGACTGACATTATATTGTCTGGATAATAATGCTAAGTTTCTGGTGCCTCCGATATTTACAAAAATAGCTTCATGAGGGTTATCTTCTATCAAGGGAACATGCTTATAGGCTGCTGCATGATACACTATTGAAAAACGGTAATCCTCAAATAATTTTTCAAGCCTGTAGTGGTTCGAAATATCTGCCAGCACAAATTTGAAATTTTGGTCCGGGAATCTTTCCAGCAATTCAAGTTTCAGCTCATGTAAAGGTGATTCAGCCTGATCCACAACCACAATAAGGGATGAATCCAACTGGGCAACCTGCCTTACAATTTCGCTTCCAATAGACCCCGCGCCTCCGGTTACCAGAATACTTTTATTAAAATGACGGCTTTTTACCTCTTTACTTTCTATCTTTATAGGACTACGGTCCAGCAAATCTTCAATTTGAAGGGGAGTGATACCTCCCACAATACCATCTTCCTTTATTTTGTTAAGGCATGGCGCTTTCAGCACTTTCAATCCTCTATCCAATGCAAGGGCCATCCATTCTTCCATTTCCGTTTTATCAATCCTTCCCCGGATTAAAACGGCATCAAATTGATGGGTCAGATCTTCACTTTTAAGAAGTTCCTTCTTATTATAAACTTTATGGCCTAGCAGCATTGCTTTTTTGGAGTCCGATCTGGCACTAAAAAAACCCGCCAGCTGATAAGCATGCCCCGGATTATGAATGATCGCATTCGCCAATGAGACGGATTCGCCTTCCACTCCTACAACAGCAATTCTTATTTTGGATAAAGCACCCTTATACTTACGATCCATAACCATACTAAAAAGCTGACTCGTAAGCATTCTGAAAAAGAACATCAGGAGGGTGGAGATGAAAAAGAACAGAAAAAGAGCCGGATATAAATAGAGTGGCCTGCCCAACACCATAGCGGATATAAAATTCAGCCCCAGCAACGCTATAAAGGTACTACCTGAAGACCACAGGATTTTAAAAAAATCAAAAAAAGTAGAATATCTTATAATTCCTGCATACGTTTTGAAAAGGAGCATAAACAGAATATTTACTCCAATAATCGTTAAAATTTTTTCATTGAGATATTCAACAAAATAAATTGTAACGTGCAGTTTTTTTAATAACAGGTAGATCGTTAAGACAGAAAAAGAAACGATTGAAATATCTATAAAAAAAACTAACCACCTAGGTACATACCTTAACTCTTTAATTTTAAAAACATTCCCCATACTACAGATAAACCTAAAAATATTATATTTTTTTATTTAATTCAACATTTGGTGGTTTTTAATTTTGAACAAATATAATTAATTATTAATATATTATTTAGCCTCATATATTAATTTAACATATTATATAATGAAATTATCTCCTATTTTAATCTTGCAAAATTTATAGCTTTCATATCTTATTGCAACACAGTATTTTTCAAATTTTAAACTAAAATGTTAAAATATGATAATGTTAAAAAAAGATTTCCCAGTGTTTATTTTATTATGGTTGACCTATTATTACGACCAAAGCATATTAATAAAAAAAGAAGACCGTTTTAGGTCTTCTTCTTAGTTCATGACAATTGAAATTACCTTAAGATATTTCGATTAATCTCGGTGGTTTCTGTTTGGCATCCTCTTTCTTTGGAATGGTCAGTAAAAGCAGTCCATTCTCATATTTTGCATTGATATTATCCTGATCAACAACATCCTTTGGAAGCTCCAGACTTCTTTGGAAAGACTGATAACTGAACTCCCTGCGGGTAAAATTATCCTGCTTTTTTTCGCTGGTATCCTGCTTAGAGGATGAAATGGTCAAGAGGTTTCCATCGAGTTTTATCTCGAAATCTTTTTTATCCATTCCCGGCGCAGCAATCTGCACCTCATAAGCATCTTCATCTTCTCTGATATTTACTGAAGGAACCGTTGTACTGGTTGATGAATAATTGTTGTTTCCCCAGTTAAAAAGTTCACGATTAAAAAAATCATCGAAAAGACCTGGAAGAGCTAAATAGCCATTCGGGTTTCTTTTAATAAGACTCATAATAATCCTTTTAAGTTAAGTTAAACAATCATTTTACACACAATCAGCTGGCCAGCTGTACATGAAAAACATCAAAAAAAATACCATGCTGGAAAATGTGTTTTTTTTTCACAAAAAGTGACAAAATTTCACTTTATACTTCAAAAATTTCCCGTTTTTTATTTTAAACTGAATAACCTGCGAATCTTATTATGTTACTCCCGCCTGCAGTTAATCTATTATGATCTCGCTCATAGAAGCATTGATGAGTAAATATCTAATTTTGAACAACCATAGCATTTAAAACACTAACTCATCATTAAAATAAACTTATGAAAAATTTATTCTTATCAATCATGGCCGTAAGCTTTATCGTTTTAGCTTGTAAAAAAAATAACGAAGATAAAAATACAGCGTCTGCTGATTCAGCCAATACCCAAAGTTTTTATCCCGATACTGACACAGCTGCCTCATCCCCCCGGAACTCTGCAGACAGTACAGCAGGTCGGGACAGTATAAACACTAAAACTCATATAGGCGGTAGAAAAACAAGCAATAATAATACCGGTAATGCCACCGGTACTATCAATGCAGCAGTATCAGACAGTGCACGTCCCAACAGATAAATTATAACTTGTACCGGAACTCCTACGGTCAATCTCATCTGTAAATCCATGAAAGGTTTGCCTACTATTTGATTTGGGCAATGTCTGCTGATGTATTGATGAACCGAAACATTGTTTCAGTTGTTTTATATTTTATGACTTTAAATAGTATAATGTTTTAAATAGCTGATCTTTAATTATTTGCCTCTGCCTCCATTCACTCTCTGTTATAAAAAGATAACTTTATCCTGCTATGATTTTTGAATTAACCTTTTTAAGGCTTTATAAATTGTAAAAAAATCAGTATTTTCGCAGTCGGAAATCATAAGTGACAGGTCTTTTGAGACTATTCACTGCTGATGAACATGGCTGCATAGTTTAATGGATAGAACTTCGGATTTCGGCTCCGACAGTGAGGGTTCGAATCCTTCTGCGGTCACTTTAATAAAAGAGAATTTGTATATTATTGATAATTAAATAATTGCATTTTCTCTTTTTTGTTTTGTGATAATTATTAAGCATACTTCCCTTTAAAATAAAGCAGACAGCTATAAACAAGAAGCCTTACATTTTAGAATGTAAGGCTTTTATTGTATTGAATTTTTTAAGCTTAGAACGTAATCTTCACTCCTCCCAGAATCTGGGCACCTAAGACTTTATAGCCTTTATAGGTCTGGTAATTAGAATTCAGAAGGTTGTTTCCGATGGCAAAAACGCTGAAGTTTTTGTGGAACTTATATTCTGCAGAAAGATTTAAATCTGCATAGCCTCCCACTTTATCATTCCTGTTTTCCGTAGACTGATAAACCAGATCAGGATTGGCTACTCCTTCGATAGCAAAAGAATTGGTTGTTCTGTCGCTGGCAAAGATTCCTTTGAATCCTAACAGTAATTTTTTATCCAGCATGGTGTATTTTGCTCCGATGCTGGCATTGACTAAAGGAACATTATAAATATCCTCGTAATTCTTCAGGTCGTATTTGGTAAACCTTACTTCTCCGTCTAAAATCAGGTTTTCAAGAGGAAAATACTGTACACTTCCTTTGATATCACTTACATTTCCGTCATCATAAACCGCAGAAAATGTATTGGCAAAATTATAGGCAGAACGGTTCAAAGTATAAACGTTGTCGAAAAGGCTGTTTCCCTGGAAGAACATAATATCTTTCATCTTTCCGTAGCCGGCAGAGAAGTCATATTTGAATGTTTCATCAATATCCCCTCTCAATCCTATATAGAAATGATATTTCGTCTCTGTTGGCTTTAAAAACTGGTCAGAAACAATAAATGGATTGACCTGCAACATATCTCCGAAAGTATTAAGCTTTAAGCCCCCGTCTACCCCACCGTAGAATTTAAATTCTTTAGCAGCAGCAAACTGGAACTCTGCCTGCGGAAACCAGTATGTTTTATTATTTTTGACCTCACCACCAAGCACATCATTTGAATTCTTAGCATTTAAGAAAGAAAATGTAGATCCCAGCATTAAATAAGAGTCTCCTTTTCTGAACGTCACTTTCGGGTCTAAAGTTGTATTAAAGAAATTGGATGAATTTTTGTCAACAATGGCAAATTCCGTTTTCACAGCCTCTAATCCTACTCCTAAGTCCGCATTTAAATTAATTCCTGACTTTCCGATCTCAACAGCATGCTTGGAAAGGTTCGCCAAAATGGAAACCTGGTTTTCCTGTGCATCAAAATGATCTTTAAGGAAAGATGATTTTACTCTTACATCATTTAAAATCTCATTGGAGTAAAAATCGTAATATCCGTTCACCTTGAACTGGCTTACTCTCTGCTTCAGATCTACATCTGCTGCAGGTTCCAGAGCATAGATCCCGTAATATCTGTTATTATCCAGTCCATACTGTGCATTCAGATTAAATTTTCCTTTTTCACCATATGAGTTCAGATAAGCTCCGATCGCCGTAGCACTCTGCTTGGAATCCCAGGCATATTCTTTTTTCAGACCCAGGGTGGAAAGAAAATGGAAATCTGCCCCTACTTCCAGCTTATTATCAAGCGTCTTGGAAATATTGGCATCGGCAAGGATTTTCCCGAAGTTACCCATTCCGAACTGTACATAATTATTCTGAGCTGTTCCTTCGAATTTCGGAGTTACATCCTGTCCTTGTATTGTGGAAGTTTTAAAATCAGAAACCGCAGGCACATCTGTAATCGTATATTTCACAGGGTTCTGGGATTTCTCTTCCGGCGGATAATTCTTAATCGTTTCCACAGAGGTTTTCTTCTTCTCGATCTTCTTCACCTCCGGTTCCCTCTTCTTATTAAGAATCAGTTTCTCCTCCTTGATCTGGGAAAACGCAAACTGCGAAAACCCTAAAAATAATATGGATAATAATTGAATTTTTCTGTTCATTGTTCAATATTTGTATTAATGTATAATATCGGATGTATAATGTACTTACTGGGTTCTACATTACACTTTATACACTTTACTTTTTAATCTGCTTTTTAACCTCTTTTGCTTCTGCTACAATCTCCGGGAAATCTTTATAGTTCTCAATGATCTGGTCGCAGGTATAGCTTGCCTGATAATTATCTTTCAGTCCCACATAGTTTTTCGCCATCAGTACCAAGGCTTTTGCTCCCCAATAGTCTTCGGATGCATAGTTATTGGCCAGCTTGAAGATGGTCTCATTTGAAGATTTGAATGCTTTTCCTTTATTCTGATAATAAGCTTTTGCATACAATGCTTCTGCCGCCACCGATGTGTTGGATGATTTTTCAAGGGAAGTATAAGCGGTCTGTGCGTCTTTATCTTTTCCAGAATTCATTAAGCTTCTCGCTTTGATCACTTTCGCTGTTTCAATGACTGCTGAAGAGTTTTTCGTGTTGGCAATCACTGCATCGGCCAGCTTTTCAGCCTGAGAGAAGTTTTTCTCATCCGCATACATCTTCATCAGCTCTACATTCGCATAGTTCTTAATGCTGATATCTGAAGAGTTTTTGAGGTTCTCAAGGTATTTTTGGGCTTCTGCCGTATTCCCCTGAGCAATGAAGATCTGCGCCAGGCGGGTTTGTGCATCATCCTGGTAATCATTCTGAACCGAGGCCACTTCCTGAAGAACCAGAAGGGCTTTCGTAGCATTATTGGTTTGATAATAACTTTCTCCCAGTTCGTATTTAGCCTGATAAAGGCCTTCTCCCGTAGGATTCTGTGTTAAATATTTTTCGTAGTAAGAAATAGCGTTTTTGTAATCTTTCTTGGTGAAATACTGTTTTCCGGTAGAAAGATTAATTTCGTCGATCTCAGAAGCATCCACATTCACACCGATGCTCTTTGCAAAGTTTTCATATCCTGAAACATCTCCGTTCTTCGTGAAAACAGGTTTGGCCGCCTGAACGATCTTCTCAGCATATGCTGTATTTTTATACTGCTCACCTAAAGATTTAAGCTCAGAAAGGGCTTTATCGCTTTGGTTCAGGTCAATATAATTTTGTGCTCTGTAAATAGATGCGTTGGCAATAAGATCTTTATCCGAAGATGTTTTGATCACTTTGGCAAAAGCATCATTGGAGTTCGCAAAATCATCCTGGGCAGCGTAAGCCGTTCCCATTTCATACTGAGCATCGTCGTAATATTCTGAAGACGGATATTTGGATAAAAGATTCTTTAAATTGATAATCTTAGCCTGCGTATCTCCTTTAAATCCTAAAGCCATCGCTTTCTGGTATAAGGTATAATCCATAGCATCTTCATTTTTATCATAAATCGCAATCGCCTCGTTCAGGTCATTATTCGCGTAATGAATATCTGCCAAGCGAAGTTCCGCATCATTTTTAAATTCAGGCTTCGGATTGCCCAGATACTGTTTGAAATAGGTCTGTGCCTGATCAAACTTTTTAGCTTTGAAATAAGCATAGCCCAAATCGTATGGAAGCTGCTGTTTTTCAGGGAAATTTTCGTTAATAAGCTTCTCATAACGGGCAATGGCAGACGGATAATTTCCTTTCTGGTAATACACCTGGCCTAACCAATATAATGCTCTGTTATAAAACTCTTTATTGATATTGAATCCCAGGCTTCTCAGAAAATATTTTTCAGCTTCATCATAATTTCCTTTGTTGAATTCTTCTGTTCCCAATAAATAAGAAACCTCCTGATCTACTTTATTGATCTCGGGAGTAGAGTCCTGAAGTCTGTCGATCGCATTCAGGGTTTCTTTATAGTTTCCGGAATATAAATAAGATTTCACAAGGAGCGATCTCATTTCCGGAGCATTCGCATCATTCTGATTGTTGTTGATATAGCTTTGGATCACTGCAGAAGGGCTTTCGAACGGGTTTCCGATATCATAGCTTAATTTTGCATACTGTTCGTGTGCTAATTTCTTTACTTTGGCATCATAATCCATCTGGTAGGAAGAACGGAACGCGGAAAGGGCTTCCTGCTTTTTATCTACTGCCAGATAGGCATTTCCTAACTGATAATAAGCATTTTGTGCCAGTGCCGAATTGCTATTGATAAGCTGGTTATAATAAGAAACAGCCTCATCATATTTTTTCAGCTGTGCAGCTACAAATCCCATTTCATAAAGGTCATTTTCAGAAGGATTCTGCTGTACATTCAAATAATCTTTAAGGTGTGGATATGCTGAATTATAGTCATTCTTCATGAAATAACTTTCTCCAATAATCTTATGAACCTCTGCTTTATAAGCTTCAGAAATGTCCTCGTTCAGGAGAGCAGTTCCTTCGGTAATTGCCTGGTCATAATTCTTGTCGTTATAGTACATCTGTACATAATAAGGACGCACCAGTTTAGAAAACTTAGGCTGGTCCTTTACCGAATCGAAATACTGAAATGCTTTGTCACTCTGTCTGTCTGAATAGTATAGGTGCCCCAGCATATAAGCAATGTCTCCTTTCTGGGATTCATCTGCTGTTTTATAGGCTTCCTCAAGAGCATCTGTAGCTCCTTTGGTATCACCCATCATGAATTTGGCATAGCCCAGCTTCAGAATATACTGCGTATTCTCTTCTTTTGAAAGTTGGTACTGATTCACTTTTTTCAGTGTCTCTAAAGCTTTTTCAAAGTCTTTTTTAGCCAGATAGTAATCGGCCAGCGGAAGATTAGCCTGAGCAAAATACGCAGAATTTGGATATTCTTTCATGAAGGCCGTTAACCCTTCCTCCGCATGGTTTTTCTGCAGAATTACCCCGATCACGTTATCAAAAAACTGCGCTGCTTCCTTTCTCGATTTGGACAAATTCTGGTTATAGAAATACTGTCTTGCATATTCGAACTGGGAAGCATTGTATATTTTGGTCTGATAAAGATTTTCTGCGAGGCTAAATCTGTAATTTTCTTTCTGTGTAAAGTACTGTGACTGTTGCGCTTCGGAAGTTCCGAAATAAAGCACGGCAGCTGAGAGAAGGATTTTTTTTGAATTCATTCTTTTTCTGAATAAAAAGATTAGTCTATATAAGTTAACGAAAATATTAAAAACTTATTGTTTAAGCAAGTTTTAAAAGGTTTAATAATCCAAAATACCCATTGAATACATTTCACTGCCTGATGATAAAAAATGATTACTTTAGTATCATAAAAGTTCAATGGATATCAATATAGAATTATCATAAAAATATTTTGATTTAATTCTCATTCTACAGCAGCTAAAAACATACCATATCATGAAAATTAAGATACTTTTAGCATTAATATTTGTCAATCTCATGCAGGCTCAGAAGTTTTACTTCCCGAAAACAGCAGTAACCGACTCTGCTGTTCTGGAAAAACAAATGCCTCTGCTGGCTTCAAAACTGATGACACAACCGGAATTGCTTAAGCTTAAAAAAACGAACAGACTCGCTTTTTCTGATAACCTGTTACGGCTGCAGATGGTCGCCAAAGACTATAAAACATCTATCACAACATTAGCAGATTACCGGAATCAATTTGCGGATCATCATATGGCCGGAAACAAATTTATTGCCTATGAATTTTACAGTATGGCAAAACTGGTGGAGGAAAAAGAAAAAATAAGTTTCTCCGATGCACTTCAGAAAGCATTCAATAAAAAGTATGAAAGCCTCCCGGAACAATTGCTCACCAAAATAGGTTTAGCCGTTGACGGAGATGTTTCTGCCTCCAGAAAGTTATTGAAAGAAACACTGAGCAAACAGAAAGATAAGGACAGTATAGATTACGCCCCGGCTCTGGCCTTATGTAAAAGTTACCTAAACTATAAGATCTTTTCCGCTACTAAACCTCAGATTGTACAGTTGGCGGAGTTAAAAGACCGGGAGAAATTCATTACCGAAACAAAGGATCTGAAAACAAAAAACGGAAATACCCTGACGATCACTATTGTCAGAAAAAAGGAAAACACCTCTCCTCTGCCCGTTATTCTTACCAATAATATCTATGCCGGACCTTTTGATTCATATTTTGGAAAAAGAGCTGCCGTTTATAATTATGTAGGAGCTGTTGTAAATACACGTGGCAAAAGAAACAGCAATGATGAAAACAATCCTTTCGAGCATGAATCACAGGACATTTATGAAGTGATCGACTGGGTAAGCAAACAGCCCTGGAGCAACGGTAAAGTGGGGATGATCGGTGGAAGTTATTTAGGTTTCAGCCAGTGGGCAGCTGTAAAAAAACTGCATCCGGCGTTAAAAACAATTGTTCCGCAGGTTGCTGTAGGTATTGGAATAGATTATCCTTCCCAAAATAATGTATTCATGAGCTATATGCTGCAGTGGATCAATTATGTCACGAACAATAAGCTTACTGATGAAGCCGATTTTAATAATTTCACGAAATGGGATTCTATCAATACGGCATGGTACAAAAGCGGAAAATCGTTCAGGGCTTTAGATAGCATCAGCGGTAAGCCCAACAGGATATTCCAAAGATGGCTGGATCATCCGGGTTACGATCAGTACTGGCAGAAAATGGTTCCTTATAAAGGAGATTTTGCAAACATCAATATTCCTATTTTAACGACTACAGGATATTATGATGATGACCAGATTGGAGCACTCTCCTACTTTAAGGCTCATCATCAGTATAATAAGAATGCCAATCATTACCTGGTCATGGGTCCGTATGATCATGGCGGCGCGCAAAGCTTTGGATTTACCTTCGTAAACGGCAGACCCATAGATCCTGTGGCCAGAATAAGTATTGATGATTTAGCTTTTTCCTGGTTTGATTATATTCTGAAAAACGGTAAAAAACCAGCCCTTTTAAAAGATAAAATTAATTTTCAGGTGATGAATACCAATACATGGAAACATGTTCCCAGCCTTGAAAAAATGCATAATTCAACGCTTAAGTTTTACCTTCAGGACCGTAAAAGCAGTCCATCTGTTTTTAATCTGCCCACAGAGAAAAGCTTTATTAAACAGACGGTTGATTTTAAAAACCGGGATCAAAAAGATACTTATCACTCCGTAAGTAAAACAGACAGCATAAAAACCACGAATTCAGTATATTTTGAAAGTGAGGTTTTGGGCAAAGACCTTATTATAAGTGGAAACCCGGCAGGATTCTTCAATGTTTCCATTAACAAAAAAGATTTTGACACGGATACTTATCTGTACCAGATACAACCGGATGGCAAAGCTGTCCTGTTATCAACCCATATGGTAAGAGCGAGCTATGCAAAAGACAATGCTTTACGACAGCTTCTTGAACCTGGTAAAATAGAACAGATTCCTATAAAAAATTCAATATTCATCAGCAAAAAAATAGAAAAAGGAAGCAGGCTTGTTCTGTTGGTGGGCGTCAATAAAAGCCCAAGCTGGCAGATCAATTACGGAACAGGAAAAGATGTGAGCGATGAAACGATCAAGGATTCCGGCGAGCCGCTGGAAATAAAATGGTACAATGACAGCTATGTCGAAATTCCTATTTATCAAGAATAAAGGCCTTTGACGCTTAAAGTCTCAGCCCTTTTAACAAAATATTATGATTACACCCATCACCAAAATAAAAAATCATTACATTTGCTTTTTTTCAAACTCAAATACATATTGAATGAATCAACTTTTTAGAAGGAAAAACTATTCAGAAACAGATACTTCTACCAGCCTTTTAAGGGTCTTAGGTGTTTGGGATATTGTTTTTTTTGGTATAGCAGCCATTATTGGAGCAGGAAGTTTCAGCAGTTTAGGTGAAGCAGTTTTCAGAGGCGGCCCCGGAGTGATTCTATTGTATTTGATTTGTGGCTTTGCCTGCGGTTTTACCGCATTATGCTATGCTGAATTTGCGAGCAGAATTCCTACGGCGGGTTCTGCCTATACGTATGCTTATGCCAGCTTTGGAGAACTGATCGCATGGGTGATCGGATGGGCCTTAATTATGGAATATTCTTTCGGGAATATTTATGTGGCTTTTTCCTGGTCCGACTATTTCACCAGCTTTTTAGAACGTCTGGGCATGCATATCCCTGATTATCTTACCTGCAGCTATACAGAAGCCCGGAAGGCTTTTCAGAACGGTTCTGAGAATAAGGAACTTTTAAACGCTTGGAAGTCTGCCCCACTGATCGGCAGTTTAAAATTCATCGTTGACGTTCCTGCATTAGTGATCAACGGTCTCATTACGTGGCTATGTTACGTAGGTGTAAAAGAAAGTAAAAACTTCAATAATTCTTTAGTTATTTTAAAACTTGCGGTTATTGTTTTAGTGATCCTGGTAGGCTTCGCTTATATCAATACGGATAACTGGACACCGGTAAATCCGGAAACGCAGGTCGCTTCCTTCATGCCCAACGGTTTTGCGGGAGTAATGAGTGCAGTTTCAGGAGTTTTCTTTGCCTACATCGGTTTTGATGCATTGAGTGTTCTTTCCGAAGAGACCAAAGATCCTCAGAAGACCCTTCCAAAAGGGATGATCGTTTCTCTTGTGCTTTGTACGGTAATTTATATTGCTTTAACACTTGTTCTAACAGGAATGGTTGATTACAGGAAGTTTGACGGTATAGGAGATCCGCTTTCATTCATATTTGAAAAATCAAATGCTAATGTGGCCTGGATGGAACTGGTCGTTTCTTTCGTAGCTATTGTTGCCATTACTACTGTATTATTGGTATTCCAGATGGGGCAGCCGAGAATCTGGTATGCGATGAGCCGCGACGGACTGATGCCTGAGAAATTCAAGACTGTACATCCAAAATACAAAACGCCTTCATTTGCTACCATCATTACAGGTATTGCAGTAGGAGTTCCGATCCTTTTTACGGATAAAACTTTTATTCTAGATTTCACAAGTATCGGAACGATCTTCGCTTTCGTGCTGGTTTGTGCGGGAGTTTTAATGCTTCCTGCAAAGGAAAAGATCAAAGGCCGATTCCACCTTCCTTATATTAATGGTAAATTCATATTCCCTGCTATCTTTATCGGTGGATTAATTGGGTTCTATATCTGGCAGCCGGAATTTTTCATTAACCTGACGGACTGGAGTGATCCAAAAGAAGGCGAGTTCAGAGCTTCTATTTTCGTTTTTATTCTGATCAATCTGGTTCTGTGTGTTTTTACTTTTATTAAGAATTTCTCTTTAATTCCTTTAATCGGATTAAGCTCCTGCTTATATCTTCTTACGGGGATGAGCCATGAAAACTGGTTCTGGTTCGGACTTTGGTTTGCTTTGGGGCTGGTGATCTATTTCTGTTACGGTTATAAAAACAGTAAGCTAAGAAAAGAAGCGGTATAAAATAATCAACATAAATATAAATAAAGTATAATAAAGGGCAAATTCGCAGATCAGCAAATTTGCCCTTTATTTTTTCATCAAATCGGCAGAATTATTGCATAGGTCTCCACAGAAACTATAACTAATACTGCCATGTCAGAAAGAATAAAAACTTACGGGGAATTTTATCAGTTCTATCTTACCGAGCACAGTAAAACAGGAACAAGAATCTTTCATTTCATCGGAACACTTCTGGTATTTGTTGTGATCTGGTATGTTATCAGTTCAGGCAAGGAGAGGTTTTTGTGGTATATTCCGATCGTAGGATATGGTTTTGCCTGGTTCAGTCATGCAGTCATAGAGAAAAATAAACCCGCAACTTTCAAGTATCCCCTGTGGTCATTGGTTTCGGATTTCAGGCTGTTTTTTGAGCTCCTGACCGGGAAACAAAAATTCAGAGGAATAGCTCCGGCACCAAAGGAAACAGAGAGTTCTGAAAATGGGTAAGAACTTATTTACTTTAACTACAAAAGCTTTTACCAACTGGGATCTTTTAAGCTTAATAATCAGGGGTTAGAAGCATTTTCTGATTCTATAGATAATCAATACTGCTTTTCCAGAATATCATAATGGATGGTATTTATTATTTTCTCTGCTAAAGCATCTCCATCCACCTTGGTATGTTCCGGTCTGTAGGTCGAAAATGTAACCGTTTTGTCTTTATTAAATGTAACGGTCACTTCTTCAAGAATCTGACCTTCAACATAAAACTGAAGCCTGTCATCCACTATCTTCCAGAACGAAAGCCTGGGTTCGGAGGGCATACAGTCTCCCGCGCTTCCTTCCATATAATTATAGACAGCAAAACCGTCATCCCTTATAGAATAGTTTCTCATCAGGCGGCAATTGTCAAAATCCTTAATTACTTTTTTATTGTTTTCATAAAAACCGGATTCTTTCAGTTTCCAGAATCCTGTGATATCCTCTTTCTTTAATTGTTGAGCGCAGAGAAAGGAACTGGCTGTTAAGAACAGTATTCCTGTATATATTTTATTCATTATACTGATAGGTTGTATTTTATTTATTTGAGAGAATTTGAGATAAAAAGGTTTTAATTTTCGGCGGCCTCCGGCCGCCGAAAAATAAAACCCAACATTAAATATAACTTTAAGTACAAAACACAAAGTATTATATATCAATCTATTTAAACTTCTTTCTAAAGTTAAACTTGATCATATTCATTAGACCAGGTTCAATAATATCGATCCCCAATCCAAAATTACTGTCTGCAACCGTATGATGATCTTCCCGGAATTTTTCAAACTGATCCTGCGGAATTTCAAGATTCACCAGAGGATTGTATTCTATAAAAACAGCAGCACCATTCTTAGCAATTTTCTTACGGCTTTTATACTCAAAATAGGGATTGCTTATCGTGCTTTCCTGAACGGTATATTTTTCCTGGGTATCAATCTTTTGATCTGTATTCAGACTGATCTCATACTTTTCACTGTCGAAGTTATGCCAGAAAGGAAGATCTTTATGTATAAAATCTCTTGCACTTGCCTTAATGACATTGCGGTCAAAATACATTAAGAAACGGTTTTTCTGGGGATCTACATAATAAGGGTTTTCTACTGTAGCGGTATAATAAATTTTGAATTCATTCAGCTTTTTATCATCACTAACAATATCAATGGCTGCATCTTTAAAAATATTCCTGATATCTGTTCCGTTCCTGTCATTAGAATAATTAAGCCCATAAAACAGAAAACTGTTCCAGCTGTCCACGATTTCCCTTTTGTTGGTCGTCTTAAAATATCTTCTCATCGCATTGGCGCGGTTTCCTTTATACGTCGTGGTCAGCTTCAGCCGCCCTGTTGTATTTTGGGCATTGAACTCAATCTTTTCATCAATACAGTAATAGGGAAATTGATATGATTTTCTTTCCTGCAATATCTGATCCGGTTTTACTTCAAGATAATGCATAAAATAAATAAATCCACGGTTTTCTATCAGTCCGAATTCATCCCGGACCGTAGCATCCACAAAATATTCCTGACCCTTATAGTTAATCTTTACCACCACGTGATTAAAGCTAAGCAGTGAAGGCAGATAGTATTTAATATAATAATCTGTATGAAAGTTAACGAGAATCACTGAAGAATCAACGCCGATGTAATCTAAAATAATCTTCAGTAAAACGCATTTGGCCTTGCAGTCGCCCTGCTTATTTTCATACGTGAGAGAAGGTTCCTGCGGCCTGTGTCCATTCATCTCATCGGCATTGAAGATATAGTAAATATGATTCTGAACATATTCTATGGCAAACTGCAGCTTTTCATCCAGGCCGGCAATCGCATCCAGTTTTTCAGCAAGATTGGGCGCAAAATCCTTTAAGGAATATGCAGTGAACATTTCTTCATAAATCGGAGCAATATAATTGGACAGGTCTTTCCAGCTGTTTTCGGTTGCAAAATCTATAAACGGGAAAATTTCACGGCTGGCATCTGCCAAATTAATGTAATTTTCCTCTTCTATGATGAACTTCTCCCCTTTTTTCAGATGATGGATTTCAGGTTTCAAAACATTTCCCTGTTCATCCCTGAAAAATGTTTTTTTATAGGCAATATCCTGTTCCCGGTCATTGATAAAAGTAAACTTAAAGCTTCCGTATGCCCAATAATTATCCGGACTCACCCATACATGTTTTGAAAATTCCTTTCTCAGGAAATCACGCTCTGTAAATGCTTTAAACCGCGAATCTTCCAGGATCAGTACATCATAAAGCCTTAGATCCTTAATTGTAATATTGATCTTTTTATTACTGCTTAAAATTCCACCGCTGCTCTGGTTCTCGCTGTCGAGCACTTTTATCTTGGTATCCGGAATCTTATCGATCAACACACCGTCTCTCAAGACACTGATCCTGTGAATACTGTAAACTTCATTTTCTTCTACAACAACCTCCGAAACAGAAGCCCGCTCCAGATTTACCGGCTCATTAAGAGTATAGGCCATGCAGACGTATTCGCTGTTTTCATTATTGCTGGTATAATATTTTTTATCTAAAAAATAACAGTAATCTCTTCCTTCATCAACCTGTTTCCTCGAAAATTCAGAGTCTTTGATTTTATCAATCAGCTCATGATCTTCTATATTTCCAGCCCATGCTTCAGGCTTCTGAATTTTGTAATTTTCAATTTGAATCGGATTATTCATAGTATATTCTGGTAATAGTGTTCTTTGGTTAAAATTTTAGAAGTGCTCAAATTAAATAATTAAAAACTAAAAAACAATAGAAGAACTGCGTCAAAAACTTCGGCACAGTAATTGGAACCAAGAGGTAAAATAAAGTTTATGAAAATTATCGCAACCATTCTAAAAGGCGCTGTTCCTGCAGTAGCACTATTCGCAATGACACAATGTACCACAACGGCCAATACTGCCGGAGCCGATGAAAAAACCTTCATTGTAGGACCTGAAACTGCAGACTGTACAGGAGTAGCACCAATGAAATGCCTGCAGGTAAAAGAAAAAGCATCAGAAAGCTGGACCAATTTCTACACGAATATTGATGGATTTACTTATGAACCGGGATATGAATACGTTTTGAGAGTAAAAACCGAAAAAATTGCCAATCCTCCGGCGGATGGATCTTCCATAAAGTATACTCTGATCAAAGAGGTTTCGAAAACCAAGAAATAAGACGCAAAACTCCCGGAATCTCCGGGAGTTTTATTTTTATTGTTGTTCAGATTATACAGTCATTCCTATATCAATTCCTTTGATTTTTCTGTAAAGATCGGTGGCAAAGTTATCGGTCATTCCTGAAACAAAGTCTATCACCCCTAATACTTTCTGATAATCTGTTCCTTCTTCGTAAACAAATTGTCTCGGAAGAAGTTTTAATGCTTTTTTATCGTAAGATTTTCTTTCATCCTCAGGTTTCAGAATAGAGGGAATAAAATGATCAAGAAGCTCATACATGACATTATAGCCTGCATTCTCAATTTCCACCACAGCTTTATGGTTGTAGATTTTCTCAATAGAGAACGCCTCGATGTCCTGCAGGGCACGGTTCTCCGCTTTATAAATATCAAGAAGCCCGTTATCCAGATTTCCCTGGAGAATGTTCTCAAAATTATGCTTGTAAATCTCAAGGGATTTGTTAATCAGGGCATTAATCGCTTTTGCTCTCAGATATGAGATCTTTTCATTCTCATTGGAAATGGAAGCCAGCTTATTTTTCACCTTGTCCGTATCATTGCTTTCAGACTTTATGAGTTCAAAAAACAGATTCTCACAGTCTGCAGTGGATACAATTCCCAACCGGTGGGCATCTTCCATATCAATAATATTATAACAGATATCATCTGCAGCTTCTACAAGCCATACGAAAGGATGTCTTTTGAATATATAGGGCTCTTCATTTTCTAAGATTAAATTCGTTGCCTTTGCTATTTCCAGGAAAATTTCTTTCTCATTCTGGAAAAACCCGAATTTCTTTCTGTGAATGATCCCTTTTTTTCTGGCAACGGCTTCACACGGATATTTTGCAATACTCGCTAAAGTAGAAAAAGTAAGCTGGATTCCGCCATCGTCTTTTCCCTGCTGGCGCTGGGCCAGAACTCTTATGGCATTGGCATTTCCTTCAAAGTTCACAAGATCTGCCCATTCTTTTTCATTAAACTTCAGCTTCAGGTCTTTTTCATTCCGCTCAAAATAACTCGCAATCGCATCTTCTCCTGAATGCCCAAAAGCCGGGTTTCCGACATCATGACACAGACATGCCGCCGCAATTACGTTTCCTAAATTATGAAGATAAAAATTTTTAGAATCTTCTGTAAGGTCATTTTTATAGGCCTCAAAGATAAATTCCCCGATAATACTTCCCAAACTTCTGCCTACCGACGAAACTTCCAGCGAGTGCGTCAGCCGGTTGTGTACAAAAACACTTCCGGGAAGAGGAAAAACCTGGGTCTTATTCTGCAGCCTTCTGAAAGCAGAAGAGAAGATAATTCTGTCGAAATCTCTCTGAAAATCAGTTCTTGAAGCTTTAGTATGCGGATTGTTTCCTGTACGCTGATTCGTGAAAATCTGGTTTAAATTCATCATTTTTCAAAATTACTCCAAATTTTATTTTTACGGAATAGTATTTGAACTTTTATTGAAAAGCAAAGCCATGCCTGAAGGACCATCTATTATTTTAATGAAAGAAAGCCTGCAGCCGTTTACCGGAAATCAAGTGACGGAAGCTTCAGGCAATGCCAAATTCGAGAAGGAAACGCTGATTGGCCAAACTCTTCGTGAGATCCGCACCTTCGGAAAACAGACGTATCTTGTCTTAGATAATACAGCCATTCGTATTCATTTGCTGATGTTCGGGTCTTACAGCATTGATGAACAGACCAAACCTGACAAAAGCCTGCGCCTGTCTTTATTTTTCAAAACCGGAAGCATCTATTTTTACACCTGCTCCGTAAAATCTGTAGAACTGGAATTCCTATCCACGATAGACTGGGAAGCCGACATTATGAGTGATATCTGGAACCCTGAAAAAGCGGAGAAAAAACTGAAATCCAAACCGGATAGGATGGTCTGTGATGTCTTGATGGATCAGGATATTTTTTCCGGCTTGGGAAACATTATCAAAAATGAAGTTCTGTTCAGAATTGGTGTTCAGCCGGAAAGTAAAATAGGGAATCTGCCTGCGAAAAAAATGAAAGAGCTTATCGCTGAAGCCCGAAATTACAGTTTTGAATTCCTGGCCTGGAAGCGGGAATTCGTCTTAAAGAAACACTGGCTCGTCCATACCAAAACAATATGCCCGGAATGCGGACAGAAACTCGTGAAGAAACAGACGGGACTGGGAAAAAGGCGAAGCTTCTACTGCGAAAAGGATCAGACGCTTTATTAAACAATTTACTGCAGCCTGCATTTCAAAACTTATTTACAAAATCTATTTTCATCAGTGCTTTTTCCATTCACGGAAACGGCCGGAAACATCCTATATTTGGGTCTTTCAATGAAAACTATGATTCATCAGCGACTGATGAATAAATAACCAAACAACACTTAAATTCTTACCAATGACAGATAATACATGGCTGAACAGATGGAACGACCGGTACAGCAGTGAAGAATTCGCTTACGGAACAGAGCCCAATAATTATTTAAAAGAGCAGTTAGAAAAACTGGAACCCGGTTCTATCCTATTTCCTGCAGAAGGTGAAGGCCGGAATGCTGTTTTTGCAGCTACAAAAGGATGGAAAGTTTCCGCTTTCGATATCAGCAGCGAAGGTAAAAGTAAAGCGCTACGGCTTGCTGAAAATCAAAAAACATCTATTGACTATCAGATTGGCGAGCTTGAGACCCTGAACTTTCAGACGGAGCAGTTTGATTCCATTGCTCTTATTTATGCACACTTCCCAGCCGAAATTAAGTCTTCAATTCATCAGATGCTGGATAGGTATCTGCGTAAGGGAGGTATTATTATTTTTGAAGCCTTCAGCAAAAGTCATCTTGATTATGTAACAAAAAATGAAAAGGTGGGCGGGCCTAAAGATATTGGGTCATTATTTTCAATGGATGAGATCAGAGCTGACTTTCCCAACTATGATATTATAGAGCTTGAAGAAAAAGAAATAGAGCTCAGCGAAGGCATATTTCACAACGGAACAGGTTCTGTGATCCGTTTTACAGGCCGAAAGCTGTAATTTATCCCTCAGAATTCAGAAATCCACCGGCGTATTTTGTGAAGAAATCGGATCTGTAGACTTCACCTATGGGAATTTCAGATTCATCAATATAAATATTATGATTGTCAAACGAATCGATAAAATCAAAATTGACTACATAAGATTTGCTTACTCGCAGAAAAGTTTCCCACGAAATTTTCTGGTGGATGGTTTTCAGGTTCATGGCTGTAATGAGCTTCTGCTGCCTGGTATGGATAACAACATAATCTTTCAGGCCTTCTATAAATTTAATATCTGAAAAACTGATCTTGTAGAATCTCCGGTCTGCCTTAATGAATAAGAAATCTGCCGTATTGGATTCTACTGTATTTTTTACCGTATCTTGTGATAAGAGCTCTGTATAGAGAATGGCTTTTTCCATAGCTTTCTCCAGTCTTTTGCTATCTATTGGTTTCAGCAGATAGTCTACAGCTTCCAGTTCGTAACTTTTTAAGGCATACTGGGAATAGGCTGTAGTGAAAATGATCAGGGATTTTTTGGGAAGCATTTCAGCAAATTCCAGCCCGGTTACCATCGGCATTTCAATATCCAGAAAGATCAGATCTACGTTGTTTGTGTTAAGGAAGTCCAGAGCTGAAGGAGCATTGGAAAACTCTCCCAGGATTTCGGCTTTTGATGTTTCATTGATCAAAGAACGCATTTCTGCTCTTGCCAACGGTTCGTCATCTACTATAATACAGTTCATACAGGAATTTTTAAATTAACGGTGTATTCTTTTTCTCCGGAAGCAATTTCCAGGCTGAATGTGTTTCCGTAGAGAAGCTCAAGCCTTCTTTTAATATTGGCAAGTCCCAGTCCGCCGTAGTTTGCATTGGATATATTCAGACTCGGATTCATTGAATTGGTACAGGCAAAATGGAGTATTTTATCTTTAACGCTTATATCTATTGTCACATACGATGTTCTACTGCTGATATCCACACTGTGTTTTACGGCATTTTCAACAAAAGTCGTAAATAAGTTGGGAGGAATAAAAGTACTTTTTAAAGTTCTGCTTTCTGTTTCTGCATTTATATCAAAGGCAAAATTTTCTCTTCTTATTTTTTCAAGATTAAGGAAGTTGGACAAAAAATCTATTTCCGAAGTCAGGAGGGTTTTCTCTTCACCATTTTCATACAGCTGATACCTTAAAAACTCTGAAAGTTTAACAATTACTGCAGATGCTTTTTCAGGATCTGTTCTTGTAAGCGCTTTCACATTATTCAGCATATTAAAGAGAAAATGCGGATTGATCTGGTTGCGGAGTTCATTCAGTTCCATCTGCAGGGTAAGATTATTGAGCTCGGTTATCCTTTTGGTATCATTGATCCATTTCTGAAGCAGCTTTACCGTAGTTGTGGTCAGAATAATCGGAATACACATGATGATCCCTTCATAGATGCTTCCTTTCTCTCCTTCCTTCCTGATATTTTCCACTCTGAAATCTTCAAAAAAGAATTTAAAACCATTGCCTATCATATTCAGTCCCACCACACCCATGAGCACCAGGAGGATCAGATAGGTAATATATTTTGTTTTAAAGAAAAATTTTGGCACCAGGACATAGATATTAATATATACCATTACAATCAGTACGGTATATACAAACAATAAAACATAATACTGATAAATCCCGGAATACCAGTGCCAGAACCGTGCACTGTAGAGCAGTAAGAAAAAGAAAATAAGAAACAGCAGATGCCTGCGGAACTTAAACCGGTCTTCAACCAGAAAGTCCATGACCAGGGTTTCCTTAAATCTTTGTGTGCTGTATTTCATAGTCCGTTTTTAATACAGAACAAAAATAGAGAATAACGTAAGAAGTCTCTATAATATTATACAAACCCTGGATTTTTTTATACGAATTGTAAAGTACACAGGTTTCGTATAAAATAGAAGCGGTTTGGTATAAAAAAAAATTCCGGCTCTGTTATTCTGTCTTTCTTTGACATGAATTTTTATGCTTATGGAATTAGCCGTTTTTCAGGAACTCACAGAAGAAATAACCTCAGAATGTTTTTATATGACAGAATCCCAGCAAGAAGAGAAGGTAATACAGATGATCGACCTGCATCATTTCGTGGAATGCTATCATTCGGAGATCAGGATTTTAAACTATATTCAGCATCCTGTTAATATTGTAGAGGAGAATGGGGATAAGAAAGGGATCCTGTTTTATAATCTGAAACATTCTTCCCCTTTTGACTGGAATAGTTTTGAGGAATTTAAGAGACAGAACCTACTTAAAGAGATCTGGTTTGTCTTTGTGGAAGAAGATGTCATTGCTGATACCTTTCGCCATAGAAATTTTATCATAGAGAACAGCATCGAGATATTTTATGACAAGATATTTGTGTTCCATTTTTTTCAATCCGCCATCCATACTTTACAATAAACCATGAAAACACTGAGAAAAGTCCTTGTACCGCTTGCTATGTTCCCTTTAAAGAATATTGCCTATGCTCAAAAAAGAGACAGTATTCCACTGAAGGTAAGAGCATTTTTTGCTGACAAATTTCCACAGAACCGCGATCTTAATATTGATTATACCCAAACAACACCCTACCGTTTTTCTTCCAAGCTTCAGGAAACAGAACTGCCTGACAATAAGATGAAAGGTTTCCAGCAATTAAAAGTTAATGCCAATATTTATTTTATAAAAAATAAAAACTGGCTGTTGAGCACTGCCCTGAATTATCGTTATACGGCATTCAGTACTGAAGAACCGGTTTTATCCGGAACAGAAAAAAAGAATGATTTCCATTATCATTCAGAATCTGTCAATCTCAGTTATTTTTCCAAGTTATTCAATAAGACAGCAATCTATACTGCCAGTGCTTCGGTGGATGGAAGTGACCGGCATTTTGAAAGAATCAGAGGGCTGATGACTGCTTCTATTGTTTTAAAAGCTACTCCAAAAACAAAAATGCTGGTGGGGCTGGCCGGCTTTATTGATCCGAGTGCTCAGATTCCCCTGTTGCCGATATTTACCTATGAAAACAAATTCAGCAACGGATGGGTTCTTGACATCCTGCTTCCTAAAAAACTGCTGATCAGAAGAGATATTTTCACTAACAGCAGAATTTCTCTGGGTACAGAAATGGATAATACGTCCTTTTATATATACCGAAATACTAAAACTTATGAATTCCGGCAGCTGGAGATTAATTCCGGGGCTATTTATGAGCATAATCTCGGCAGTAATTTCATAGGAACTCTAAAAGCCGGAATCAGAGCGGTTCCACAGGCAAGAGTGTTTGATAAGGAAGAATCTTTAAAAGATTATCTCTTTGAAGCCAGTTACAAACCTTCATTCTATTTCAACATCGGAATATCTTACAATCCTTTTGCAAATCCCAGAGTAAAATAATTTCAAATATCGGTCTTAAACTTAAGAAAGTCCTTAATGGTTTAAATCTTTAAATAATTAAATTTTATCAAAAAATCAATGCGTCCCCATTTTTGAAAACACATTAATGATGATCACTCCTATAACGATCAGTGCAATTCCAAGAATGGCGGGCAGATCCGGAACCTGTTTAAAAGCAATAATCCCAATGAGTGTTATAAAGACAATCCCTACTCCGGACCATATTGCATAGGTTATTCCAACAGGGATCTGCCGTAAGGTAAGGCTCAGGAAATAAAATGCGGTAGCGTATCCTATAACCGTAACTACGGAAGGCCAAAGCTTTGAAAACTCTTCAGACTTTTTCAGAAAAGTTGTCGCTATAATTTCAAATACGATTGCTAAGGCCAGAAATATATAACTGCGTCCCATAATAAGGCTTATTTTCTACAAAAATAGGGAAAAGCTGTTTCTTGACGCTAAAAACTGAACAATAAGATCAACATTATTGCTCCATCTTATTCCTGTTATCTAACTTCTTATATTTCCTTTTGTTATATGAATGATATGATAAAGAATATTTTAAGAAAATGCTTCTTTTAATATCACTCTCATGTGAATATTTATCAAAGTATTTACTATTACAATTTACAAAAATAAAAAGTGATCATTCTTAAATAGTTCTGACAGTAGATGTTTCAAACTGTCATTATTTCCAAATCATGTGACAAAATTTTCAATTTGGTGTCATACAATTTGTCAGTCTTTAAATATTCCGGGATAAAATTTGTTTCCGAACAATAAGTTTTCTTAACATAATAATTCTTTTTCTACACTAAATCTGACGTTCAAATGGTATGCTAAAAGTGAATATTATGCATGGCATTTTTAATTTTTTGTTTTATCAAGTCCAATATAGAAGTATTGAAACAGTTATCAACTTTTCAATTTTTTACAGATAAGACAATAAACATATTAATAATTTCATAAAAACGTATTAATTTTATGTAAACAAATAGTCAACAAAAACAAACAATTAAAACCTATAACACACTGATATACATCATGATTATTTGCTTTGGCACGTGATTTGAAAACTGTAATATTGCAATTAGAAAATTGATAAAATAAAGTCAAATAATTAAATAAAACAAAAAATGGTAACTTACATCGGTATCGCAACATGTGTAGTAGTATTCGCTTCTTACTTTATGACAGTAAAAAGAGAACAAAGAAACTAAGTTCTATTTAAGGCAAGCCTATAGAACATCTATATTAATTGTATTGTTTATGTTTTTTAATCTGAATATTCAGATTCTGCTCTTTTACTCAACGGAGTAAAAGGGCCTAAAAAACATATCCTTTAACAGAATTTCATAGCAAATTTTATATATCCCAATAGTCAAGCCGAACACCTAGTTCGGCTTTTCTTGTTAAATATCTGTGAACGGGCTAAAGCCCATTTCTATTGACATTCTCCCTTTCCCGGTCTGGACTACCTTCTAAATCTGATTCAGGCTCCACTCATCATTCAATAAAGCTTTATCTTTGTACAGATAAGAATTATTTAGTTTTAGCATGAATCTGTACAATCTCATCATTCAGGACAAAGAGGAAGTGACCCTCAACGACGTATTTCTCGGTAACGACAACAGAGCTCAACTGGTACAGCTCATTAAAGAACATACTTACGTAAAAGAACTGCAGGAATATGGACTTCCTGTAAATAATAAGATCCTTCTGCAGGGCAATTCCGGATGTGGAAAAACGATGACTGCCAAAGCTGTTGCCAATGCTTTGGGCAAAAATATACTGATCTTAAACCTGAGCAATATCGTTTCTTCCCGTATCGGGGAAACTTCGCAAAACATTAAAATGATCTTTGATAAAGCTGCAAGGGAAAGATCTGTTCTTTTTCTGGATGAACTGGATCAGATCGGGAAAGCGAGAGGAAGCGATGATAAAGATGTCGGTGAGATGAGAAGACTGGTGAACACTTTGCTCCAGCTGATCGATTATTATCCTGAAAATGCTCTTTTAATCTGTGCCACAAATCATGCAGAA
Source organism: Chryseobacterium sp. NFX27 (assembly GCF_049887855.1). NCBI lineage: Bacteria > Pseudomonadati > Bacteroidota > Flavobacteriia > Flavobacteriales > Weeksellaceae > Chryseobacterium > Chryseobacterium sp. NFX27. The sequence goes on along the minus strand of NZ_JAGEKK010000002.1, from coordinate 133,880 downwards.
ATCATTGATACAGCCTTACTGAGACGTTTCCAGCTGAAAATCAGCTATGAAATGCCTGCTGCTGAATTTCTGGATACTTTTTATGATGATCTCCTGTCAAAATTCCCGGAAGAACTGAGAAAAATAGACCGTAAATACAGCATTTCTTTTGCTGAAGCGAAAGACCATGCTTTAACATCGGTAAAATCAGCTTTAATTAAAAAACTGGAAGCCAGAGAAATTACGCAGCCATGAAAGACGATATCCTCCACAATCTTGAGATCATCAATAACAGAATAAAGAAGGCCTGTGAAAAAGCGGGCAGAAATCCTGATGAAGTCAGATTACTGCTGGCAACAAAAACTGTTTCTGCTGACCGTATTAAAACAGCTTTACAAAACGGACAAAACTTAATTGCAGAGAATAAAGTTCAGGAACTGAAAGAGAAATATGATGAGCTGAAAGATATACCACATGAAAATCATTTTATTGGACATCTTCAGACCAATAAGATCAAGGATATTTTAAAGTATGATGTGGTCTGTGTACAGTCTATGGACCGTCTGGATCTTGCAGAAAAGCTCCATCAAAGGCTTTTACCGGAAGGAAAAACAATGGAGGTACTGATTCAGGTGAATACTTCTAACGAAGAAAGTAAATTCGGAGTGCATCCGGATCATGCTGTTGAACTGACAAGAAAAATTTCTGAATTCAACACATTAAAGATTAAAGGACTGATGACCATTGGCCTTTTCAGTGCAGAAACAGAGAAAGTAAGAAGCTGTTTTAAAATCCTGAGATCCCTACAGCAGGAAATCATCAGCCAGAGTATTCCCAACGTAGAAATGAAGGAACTGTCCATGGGAATGAGCGGCGATCTGGAAACAGCCATTGAAGAAGGTGCCACCATTGTAAGGGTGGGAACGGCTGTTTTTGGAGCAAGGATGTATCCGGATTCTTATTATTGGAACGAGGGGAAATAGTAACTTAAAAAATCATATCGGCTTTTATCTTTTCAAAATAACCTCTCGCAACCGCTCTTCATGTTGATCTCCCCAAGCCCCCAATATGGAAATTACAGGAATCAGTGTCTTACCAAAATCCGTAAGATAATACTCTACTTTTGGTGGAACCTGAGCATAAATAATCTTTGAGACCAGTTCATGTTCTTCCAGTTCTTTCAGCTGAATATTCAGTACCCGTCTTGAAGCATCAGGAATTTTGCGATGAAGTTCACTCGGACGTTGATAGCCTTCATTAATAAACCACAGCAAACGGATCTTCCATTTTCCGTACAGTACTTCGCCGATCAGGTCAAGACCGCAATTTAAGTTCAAAGGAATTTTTCTTTCATACATACTGTAAAATTAGCCCAATGTTCCAAAATGTACAATAGGGGAAAAATTACTCCCTATGCAATTCGATTTTCCCTTATTGCCGGAAATGAAGATACTTCGGAAATTTGTATGAAAGAATTTAAGAAATGGAAAATCAATTTAATTTTAATGATGAGCTAAAAGACAAAACAGCCCTGGTCACAGGTGGCACAAAAGGAACTGGAAAAGCCATTGCAGAAAGATTATTAAGTGCAGGAGCTACCGTAATTATTGTTGCAAGAAACCCGCCTGAAGAAGAAAATCCGGGTCTGCATTTTATTTCAGCAGATCTCAGCTCCCCTCGGGGAACTCAAAAAGTGGTGGAAGAGGTTATACAGAAATTTGGGAAACTCGATATTTTAGTCAACAATCTTGGAGGCTCAGAGACCAAAGGAGGAGGTTTCGCCGTGTTGACCGACGAAGACTGGCTACAATCCCTACAGACCAACCTTTTATCGCCGGTACGCCTGGACAGAGGTTTTTTACCACAAATGACTGAAAGGAAAACCGGTGTCATTATTCATATTGCCTCCATTCAGGCCAGATTACCATTATATGACAGTACGCTTCCCTATGCCGCTGCAAAGGCGGGCTTACTTAATTACAGCAAAAGCCTATCCAACGAAGTTGCTCCAAAAGGAGTCCGCGTATTAACTGTTTCACCCGGCTGGATCATGACTAAAGCTTCTACAAGGATGATGGAACGGATAGCTGAAACCAATAAAAGCAGTGTAGAACAGGCTGCACAAAGTGTAATGGATGCATTGGGAGGAATTCCTTACGGAAGACCGGCAAAACCCGAGGAAGTAGCTGAACTGGTAGGATTCCTGGTTTCACCAAGAGCTAATTATCTCACAGGAACGGAATACATTATTGATGGAGGAACGATACCCACGATTTAATAACTTAAAAATAAAACAAAATGAATTTACCCAACATCATTTCAAAATTAGTGAAAGCACAAACCCAATTTGACAGCCATGCCTATGCTGATTGCTTTACCGACACCGCTGTTGTATTTGACGAAGGCAAAACCCACACGGGCAAAACAGAAATACAAAACTGGATTGACGCAGCCAACAAAGAGTATAAGATAACCATGAAACCTTTAGATTACATCGAAAAAGACAATATTTTGTCAGCGGAAATTTCAGGAACATTTCCAGGGAGCCCACTTATTTTAAAATATAATTTCGAACTAAGCGGAGGACTTATTGAGTCATTGAAAATTACAGGTTAAAGACAAATAATACAATTGCCCATAATTTCTTCCCATTTATATTTATACGCAGTAATTTCCTGAGTTCAGGATAAGAGAATATCTGAACAATTGTATTTTTATTGCAAAGGCAAACAAAGTAAATTCTCTGGCATGTTAATAAAGAAAACAAGGACATTCATTCAGCAAAGTAAAGCCAATATATATCCTTGTATGGCTTAGCAATAAATGAAACGGCTCTGTTATCTCAAATAAATGTTTTTTTAAGGTTTGTCCATTTTTGCATTTAGTTTAATCATTATTCCAAAAATTAGTTTAATTTAATATTCCTATTTATCACATATAGAATTATTATTCATATAGGTTAGTTGGTATCTTTTTTGATCATAAAATATTTAAAACCAAACAAATACATCTATATGATTAAAAAATTATTCTTGAGCTGTCTATTCATGGCAGTAATGTTCCTGTCTTCGTGTGAGAAGGATCATAATACATCACAGACAAATAATAGTGAAGTATCAATTAAAACAGTTTCAATGGTAACTTTTGGTACCATGGCTGTAGCACTTCTTGTAGCATACAGCTCCCGAAGAAGATAACATGATAAAAATAATAAAAAAATGACCCGCCTGGATTCCAGACGGGTCATTTTATATGAATTATATTCTGATTACATATAAGCTTCAATCGGCTCACAAGTACAAACCAGGTTTCTGTCTCCGTAAGCTTCATCCACTCTGGATACGGAAGCAAAGAATTTATGGTCTCTTACCCACTCCAGCGGATAAGCTGCCTTTTCTCTGCTGTATGGCTTATCCCAGGAATCCGAGATTACCAGCTGCTCGGTGTGGGGAGCATTTTTAAGGACATTGTTGGCCTGATCTGCCTCTCCGTTAGCAATCTCATCAATCTCTTTTTTGATTGAAATTAATGCCTCTGCAAAACGGTCGATTTCAGACTTGCTTTCAGATTCTGTAGGTTCAATCATTAATGTTCCTGCTACAGGGAAAGAAACCGTAGGAGCATGGAATCCATAGTCCATCAGTCTCTTCGCAACATCCGCTACTTCAATTCCTAAAGATTTGAACTGACGGAAGTCTACGATACATTCGTGAGCCACTCTTCCACTTTCGTTTGAATACAGGATCGGGAAATGCTCTGCCAAAATCTCTTTAAGGTAATTGGCATTTAAGATGGCGTGGCCTGTTGCTTTTTTCAGCCCATCAGTTCCTAACATCTTAATGTAAGAATAAGAAATGTTAAGAATCAAACCTGAACCGTAAGGTGCTGCAGAAATACCTTCGATAGCTTCTTTAGTTCCGACTCTGATATTCGCATTGGAAGGTAGGAAAGGAACCAGGTGCTTAGCCACACAGATTGGTCCAACTCCAGGGCCTCCTCCTCCGTGAGGAATAGCAAAAGTCTTGTGTAAATTCAGGTGACATACGTCTGCTCCGATGTTTCCGGGACTTGTAAATCCTACCTGAGCGTTCATATTGGCACCATCCATATATACCTGTCCGCCATGTTCGTGGATAAGGCTGGTAATTTCTTTAATGTTTGCGTCAAAGAATCCGTAAGTTGACGGATACGTGATCATTACGCAGGATAAATTCGCAGAATTCTGCTCTGTCTTAGCTTTTAAATCTTCAAAATCGATTTCTCCGCTTTCAAGATTTTTCACCACTACGATTTTCATTCCTGCCATCGCTGCAGAAGCCGGGTTTGTTCCGTGTGCAGACTGAGGGATCAATACTACATTTCTGTGGCCTTCACCTCTTGAAATGTGATATTCTCTGATCACCATTAATCCTGCATATTCTCCCTGAGCTCCGGAGTTCGGCTGTAATGAAGTTCCTGCGAAACCAGTAATCTCAGCAAGGTCTTTTTCCAGTTCTTTGATCATTTCCTGGTAACCTCCGGCCTGATCTACCGGTACAAACGGGTGAACACTTCCCCAGTCTGCCCATGAAAGTGGAAGCATTTGGGTAGCTGCGTTCAGCTTCATGGTACAAGATCCAAGAGAGATCATTGAGTGCGTTAATGATAAGTCTTTTCTTTCAAGACGCTTGATGTAACGCATCAATTCTGTTTCTGTATGGTATTTGTTGAATACCTGCTCCGTAAGAATTTCGTCTTTTCTCAACAATTCTTCAGGAATGCTGTATCCTTCTTTAATTTCTAATTTGAAAGTCTGCTTGTCCTTAAACTGAGCAAAAGAAGCCATCAGAACATTTAATTTCTCCAATGTTGTACTCTCGTTGATCGCTACACTTACTACACCTTCTGTGAAATAGTTCAGATTAAGTCTGTGATCAAGCATCATTCTCATTAATCTTCCTTTTTCATCCTCGCTCATTGTGATTTTCACAGTATCGAAGATCGGCTCTTCAACCGTCTGGTATCCTAATGCTTTAAGACCGTTTTTCAAAGCATTTGCTTTAAAGTGGATCTGATCAGCGATGTAGTTTAACCCTTTCGGACCGTGATACACTGCATACATTCCTGCCATTACCGCAAGAAGTACCTGTGCTGTACAGATATTAGACGTTGCTCTTTCTCTTTTGATGTGCTGCTCTCTGGTCTGAAGCGCCATTCTCAGTGCACGTTTTCCGTACATATCCTGAGAAACTCCGATGATTCTTCCCGGAATGTCTCTTTTATAATCTTCTCTGCAAGAGAAAAATGCTGCGTGAGGTCCTCCGTAACCCAGTGGAATACCAAATCTCTGTGAAGTTCCAACAGCACAGTCAGCTCCCATAGAAGCCGGTGATTTTAATTTAACCAAAGCCATCGGATCACAAGCTACAACCACCTGCAGATCTAATTTCTTATAATTTACAATATCTTCCGTGTAATCTAAAACGATCCCGTTTTTTCCCGGATACTGTAATAGGACACCGTAATACGTTTCGTCAAGCTGGTGAGTTTCGTGGTCACCTTCTACGATTTCGATGGCTAAACCTTCTGCCTTTGTTTTTAAAACAGAAACTGTCTGAGGTAAAACAAGATCGGAAACGAAGAATTTGTTGGCATTCGCTTTTTTCTGGTCCTTCGTTCTGTTGTTAAAGAACATGTGCATAGCCTCAGCAGCAGCAGTGGATTCATCTAAAAGAGAAGCATTAGCCAGCCCAAAACCTGTAAGATCACACACTACTGTCTGGAAATTCAGAAGAGCTTCCAGTCTTCCCTGTGCAATTTCAGCCTGATAAGGGGTATACGCAGTATACCAGCTAGGATTTTCGAAGATGTTTCTCTGAATAGCTGAAGGCAATAAAGTATTGTGGTATCCAAAACCGATATAACTAGTATAATCAGTATTTTTCGACGCCAGCTCTTTGGAATGGTTCAGCATTTCGTATTCTGAAAGTGGCTCAGAGATCTCAAGATCTTTCTCTAAACGGATAGAAGAAGGAATGGTCTGAGAAATTAGTTCTTCAATACTTGAAACGCCCAATCTTTCCAACATTGCCTGTTTATCGGCTTCATTAAGGGAAATGTGACGGCTCACAAACTGTTCTGTATTCATTTTTATTTATTAGATTTTGTTCGTAAAAAAGATTCGTAAAATTACAATTTTTTAAGCGACTGTACAAGGGTTTCTACATTGCCAAAACGATAGAGAAAAACTCTTGCCTGTTTTAATTTATTAAGTCTAAGTTTTCAACTTTCTATTGTAGAGTTTAAATCGTTCAGGGAAATATTTTTATCATTACGCCTGCATTTTCAGCTTAAAACAAGGGATTAAAATCACCTTAAACACACTGATATACAGATGTTATAAGATTTATGAAATTTTATTAATTATATTTATTCTAAATTAATATATTTGCAGCATGAATATGATTGTCCCATTTAAAGTACCGCCTTTATCGCCAGTATACGCATTCAATAATGAAGACCTGTTTTGTGAAAAAAAATCATGTTGTAAGAAATTCAAAAAAGGAAAAAGATGCAAAAAGTGTCCGGGAAGAAAAAAGATGGCTTAAACTAGCCAAAATTTCTGAACAGGAAATATATTGCTGCCGCCAAAATAAGAATTCCCCAGATCAACATCATGATCTTTGGCTGGCCTGTTCTGTTGACCGGTGTTCTGGGCTGAGGCTTAAACATTTCTTCAACGTTGTCTCTAAACTGAGCAGCATCATTCTCAAAGACTTCAGTAATCGTAATTCCCTGTACTGCCGTTTTGTGAAGCAGAGAATTTGTAGCATGAAGCAATAGCTGAAATTTCCCGTCTTTAAATTCTGTGATCTTAAATATTCTTTCTCCAAAAGGTTTTTCAAGGCCGAAAGGCAGTATTTTTACCACATCGGCATTATTCGTCTGCCAGTTAATGATAATCTCCTCTCCTTTTTTAGCATGAACTTTATTAGAAGTAAAAGTCTTGATGGAAGGCGGAGTATTATACCTGAAACTTTTCTGATGGTTCTCTAAATTCTGATCATAGGTACGTCTCTTTCCTGAATCACTCAATATTTCATACGCTTCCTGAATTTCACGGAAGCGCCCGGCAAAGAAATCGTCGTTATCATTCTTATCCGGATGGTATTTTAAAGATAATTTTCTATAAGCCTTTTTGATGTCTTCTTCTGAAGCATCCGGAGAAATTCCGAGAAAATAGTAGTAGTCTTTCATTGAGCTATACAAAAATAGGAATTTATTTTTTTCTGTATTGCTTCTGTGAGGTAAAAAAAATTCCGGCGCGGGAAGCTTTGCTTCCCGCGCCGGAATTAACAATTTCAATTTAGTTATTTACTGCTTATGCTTCTACAGTATTATCCTTATTTTCTTTACGGCAGCATCTTGAAGCAAATTCTTTTTTGAATTTTCCTTTCAGTTCCTGATACTGCTCTTCGTCCATTTCTCTGATCTTATCAGCCAAGCCGAAAGGTGATTTTTCTTTGATTCCGTATTCGCTGAAAATACCTTTTATAAATCTTTTTCTTTGTATTGCTTTTTTGGCGATTAATGCCACCCCAACAACAGCTAATGCTCCCAGAGCTCCTTTTAATGCTGAATTTTTCATTTTTTCAAAATTTTAAATTTTACTACTTCTTGTTTTTTATATAGACGGATGAATTTCAATTTTACTTTACTACTTCTTAAATTTTAAATTATCCGTTGTTTCTGTTGAAGAATCCTCCCGAACATCTGTTTTTCCAAACTTCCTTAAATTTCTCCCGTTCTTCAGGGGACAGTCCAGCCATTTTCTCTCTCATCTTTCTTTCTTTAAAGTCTCTCATTCCCTTTCCAAAATGGAATCCTCCAAAAAGGATCTTACTTAAGATCAGAATTCCCATCGCCTGCCAGAATGTAATGGATTTCACACCCAGGATCTCAGGAAGCAGACAGTTCCAAAGCCACATTACAATAAATGTAACGGTAACTAAGATCAATGGTGGACATAAGAGTAAAAAAATCCAGCCTTTTTTGTGTTTATAATTCATAATTTCTTTTTTACTAACTATTTAAATCTTCGTATAATTTTCTCAGTCGGTTTCTTAAATGCTTCACAGCATAGTTTTTCCTACTGATAATGGTCTTGATATTGTCACCCTGTTCATCGGCTATCTGCTGTAGAGTTTTGTCATTAAGTTCATTTTCCACATACACGAGTCTTTGTTTCTCAGGAAGTTCATCCAATGCTTCAAAAAGCTTTTTCCAGATTTCGTCCTGGAACATCTTAACTTCAGGACCTGCGCTTTCGTCCAGCAATAAGATATCTTTGATAGAAAAACTTCCGTCTTCATCTTCATAGACGAAATCTTCAAGATTTTCCGTTTTCTTCTTGCGGTAACGGTCGGTGATTTTATTTGCAGTCACTCTATACAGCCAGCCACCAACGTTCACAATCTCAGAAAGATTGGTTAAACTGCTGAACTGAAACCACACTTCCTGCAGAATATCTTCCGCATCTTCTGCGTTTTTCACTTTCGGACGAATATAAGACATCAGCTTTCCTCCGTACTTTGAAACGGTTTGTGAGATGATACTTGCTTTCTCCTCCTGTGGCATTGTTATTTCTTCGACAACCTCCATATTGCTATGACGATCTGCCTTTTGGTTTTACTTTAATAAATTTAAAATATTTTTTCCGGAAATTCGGATTTTCTTTTGTTGGCCGTAGTTTTAATTATTTTTATTTTGTAATCATTGAGTTTAAAATAAACACTAATAACACAAACGTTTACACTAATATCACAAATAATTCACTGTTCATTTGTGAAAATCATTAGTCATTATTTGAGTTTAAATAAAAAACGGAGAGCATTACACTCTCCGTCTCTATAATTATAAAAATGAAATTTTATTTCTTATTGAAATTCTCTGCAAAAAAACCCAGCATATATTGATACAGCTCCAGTCTGTTCGGTTCTTTTCCAAATCCATGCCCCTCATCATATTTTACCAAATATGGAACTTCAAAACCTTTGGCACGCATTGCTTTTACAATCTGATCAGATTCATTGATATTAACTCTCGGATCATTGGCTCCCTGCACTACAAATAAAGGTTTCTTGATTTTATCAATCTGAAAAACCGGAGAAACTTCTTTGGCAATTTTTGCCTCTTCAGGATTGTCAAGATCATACCAAATCTCTTTTACCATTTCTTTGTAAGGCTTCCAGTACTCCGGGAAAGAATCGAAGAAGGTGAAAATATTGGATACTCCTACATAATCTACACCGCAGGCATACAGATCCGGAGTCTTAATAAGGCCCATAAGAGTGGCATAACCGCCGTGGCTTCCCCCATAAATCGCAATCTTATCTTTGTCTACCCAACCCTGTTCTATCGCATATTTTACACCATCTTCCACATCATCCATTGCTTTTCTTCCGATCTGCTTGTATCCTGCTTTCTGGAATTCTTTTCCATAGCCTCCGGAAATTCTAAAGTTCACCTGAAGCGTTGCATATCCTCTGCTGGCAAAAAGCTGTGTTTCCGGGTTGAATCCCCATTCATCACGGATTCCCTGCGGACCGCCGTGAGGATTCACAATTAAAGGTACTTTTTTACCTTCAAGAGCAGCTTTGGGAAGGGTGATGTATCCTCTGATTGTTAATCCGTCCCTGCTTTTGAATTCGATAGGTCTCATTTCTGCCATATCTTCTTCTTTCAGCTGAGGCATCAGGTTGTAAAGAAGATTTATTTTTTTACTTTTTGTATCATATTCGTAGTAAGCTCCATAAAATTTGTCGCTTCCCACATAAACCAAAAGTTTATCATTATTATCATCTGAAGATACGATAGAAAACTGTTTGTCTTTAAATTCAGATTTCAGTTGAGCATCAATTTCTTTATAAAACTGACTTACCGGAACGGTTTCGCTTTTGATTCCGTCATAGCTTACATAATCCAATTCGTAATTCCTGTTTTTCCCGGCAACACTGATGGAGCTTACATCAAAAACAGGATTAGAATATATTTCTTTGATCACAGCATTCTTCTTCAGGTCATACAGCACAATCCTGGACTTGTCACTGTCCAGATTGGTAACAACATACGCCTCATCTTTATTCTTGGAATTATCATTAAGTCCTATGATGCTGAAGGTATCTTTCCAGTCTGTAGACTTAAGCAGATTAAATTTTCCTGTCTGCAGATCTTTATAGTAGGTTTTGGTTGTCAGCCCATTTTCAAGAACGGTATATCCTCTGAGATTGCCGTCTTTATCAAAAATATAATCATCAATAGGACTGTTGACATCTTTATTTTCATAAAGCTGGGTCATTTCTCCCGTGTTGAAATTGATCTTATACGGTTCGAAAATCTGCTTGTTATTTTTGTTCATTGTTACCACAACAAATTCCGTATCTTTTATCAGCCTTACTGATCCCAGTGTAATTCCTTCAAAAGGCGTCAGATCTTTAAGGTTTTTCCCATCGATATCTGCTGCGTAAAGGTGAATATTTTCATTTCCTCCTCTATCCTGGGTAAAGAAAAGGCGTTTTTTGTCAAGCCAGCCATAGCTTTTGATAAGGTCGTCTTTTTCAACAATAGCTTTGGTGATTTTCCCTGTTTTCAGTTCTTTTACATAAACATGATTCTTCTTGTCCTTATCCTTTTCTTTGTAGGAAAGATACAGCCCATCCGGAGATATTTTAAACTGAGAAGCATTGGGTCTTGCAAAATAATCTTCTACCTTATATTTGAAGTTTCCTTTATCATAAGAGATCAGTTTCTCAAGATTTGCTTTAGTGGATGGAAGCGTAGGGTCGCCCGGCAGTTTTGCCGTTGAGGTCTGTGCATTAATCATAATTGCTGACAGTACGACCTGAGCCGCACCAAAAATTTTAGTATTAATATTCATAATTCATATTTTGGATGGTTAAATTGTCTAACTGCGATCTTTAATTAATAAAAATCTTATACATAATATGACAGTCTTCCCAACAAAATGTTACATTCATTATGAAATTTTATGAAAAAAAAACGGGTTTAAGGTATAAAGTCTGTTTCTAATTTAAGTAAATTCCGAAATACCAAGTCCACGCAATCAGGATAAGCTGCATTGGGATCCTTTGAGCGTAAAGATATTTCATACCCGGCCCGGTGTAATCTGCTTTGAAAATATTAATGTTTTTCCTGGAAGAATTGATGTTGGCGATAAAAACCAGAATATAAAAAATAATCAGCAGTATGGCCGTTACTTCTCTTACTGAAGGAATCATCAGTCCAATTCCCGCAGCAATTTCCAGAACTCCTGTAAAATATACCCAGAACATTTTGCCGGGAAGAAAATCAGGGATCATCATGGCCATTCCTTTCTGGAATTTAAAATGAGAAAACCCTGTAAATATGATAAATACAGCCATTCCCAGATTTCCTGAAAATAAAAAGTCCGGCTTTCCCTGAAAAGCCCAGGTTCCCAACAGAGCCAAAATAAATGTACCGAAAAGGATCGTTAATAATTTCATGTTTTTATATTTATCGCTATAGAAAGATAGTGTAAATTTTGCATAAATAACCCTTACAGGTTCCAGAAAACTGTAAGGGTCTTGCTTTTTAAATAAATTTACTTTGTTACGCTTTTTCAGCTAGACTTTTGACCACTTCCAGTCCTTGTTTAAATCCTGTGTCCATGTGCTCTTCCCATTCTTTGTCGACCTGTACCTCAACATGAAGCTTTGTTTTCCCCTCGAAATCAATAAGGATATATTTTTCAAAACACCCGCTCCATTCCATTATTTCTTTGCTTTGGGTATCTTCATTTCCTTCTTTATCTACCATTCCCAGATGTTTAAAAATAATCTGGTTTGGCTCATCCAGGCTGTCAATGGTCGATACCATTCCTTCACCTTCTGCATTTACAAAATAGGTTTTTCCGCCCACTTTCCAGTCGGATTTCATTTTGGATCCGGAACCGAAAAATTGGGTCCATTCGGTATAGGTATCAGGATTCCAAAGAACGTCCCAGACTTTTTGTAATGGAGCGTTGATTATAATTTCGTAAGATAAAGTTTCCATATTGTATATTTTTGTGATGAGTATTTATAGTTGATTTTCTGAAAGATTTTTCACAATTCCCAAAGCATTTGGAAATTTTTCTTCAAAAAAATCTTTAAATTCTTCAGGAGTCTGAATTTCAATCTTCAGTATTGTCCCTGTCGGTGTTTCTTCTAAAATATACCTTTCTGTAGCTTCTCCCCAGTTCTGCTCAGTCTCTACTCCTCCATAAATCTCCCCGAGATGCAGAAATTTCATTTCTTTATTCGGTATATTTTTTTCAACCCGGCTGTACATGCCGTTGTTATCCGGATCAAAAAATTTCATTATACTTCCTTCTTCAAAAGTTCCCATATAGAAAGAACCTTCTGTAAATGCCGTTGTCCACTGTCTGTACGTCATATCGCTCCAGAGAACATCCCAAACTTTTTCAGGAGGAGCATCAATTTGGATCTCAAAAAATAATTTCTGCATTGCTGTTTGTTTAGATGTTAGATAGTTAGAAGTTAGAAGTTAATTTTAATCATTAGATTTTAGATCATAGATGCCTCATTTTTCTAACTTCTAATTTCTAACTTCTTGCTTCTACTTCAATTAGCCTCCTACAAAATCACCGCCATTGATGTGGATCACTTCTCCTGTAATATAATCTGCATCTTTAGAGGCAAGGAAAACATAGGCCGGTGCGACTTCTGATGGCTGCCCCGCCCGTTTCAGCGGTGTATCTTTTCCAAATGTTGACAGATCATCGAAGGCTTCTTTCACCAGAGGTGTCCATATGGGACCGGGAGCAATTCCGTTGACTAAAATTTTCTTTTCGGCGAGATTGGCTGAAAGAGAGCGGATAAAGGATAAAATAGCTCCTTTTGTAGCCGCATAATCGATCAGGTGATCACTTCCTCTGTAGGCTGTAACGGATGTAGTGCAGATAATCCGGCCTCCTTCACCAATTAATGGTAAAAAGTCTCTCGTAAAAGAAATCATGGAGATGATATTGGTATTAAAAGTTTCCTGAATCTGCTCATCGGAGATTTTTTCAAGACTGCTTTTTGAGGTATGAATTCCTGCATTATTAACCAGGATATCCAAATTATCCCATGTTTTTTTTATCTTTTCAGCACATTTTGTTCTGAAAGCTTTTTTGGTAAGATCTCCTTTGATGAGAATACACTGTCTGCCTTCTTTTTCAACAAGCTTTTTTGTTTCTTTGGCATCATCATCGCTTTCTTTATAAATAATCGCGACATCTGCCCCTTCTCTTGCAAAATGAACGGCTACAGCCTGTCCTATTCCACTGTCTCCGCCTGAAATGACGGCGTTTTTTCCTTGAAGTTTCTGACTTCCCCGGTAATCGTTCCGGATGATCTCCGGAAAGAGTCCTTCTTGGGGAACTTTTGATTTAGATTGTGATCTGTTCTGTGTTTTCATAAGCAAATCTTTTATAAGTCACATCAAACAGCAAGCCGAAAACTGAAATTCAAAAGTGTAAAACAGGCAAATCCGTCGTTTCGTTTACGAATGGTAAGCCTCTTCCAGGTCTTTTATAACAATCTTCTGCATTTTCATCATCGCCTGTACTACTTTTTGCGATTTTGACTGATCTGAATCATTCATCAGCTGAATGAGCCTTTTCGGAACAATCTGCCAGCTGAATCCATATCTGTCTTTCAGCCATCCGCACATGCTTTCTCTTCCTCCATCAGAAATAAGGGTATTCCAGAGATAATCGGTCTGTTCCTGATCATCCGTCATGATCACGACAGAGATCCCTTCATTAAAATCAAATGGATGGTCATAAGAATTATCCATACAGAAAAAGCTGTAACCATTAATAGTAAAATGGGCATGCTGTATATTTTCTGCCGGTTCGGGGATAGGATGTCCTTCTCCTCCATCGCCATATTTCAGGATATTTCCAATGCTTGAATTGGGGAATGTCCTGGTATAAAACTCCATGGCTTCCTTTGCTTTTCCATTATTTTGATGGATAAACATCAGCGTAGGAATAATTTTCTGATCTTCCGGCTTCTCACCTAAAAACAGCTGCCAGGTAACACCATATTTGTCCTGTACCCAACCGTATTTCGGGCTCCAGGAATAGGAATCCAAGGGCATGAGAGCAATTCCACCTTCCATAAGTTTGTCCCAATACTGCTGTACTTCCTCTTCTGTTTTACAGATGACCATGAAAGAAACTGAAGGATTTTTTTTAAAATGAGGCCCGCCGTTCAGCAGCATCAATTTCTGCCCGAACAGATCAATGTTCATGACTACCGGAGTATCTGCAGTGATCTTTCCGTCAAAGACCTCGCAATAAAATTCTGCAGCCTCTTTTGATTCTTCGTCAAACCAGAGACATGGAAAAATATCGTTATTCATAATATTAAATTTAAGGGTAAAAAATACAGTCTATTGATCTTCGCTGATGAAAAAGCATCATACGATAACAAAGATATCCGGTATTCTGTAATTAGTTTTTGAAAGAGACCTGATGTTCTTCCATATGGTTTTTCAGTCTTTCCATAGCATTTCTTCCGATACCATGAAGGTTCATGATCTCTTCTTCAGAATAGCCCGAAAGTTTTTCAAGAGAATCAATTTTTTCTCTTTCTAAAGCTCTTCTTGCCGGTGCTGCAATAATGCCAGACAGGAAATTATTATTTCTAACAACATGATTAACAGCACAAATGGAGCTTAAACATTTTGCCATTATGACCAGATTTATCATGACTGAAATTGGGTGTTTTAGTGATTTTCAACATACTTGTGAAAATTATTGAGAATAGCATACCAGCCATCCCGCTGCATTTCCACGGAGTTTTGTTTTTCGGGGTCAAAAATTTCGGTAACTTTTGTGGTATTTTCGTCTATCTTATCAAAAATAACCTCCACTTTCCGGCCGTCTTCCAGATGGTATTTAATAGTGGAATTCGTAACCACTTCATCATAGATTCCCTCAAATTCAAAACCGAAGCTTTTGTCTTTTGCTTCCATTCTGGTTTTAAATTTTCCTCCCACTCTCAAATCGTTTTCGGAACTGGGACACTGCCAGGATTCATCGGCAAAATTCCATTTTGTAATATGCTTGGGCTCATTAAAATAATTCCAAACCTTTTCTACCGGGGCTAAAATTGTAATGTCTATCTTAATTGGGTCCATTTGTTTTATTTTTTAATATTGAAAATAAGAAGGCAGTCCGGGTTTGAACTGCCCTCAATAAATTTAGTTAAATATAAGATTATTTTGCAGATTCTTCATTATAGTTCACCATCCAATGAACTCCATATTTATCCTGGAAGCTTCCGAAATAGTCTCCCCAGAACTGGTCTTCAATTGGCATTTCTATGTTTCCTCCTTCGGAAAGCCCTTTAAAAAGCCTGTCCGCTTCTTCTTTGGATTCAGGGAAAATAGATACATAATTATTATTTCCCACGTTAAGGGTCTGTCCGAAGCTTGGAACAATATCCGAAGCCATAAGAAGGTCGTCCCCGATTGGCAGAGCAATATGCATCACCCTGTTTTTTTCTTCGTCTGATAAGTTTTCGGTACCGGGAGCATTACCCATTTTGAAAACTTCTCCACGAAATTCCCCTCCGAAAACAGATTTGTAAAAATTGAAAGCTTCTTCTGCTTTCCCGTCGAAATTTAAGTACGGATTTAATTTAGCCATGATTTCTGATTTTTAAATGTTATTGTTAATTAGTTAAATGTAAGTTTTAAATTAACCATCAAGCCTGATTAAGCTTTTAAGAATTTATCTTCATACAGCCTTAATGGTTTAAAAATTTCGTCACCTCGCTTACTGTAAAGTTGATGAGTCCGGAATCTGTGTTTCCTTCGAAATCTGCCATCATATAAGAGCCGTGGCCTTCCGGCAGGATCATCAGTCTGGATCCGGGGACCAGACGCCACATTTCCACTACATGTTCAGGTTTCATAACATCCTGGTCTCCGCTCATGAATAAGGCGGGAACTTTTATGGATGTCAAAATCTTCTCGTCCCAGTCTTCAAATGTCTGCATCCTTTTGCTGTCTTTATCAAACAGGTTTTCAAGTTTTGAAAAGTCAGGATTCAGGTTAAGAAAATTGATTTTAAGAGGTTCCGGCATAGATTCGAGAGTGGCTTCTTCCATACTTTCAAAAAA
Source organism: Chryseobacterium sp. NFX27 (assembly GCF_049887855.1). Lineage (NCBI taxonomy): Bacteria > Pseudomonadati > Bacteroidota > Flavobacteriia > Flavobacteriales > Weeksellaceae > Chryseobacterium > Chryseobacterium sp. NFX27. The sequence continues at coordinate 117,705 of NZ_JAGEKK010000002.1, read as the reverse complement.
GCCTTCCATCATACCGTTTCTTTTATAAAATGCAGATGCAATGATGATCTTTTCTGTTATTTCAGGGTAGAGATTCGCTATCTGCAGCACGGTGTTTCCTCCGTTGCTGAATCCCCAGAATAAAGCTTTTCCGATCTGAAGTTCCTTTAAAAGAGCTGCTACATCATGGGCATCCTGTTCAAAGGTTTCGGGAATATCACGATGATCGCTCATCCCGTGGTTCTGCAGATCAATGCCTATGAGCTGAAATTGGTTTTCAAGCCTGGAAATTATTTCTTTAAAATCAAACAGGAGGGAAGAACCTCCGCCATGGACTAGTACCAGAGGTTTTCCGGAACCGTAGATCTCATAGTACATGCGGATTCCGTTGACCTGTTTATGGCCTTTTTCTTTAGGTTCCATTAATTAATATTTCAGATTTTCATCCACATCATATTTCATTCCCGGATAATCCAGAATTCGTCTCATCAGACCTATCTGGCCGCATAAATAATCCTCACGGCCGATACACATTCCTACGAAATTAAGTTTGGTTTCACGGATAAAAGGAATATTCATCCCGATTTCAAAGATTTCATCCAGTTCTTCATCTGTAACTTCCCAAAGCTTCTGATATACTTTTGGTGAAATGTCATGGAAATTTTTCTCCAGCTCATCTAAACCCGGATAGCTGAAATTTTCGTCCAGAGCTTTTCCCTGAAAAAAAAGGTCGCTGTGAGGATCTTCATCCTTCAGTCCTAAAACCCAGCCCAAGGCATAACGCATATTGACAAAGTTTCCTGCCATCCATACGATATGATTGGTTTTTCCTTCAATTCTTTTCAAAGCATCTTCTTCCGAAATACCGTCCAAAACATTAAGAAAGTTTTGAGAATGCATTCTGTAAGCCGGAATCACGAGCTCCATTTTTTTTGATTTTGGTGTGTCCATTCTTTAATTTTTAGTGATTGGTGTGTTTTGTAGAGAAGGTGAACTTCTTCTACAGTTCTTTTATTCTAAGCATGGTTATTTTACAGCACCGGGCTTGCCTAAGATTCTTCTGAGATAACCCAGCTGCCCGCTGTGATAAATTTCGTGAAGGCAAAAGATGGCAATATCATTAATGGCTTCAGGATTAAATTTTTCAATACTGTTAAGTTTTGCTTCGAGCTTGTCCTGGGACTTTTGAAGGTAAGATTTTAATTCTTCAAAATCTATCAGTTCATCTTTTCTTTCCAGTGGAATCTCTCCTCTGTTGTAGCAGGAAAATTTTTCGCTGTCCCAGACAGATTCTTCTCCAAGCGTATTGAGAAATCCATTTCTTATATAAATTAAATGTCCCAGAATCCAGTTCATGCAGTTGGCTTCACCATTTGGGAAGATCATAGATTCTTCCGGGGTAATGCCTTCGGTATTCATAGAAATAACTTTGTAATTGCTGAATACCTGAACTTTCACTATTTCAATGTCGTTTGATTTTGATTCCATAGCGGTAGATTTTGTTGTGATATCATCGTTGATCTTTATTCAGCAGGCATCTGGGAAATATCGGCAAACGTAATATTCCAGCCATGTCCGTCTAAATCCCAAAAAGAGTTTTGGTACATCCAACCGTAATCCTGAGGCTCCTCATGTTGTGAAGCTCCGTTTTCCAGAGCTGTATTCACCACCTGATCAACTTCTTCACGGCTGTTCAACGCAATGGCTACAAGAACCTGTGTGGTATCGCCTTTCGGAACAGGTCTTTCGGAGAAAGTCTGAAAATATTCTTCTGTCAGGAACATGATGTAGATGTTATCTTCCTTCATCACCACACAGACTGCTTTATCATCTGAAAATTGCTCATTAATTGCAAATCCGAGTCTGGTCCAGAATTCTTTTGTTTTCTGCACATCTTTTACGGGAAGGTTGACATAAATTTGATTGGCTTTCATAATAGTAATTTTTTTGTGTTAAACTTTTAACCAAAATTACCAAGCCCTGATGAAAATCAACTTGCCATAAGGCAAGATTTAATTTTTCTTCGAATGGGAAACAATTTCTTTGCGGATACGGCTTAAGGAAGTATCTGTAACTCCCAGATAAGATGCGATTTGTTTAAGGGGAGCAAACTGTACCACCTGAGGTTTCTGCTCCAAAAGATTAAGATAACGCCTGGTAGCGGAAAGGGTAAACATTTCTACAGAGCGCTGTTTGTAGACAAAAAGTTCTTTTGACATCCATGCTCTTCCCCATTCTCTGAGATTGGGTATTTTATGGAAAAGCTCCTGAAATGTCTCATAATCAAATTTCCAGCATTCACAGTCTGTGATACAGATGATATTCTCCTGGGTTGGGATTCTCTGAAAAATTGACAAGACCTCAATAATAATCTCGTTATCAGCAAAGAAGTGTGTGGTTACCTCATTTCCGCTGAAATCATTCACGTATGAACGGGCAAGGCCTTTTTCCAGGATATAATATTCATTGGCCGTCTTTCCTTCTTCCAGAATAATGTCTCCTTTCTGGAATGAAACTTTTTCGTGAGCCTGAAATATTTCGTCAAGCTCTTCCTGAAGAAAAAACGGGAAATCGTAACAGATCTCTAAGGCTTTGCTGGTCATTGAGTTGTTGCTTTATTAAAGCTTTAAAAATATAATTTTTAATTGAAACCGGGATATAAAAAATTAAACAAATTAATGGAATACATCAAAAGAAACCCATTTTACTGTATTGTTATCAATTGTTTTTATTCTTTCTAAATAATTAAACAGTTTTTAGTGATCCCTGTCAGCCTAAAATATCAGAACAAAGAAAGCTGGATCGGTTTTGGATTTTTGGGAGGCTGCGCGTCCCCGAAGACTGTTTTTCCTCCGAAGCGCCATGAATTCTGTCTTTCTTCCTCAATAACCTGCTGGATATCAAAATCGGGAGTAAAATCTTTTTCAGTGGCAGCTACAATCTGATGCAGCTTATTTAAAGTATTCAGCTTATCGGAATTTCCAAGTTTTGATTTTTCAATTCCTTTTCTGAGAATGGTGATGCTTTCGTCATAGGTTTTAGTGGGAACCGGGAAAGGATGCCCGTCTTTTCCTCCATGGGCAAAGGAAAACCTCGCCGGATCGGCAAACCTTGAAGGCGCTCCGTGGATCACCTCACTCACTAAGGCTAAAGACTGCATGGTTCTGGGCCCTACTCCTTCCAGCATTAAAAGGTCTTCAAAATTCTGAGGCTGCTGCTCACGGGTTACATACAAAAGAGCACCGAGACGTTTTAAATCAATATCTGAAGCCTGTACATCATGATGAGCCGGAAGAATTAACCTCGAAAAATCTTTCATCACATCAATAGAATCAGTATGGGAAATATCCAGAATTCCCTGGCGGTTTTCTGAAGCATCGGCATCCGTAAGATTGAGGATTCTTCCTCGTGAAATACCATTGATACCTGTGTGGGGCTCTTCTATAAATGATTTGATATTTTCTGAATGCCAGTGATACCGTCTTGCAGTACCATCGGTCTCATGCATTCCCTGCTGTACCACGCTCCAGCTGCCGTTATCTGCCAGAATAAAATTGTGCAGATAGAGCTGGTAACCATCCTGAATGGCTGTGTTATCCACTTTTGCAGAGAGTTTGCTGGCTCTTACGAGTTCATGCCCGTTCAGACCTGTTTTATCAGCAATATGAAGGAGCTCGGAAGGAGTTTCCCTTGAGAATTTGCCTTTTCCGCCACAAATATAAAGGCCCAGCGACTTTGAATTGGGATTTATGGACCGCTTCAAAGCGCCCATTACAGAAGTTGTAATTCCTGAGGAGTGCCAGTCCATACCCATCACAGCACCAAAGCTCTGGAACCAGAACGGGTCTGCAAGCCTACGGAGAACCTCATCTTTTCCGTAATCCATCAGCATCACTTCAATCATGGAAAGTCCAAGCACAGACATGCGTTCATACAGCCATGGCGGTACTTTTCCGTAGTGTAAAGGCAGATCTGCTGTTCCTGAACGTTTCATTGTATTTTAAAGTGTAAAGATAGCTAATTTACGGTTTCTTTTTGATGATTTGAATCATCAGTTCCGCTATAATAAGTTGTAGTTAAAGCCTTTTTATAACTGTTTTTTTTTTATGTAGTCTGTTGCATTGAATGAATTAATGAATAGAGAAAAATTCAAGATCTCTGTGTCTTTCCTCAATATATTTCTCATTAAATATAATGGTGTTTCCGAATGGATCATTTACCGTAAAAGATACGGCACCATAAAATGTTTTCTCGAGACCCGGACGGTTGTATTTATATTTTTTATCAATTAATTCTTTGTGGTAAGCTGGAATTCCCTCGCCCCAGATCATAATTCTGGTTCCGGGTGTTCCGTCTCCGTGATGTTCGCTTAAATGAAAAACCATATCTCCTTTTTTCACTTCCATGTAAACGGGGGTATTTTCTTCAAAACAATGTTCCCACACTACTTCAAAGCCCAACCAATCTACATAAAACTCTATGGTTTTTTGATAGTCAAAGATCCGGAAGACAGGAATGATCTGTGTAGCTTTCATAATAATTTTTATAGTGAAAATGATATTTCTGTTGATAAATAAAGCTACTGATGTGAAAGTATATTGATTAAATTTCCGAACGGATCTTTTACAAAAAACCTTCGTACTCCCCATTCTTCACCGGTGATCCCATAAGTGATTTCAAAACCGGCCTGCTTCATTTTTCCGTAAAGCTCATCCAGATTATTTACTCCTATTGAAAGCAGAGGAACTTCTGTATCATTTCCGCCCTGAGTGGCAAAACTTATCTGAACCCTGGCCTCTTCCTGGTTCCCGAAAGTTTTGATCCAGCCATGATCCATGAGAATTTCAAGACCCAGCATATCTTTATAAAAACGATCTGCCTCAGCCAAATGATCTGCTTTTATATTGGCCACAATTCTTTTTACCATTTTATATAAATTAAGAGTTTACAATATAAGTCACTGTTAATAATAAGTGATTGTTCTTACAATTTTCTGTATAATTTCTTTATCATCCGGAGTTTCTGAATCATAAAACTCTTCAGATAAAGTACGCTCTACCCAGTTACCTTTTTCATCATACTTATATACAAATTTAAAATATCTAGGCTCTTCATCTTTTCCGTCAGTAACGATGTAGTCCTGTAAGTCACCATATTTATTATAGTAGTATTTAATATATTCATTTTCAGCAATAAGCTTTTTGGTAACCGGATCTACTTTTGATGAATAAGTCAGGTAGTCAATACTTATGTCCTCAATAGATGCAGATGTTAAAAGGATTACAGGTTTTTTTTCATATACTATATTTTCTATTTTACTATCCCGGGGCTGCTGATAGGCCTTTATAGATTTACTCACAAGCTTCACCAAAGAGGGTTCTCCTTCTTTACTGAAATTTAAATCAATTTGGTCAGTATATCCCTTATAATAATATTTACTTGTATTTCCTGAAGTATCATAGTTGAAAATTTCCCATTGGGTTGTTTTAACTTTACCTATCAGATCATAATTTTCATATTGCTTGTTTTGAAATTTTTTGGGAGTACTGGTTTCTGAACGGAATTCTGTTTTCTTTTTCTCCTGTCCGCTACAGCCAATAAAGAAAAATAAAAGCAGAAGTGTTGAAAAGCCTGAGCTGTAAACTCTTCTGTTAAATTTAATTATTTTCATGGTATGAATTGTTTGATGTTGCTAATAAAGAAACCGGGAACTCAATTATTGGACTATGGGTTAGAATTACCGTCACTTGTTTAGATAATTCTTCAGAGTCAAAAAAGCCTTGTGAATGAGTTTTTCACAAGGCTTATACAATCTTATTATTATATTACTTCAATGCGTCAATTGCTGCGCTGTAATTAGGCTCGGTAGTAATTTCCGGAACCTGCTCCGTATACACTACTTTGTTGTTTTCGTCTGTAACAATTACGGCGCGGCTCAGCAGTCCTTTCATAGGTGAATCTGTAATAGTCACTTCGTAATCATCTCCAAAGCTGCTTCTGAAATCTGAAAGCGTTTCTACATTGTTTAAGCCTTCAGCTGCACAGAATCTTCCTAATGCAAATGGAAGGTCTTTAGAAACATTGATTACTACCGTATTATCAAGTTTTGAAGCTTCTTCATTGAATTTTCTTGCAGAAGCTGCGCAAATCCCTGTATCAATGCTCGGGAAGATATTGAATACCTTCTTTTTCCCATCAAAATCTGAAAGAAGTTTCACGTTCAGGCCGGAATCTACCAATGCAAAATCTCTTACGGTTGTTCCTACTGACGGAAGGGTTCCTATTGTATTTACTTCGTTTCCTTTAAGGGTAATCGTTGACATAATTTTATTTTTTTAGTTTTTCAAATTTACTTAAAATAGAAAGTTTCTGAAGTCAATTAAAGGTTAAATAATTCTTAAAGTCCTTAGAATCTAGAGCATTATTAAGTCTAAGTTTCAGTAACTCTGGCGCTGATCATAAAACATTATTGTATTTTTCTTCCCGGTTAAAGGTAGAATTTCGGCTTCAAAGTAAAAATAGAGAGAAACAATTGTTTAAAAAGATATACTGACTTCTTTTTTTATGCAAAATACCCTTATAAAACAATCATATTTAGTAAATTTGTGATTCTTAAAAAATCAAATAATAAATAACAGTATAATGTCAGACAAATCAAAAATCTATTACACCCTTACGGATGAGGCTCCAATGTTGGCAACACACTCGTTTTTACCTATTGTAAAAGCTTTTACAAAATCAGCAAACATTGAAATTGCAGTTCCGGATATTTCTTTATCTGGAAGAATTTTGGCTAACTTCCCTGAGTTTTTGAAAGATGACCAGAAAATCGGTGATGCCTTGGCTGAATTAGGTCAATTGGCCACTCAACCGGATGCAAACATTATCAAATTACCTAATATTTCGGCTTCGGCTCCACAGCTAGATGAGGCTATTGCAGAATTGCAGTCTAAAGGTTTCGCGGTTCCAAATTATCCTGCAGAGCCTAAGAATGATGAAGAAAAAGCAATCAAAGCTAAATATGCCAAAGTTTTAGGAAGTGCCGTAAACCCTGTGCTAAGAGAAGGAAATTCTGACAGACGTGCTCCAAAAGCAGTTAAAAACTATGCAAAAGCCAATCCTCACAGAATGGGTGACTGGGCTTCTGACAGCAAAACTGATGTTGCTCACATGGAAGGAGGGGATTTCTACGGAACTGAAACTTCAACCACTGTAGAAAATGCTACAAAATTCAAAATTACATTCAAAGATAATGACGGCGCTGAAACTTTACTAAAAGATTTCGCAGGTCTTCAGGCCGGAGAAGTGATCGATTCTTCTGTAATGAATTTAAACTCATTAAAAGCATTTGTTCAGCAGGCTATTGATGAGGCTAAAAACAAAAACGTACTTCTTTCTGCACACCTTAAAGCAACGATGATGAAGATCTCTGATCCTATCATCTTCGGTGCTATTGTTGAGACATATTTCAAAGATGTTTTCACCAAATATGCCGAGACATTCAAGTCTTTAGATGTTAATCCAAATAACGGTCTTGCTGATCTTTTCGAAAAAATCAAAGGAAATGCCCAGGAAGCTGATATTAAAGCTGATATTGAAACGGCTTTAGCCAGCGGACCAAGAGTGGCTATGGTAAATTCTGACAAAGGTATTACCAACTTCCACGTTCCTTCTGATATCATTGTTGACGCATCTATGGCTGCACTGGTAAGAGGAGGCGGTAAAATGTGGAACAAAGACGGAAACGAAGAAGATACGGTATGTATCATTCCGGACCGTTCTTATGCAGGTTTCTATCAGTCTGTTATTGATGATATGAAAGCTCACGGAAAACTGGATCCTACAACTATGGGATCTGTTCCGAACGTAGGTTTAATGGCTCAAAAAGCTGAAGAATACGGTTCTCACGACAAAACGTTCCAGGCAACAGCTGACGGAACCATCGAAGTTCAGGATGAAGCAGGAAACGTTCTTCTTTCTCAAAAAGTAGAAAAAGGAGATATCTTCAGAATGTGCCAGACTAAAGATGCACCAATTCAGGACTGGGTGAAACTGGCAGTAAACAGATCCAGACTTTCTGATACGCCTGCTATTTTCTGGTTGGATAAAGGAAGAGCACACGACAGAGAAATCATCAAAAAAGTAGAGAAATATCTTAAGGATCACGATACGGCAGGTCTAGACATCAGAATTCTTGATGTAAAAGATGCGATGACTGAAACGCTTAAAAGAGCAAGAGAAGGAAAAGATACCATTTCTGTTTCAGGAAACGTATTAAGAGATTATTTAACTGACCTTTTCCCTATCCTTGAACTGGGTACTTCTGCCAAAATGCTTTCTATTGTTCCATTGATGAACGGAGGAGGTTTATTCGAAACAGGTGCCGGAGGTTCTGCTCCAAAACACATTGAACAGTTCCTGGAAGAAGGATATCTTAGATGGGATTCCCTAGGTGAATTCTTGGCGCTTCAGGCTTCCTTAGAGCATTTGGCTCAAACACAGGGAAATACAAAATCCCAGGTTCTGGCTGATGCATTAGACGAAGCTAACGCCAAATTCTTGGCTACAGATAAATCTCCAGCAAGAAAAGTTGGTCAGATTGATAACAGAGGTTCTCACTTCTATTTAGCCATGTATTGGGCTGAAGCTTTGGCTAACCAGACTGCAGACGCTGAATTGGCAGCTCATTTCGCTCCGGTTGCAGCAGCATTGCAGGAGAGCGAAGCTGTGATTAACGAAGAATTAATCAGTGCTCAGGGTAAACCTCAGAATATCGACGGCTACTACAAAACTGATACGTACAAAACGTATGCAGCGATGAGACCAAGCACAGTATTAAATGAAATTATTGACGGAATTTAATTTCTGACCGATATAAATAGAAAGCTCCTTTTTAAGGGGCTTTTTTTGATTCATAATATCCAAATGAATAGGTTTTACAGCCCAAAGAGTTTTTTTGTATATTTCCTGCATTGAAAACAATTTTATAAACCATCAATATGAAAATCATTAATTATATTTTAATCATATTATTCTTCAGCAGCGGCTGCTCTGCCCAGCATTATCAGCTGATTGAAGCAGTTCATACAATAAACCCCGGAGGTGTAAGAGGTTCCAGATCGGAAAACTTTGCTATCAAAGCAAAGAATATTTCAAAAATGGACCCCAAATATCTATTGGCAGGAAATGTAAAAATACCTTTAAAAAAAGAAAACAAAAACGGAATATTACATCTGCAGGGAATCTACTTTCCTGAATCCCCCGATCAAATAACCATAGATGAGGATGGTACAATAAAAAAGCCAGAACAGGATCAGGTATTTGATCTTAACAAGGTATATCTGGTATCTGAAAATAAAAAAAATAAAAAACAGATCAAGCAGAAAATAAATTTTCTTCACAAAAACAACGAAAACAATAATAAAATACCAACAGATAAAGAAAATCTTCCTGAATAAATTTGATTTCATTGAAATAAATATTTTTTTTGACAATAAAAAAAACCTATTTTTATAGAGTTAAAAAAACAAGTATGAAGTTAAAATCAATTTTCGGAGTGGGCCTTACAGTGGCTTCACTTTATCTTAATGCACAGGAAGTGCAGAAAAGCACAGCAAATAACGCCTCAAAGGTTAATAAAAAGTATCTGAAACACATTCAGGATATCACAAATTCTTATCAAAAAAAAGTTCAGGACGCCAGGGATCATAAGCAAAAGCCACCTGATGAATATTATTTACATGATTTCATTGCTACTATGGACCCTGAAACCGGAACTATACACAACAAAAATTATGTGGATCTTGAACAAAAGGTAGCAAGCGGCAAATTTCAGCCTGAAAAAAGTTTAAAACTATTCAATGGTGCTACCGGAGGGCAGGCCAGTAAGAACATTAGCAATCTATGGATAGAAAGAGGCCCTTATGAAACAGGAGGGAGAGTAAGAGGCATCATGTTTGACCCTAATGACGCTACAGGCAAAAAAGTTTGGGCAGGTGGTGTTTCAGGCGGATTATGGTTTAATAACGACATCTCCAATCCTAATTCCGAGTGGACGCTGGTAGATGCATTTTGGTCCAATACCACGGTATCATGCATTACTTCAGACCCTAATAATCCCCAGATTTTTTACGTAGGAACCGGAGAAGTTGAAACCGGGGACTTCAGCGGTTTAGGGATCTGGAAAACAACCAATGGCGGCGCTACATGGCAGCAGGTATTTAATCTGGAAAACGGATATGCTTCCAATGGGGTAAAAAAAGGGATGTACAATATCCCTTCTATTAAAGTGGTAAATAATAACGGAGTCTCCGAAGTATACGCAGGAGTTGCAGGAACTTATTTTGGTGATGCGCTAACTTTTGCCGGATTATATGAAGCCGGACTCTATAAATCTACTGACGGAACAAATTTCACCTTAGTAAACAGTTTGCTTTCTACAGCCACTAGGGGATATGATATTCAGGATATAGAAGTAGGTACAGATAACGCTATATGGGTATCCACAAGACGGAGCGTTTTCGGCGGTTCCACCTCTGGCGGAAAAATTTTTAAATCTACCGATCATGGTGCTACATTTACCAACGTATATGATGTAGGAAACAGTAGTGCAAGGGTAATGGTAGAAGTTTCCAGCACCAATCCTTTAAAGGCTTATGCATTAATGCAAGGAGAAACAACTGCGGAACCGGTCAGAATTGCGAAAACAACAGACGGCGGTACGAGCTGGATTTCCACTAATGTCGCAGGATCAGGGATTACACTGCCCAACCCTGTAGATACAAGCCAGCCTGACAACGATTTTACAAGAGGTCAGTCATTTTATGATTTAGTCATTGAAACAGATCCTGCCAATGACGATCATGTTTACGTAGGAGGGATAGATTCTTATAAAAGTACGGATGGCGGTACAACCTGGGCCCAGTATACCAAATGGTCCAATAACAATGTACTTAATACTACTAATATTTCTTTGGTACATGCAGACCAGCATGCGTTGGTTTTTAATCCAAAGAATCCAAGCCAGTTTGTCATGGGTAATGACGGAGGTATTTTCTTTGCTCCAAATAAAGATAATCTTGCCACTACAACAGCCATAGGAATGAGAAATAAACGTTTTAATGTGACTCAATTCTATCATGGCACCTTAAATCCTTCTGCGACAGCTGCAGCTGAAGATATGATTCTGGGCGCTCAGGACAATGGCACGAAAAGGCTTTCAGGAGCTGTTTTGGCCAATAATTTCTATAACACTTCAGAAGTATATGGCGGTGACGGGGCTTATACAGCGTTTGATGATCAGAATAAATACCTTATCGCATCTTATACTAATAACTACCATTTTATTTTTAATGCACAGGGAGGATATTATCTTCTGGCTGCAGCGCAAAGAGATGCCGGACAATTTATAAACCCTCTGGCAGTGGACAGAAATCTGGATATCGCTTATACCAATGCCAATGGATCAGGCTCAACTTCTATTGTATTAAACAGAGTAAGCGGTCTGGCTAGTGTACCATTAAGCCTTGTGAGAACCCAGCTAACCATTGCTACAGTAGCGGCAGGTGAATTTGTTACCGATATTTTTGCTTCGCCATATACCACTGCAAGCTCTACCCTTTTCATTGGTCTGTCTTCAGGAAAATTGTACAAGGTGACCAATGCCAATACAACACCTAGTACTGCAACCATCAATTATAATTTCGGAGGATATATTTCCGATATCAAACTGGGAGCTTCTGAAAATGAGATCATGGTCACAGTTTCCAATTTCAATAAAACAAGTGTATTTTACAGTACTGATGGGGGAACAACATGGGTTTCAAAAGAAGGAAATCTGCCTGATATTCCTGTAAAAGCTATTTTCATGAATCCTCAGGATAATAATGAGGTTATTCTGGGAACTTATTACGGAGTATGGGGAACCTCTAATTTCCAGGCTGCTTCACCTACATGGGCTCTATATTCCGATGGTTTAGGTAAGTTTAAAGTTAATCATTTTGATTACCGTCCATCTGATAAGACTATACTAGCAGTAACTTACGGAAGAGGGGCTTTCACTACCAAGGTTAATGACGTCACTTTATCTACAAGCAACGCCCAGTATAACCTTATGAAAAACCAGGTATATCCTAACCCCACCAGAGGTCCTCTTCATGTAAAGCTTGAAAACGGGAAAGCTGCAGATATAGAGATTTATGATGCTTCCGGAAAACTTGTTCTGACAAAAAACAATATAAAGTCTGGTGAAGAATTTAATATTGAAAATCTAGGAAAAGGTGATTATGTATTAAAGGTTCTCCAAAATGGAACTATGGTCTACACTTCCGTGATCATAAGAAAATAAGAAATAAAATTTAAAATAAAAACAGCAAGGTAAGGCAGTCTTATCTTGTTGTTTTTAATATTTATAATTGATGAAAAAAAGCTACATATTCGCGCTGTCATTAGGGATGATTGGATTTGTACATGCGCAGGAAAGTGAAAAAAATATTGATGAAATAGAAATCCATGCAAGAGCAAAAGTCATAAAAGAGCGTGAAGAATTTAAAAAACATGCACAGTCTACAGAAATCATTTCCGAATATGAAATCAACCGGAATAATCCCGCATTTATAGAACAGAGCCTCAATACCATGGCAGGAGTCCAGGTGGAAAAAAGAACCCAGCTGGGAGGCCAGAGAATTATACTGAGAGGCTACGGAAACGACCAGAAATTCAACAACTGGGGTATCAAGATGTACCTGAACAATATTCCTCTTACCGGTGCAGACGGAGTTACCATTCTGGATGATGTCAATTTCGGCCTGATCAACCATATAGATGTGATAAAAGGTCCTGCAGCAACATTGTACGGTGGTGGTTCCGGCGGCGCTGTAAGGCTTTATATAAAACCGGAAAATCAAAAAGGAACTTCTGTTTCCGAACAGTTCAATACCGGATCTTTTGGCCTTTTTCAGAGCTCTACTTCAGCTTCCAGCGTTGGAGAAAAACATTCTGTAACGGCTAATTTTACCCATATCGGAAGCGATGGATACCGCCCTCATGGAAAAAGCATTAAGAATTTCTACAATATTAACGGTGAATTTAAGCTGAATCCAAAGCAGACCGTCACCCTATTGGCTTCCCATGGAAATTCTCTGGAACAGGTATCAGGGCAGATTTCCTATGACGACTACTATAACGGTATTGATAATGGAAATTTCGCCTACATCAGAAGAGGTGCAAAGACCAAATTTGTTACTTCCAGAGCTGGAATCGGACATATCTGGAAGATCAGCAAAAACTTCAGCAACAATACTACTCTATTTTATACCGGGACTACGGGTGACAGGATTGCAGCTGGAGCTTATGAAACTTCTTCGGCATCCAATTACGGTCTCAGGTCAGTATTTCTATTCAACAAAGACTGGGATCATTTCAAGAGCCAGACAGAATTCGGAATTGAAATCCAGCAGTCGAATTCTACCATTTCCAATTACCGTTTCAAAAGTGTAAAAATTACGGATCCTCCCATATTAAGACCTTTATATGAAGGTTCCTATTTTAAATACACCAATGACCAGTCCAATTATTTTGCTGTTGAAAAAATCACCTATAAACCTTGGAATTTAATGTTCCTGGCAGGGATCAGCATCAATCAAATCAGCTACAACAGAAAAGATCTGTTTGCCCTTCCCGGTCTGTTCTTAGTAAATGGCAATGATCTTTACAATAAGGATCTGTCTTTTGATAAGAAATTTAAAGCAGTAGCCACCCCTCATTTTGCCCTTCAAAAAACATGGAAAAATCAGATCTTCAACCTCAGCTACAGTGAAGGGTACAATGCGCCGACTTCTGCCACCTCCTTTACACCCGTTCTTAATGAAATCAATGATAACCTTATTGCAGAAAAGGCAAAAATGTGGGATTTCAGCATTCAGGGACTGATCGGAAATACGTCTATAGATTATCAGTTCTCATTATTCAGTATTCATATTAAAGATAAACTGACCCAATTAAGAGACAGACTCAACGATGCAGAAAAAACACCATATTCTTACTGGGCCAACACAGGAGACCAGAAAAATAAAGGACTGGAAATAAGTGCCGGATATTCTTACAAGCCTAAAAATTCCTTTGTTGCTAAAATCCAGCCTTTTGTAAGCTATACATACAGTGATTTTAAATATTCCAGGTTCAGTACCTATCTAAAAGAATCTGACCGCGCAGCAGATGTCTATTCTTATGACAACAACAGCGTGGCCGGGGTACCCAAAACAAAGTTCACTTTAGGATTAGACTTTGATACTAAAATGGGGTTATACTGGCAGAATACATACAGTTTTATGGGAAGTGTGTACACTGATTTTGAAAACACAAACCAAATGAAAAGCTTCGGACTGCTCAACTCTAAAATCGGCTACAGGCATACTTTCAATAAATTTGATGTAGATGTATTTGTGATAGGAAATAATTTAACCAGCCAGATTAATTATACTTTCCTGTTTTACGGAAACAGTATCAATGATACAGATATGGACAACCAATATAACAACTCTGCTGTTTATACTGATGTTAATCCAGGCCCCAGCAAAGCTTATTTCTTTACAGGATTTAAAGTGAAATATAATTTTTAAAAACCTTCACAGGCTGTACAGCAATAAATAAATCCCCTCACTTTTGAGGGGATTATTATTGTAAACTATGTTGTAGAAAATTTAAGTGAAATCTAATTCATAAAGCTCTCAGGAATCCATTCGTAAGCAGCATCTTTCGTTTTTGTAAAGCCAAGTCCCGGCCAGGGAAGATGGTAAGCAAAAGCCTTCGTTTTACTTTCTGCCAGCTGTTTAAGTAATTTTTTTCGGGATTCCGCAGCAATATCCAGGTCTGTATCTCCTGAAAATCCCCATTCGGGATGTGGAAAAAGAATGACATCAGAATGAATCAGATCTGCAATATACATCAATTTTTCGCTGCCCGAAGTAATAGTAATCACCGTAAGGCCCGGCGTATGTCCCGGAGCCAGCTGAAAGCTGAAATGATCAAACAAAGGCTTTTTAAAATCATAAAACTTCAGCTTCGGACGGATCGTTTTCAGAATATTCTGGATGGGCGGAATGATCTGGTTAAGGAATTCCGGCTGACTCTTCAGAAAACTGTTTTTAAAATCTTTAATCGAAGCCTGAAGCCAAAAGTCATGCTCAATTTTTGAAATATAAAGATCGGCGTTAGGAAAAACAAGATGGTTCTGTTTGTCCACTACCCCGCCAATATGATCCGGATGAGCGTGAGAAATAAAAACATCGGTGATATCTTTTGGAGAAAATCCTGCTTTCTGCAGACTCTTCAGAATAAATCCTGTTCTTTCATCTGCAAAAATTCCCATTCCGGCATCCAGTAAAACAAGCCTGTCCTTGGTCTTGACAAGCATGAGATTCATTGCCATATCAACATAATCATCCGGACGGAAATTATCTCTTAGAAGAGATTTTAATTGAGAAATATCTGCCCTCGGAGCAAATGTATCAATGCTTTTCTCATGAATATATCCATCCGAAAGGATAAACAGCTCCAATTCGCCAAGCCTGATCTTTTTAAATGCTGAAAGGTCTTCTCCGGAATGAGATGAAAATATTCTGGTACTTCCAAAAGCATCAGAAAACGGAACAAAACTGAATGCTCCGGCCATGAGTCCGTTTTTTAAAAGTTCTCTTCTGTTCATAATCAAATGTGCATTTATATAACTTCCGGGATGCTGAATATCAGACAGCAGCCCGGAAGTATGGTGGGTTTAGTTATTGACTAATTTCATAGAACCTTCTGTGTATCTTTCTCCCACGTTGGGATATTTTTTCAGAAGTGCATCAATTGTTTCCATATCTGACGGCGACAGATCGATGTTTACGGCTTCAATATTCTCTTCAAGATATTTAATACGTTTCGTTCCCGGAATCGGAATAATGTCTTCTCCCTGGTTTAGTACCCAGGCTAAAGCTAACTGAGTCCCTTTTACGCCTTTAGACTGTGCAAATTCATTGATTTCTCTTGCCAGGTTTCTGTTATTTTCCAGATATTCTGCCTGGTAACGCGGTAATGTTTTTCTAAAATCTTCGTCACCGAAATTCTGCACTTCATTGATGTTGGCAAAAAGACCTCTGGCCAGCGGAGAATACGGCACCAGGGTAATTCCTAACTCTCTGATGGTTGGAAGTATTTCTTTTTCCACATCTTTGGTTAAGATAGAATATTCTGACTGCAGTGCTGTAATAGGATGAATTTTATTCGCTTTTCTGATAGACTCTGCAGAAGCTTCTGATAACCCAAGGTATTTTACTTTTCCTTCTTTCACCAGCTCAGCCATTGCACCTACCGTTTCTTCCACCGGAATATTCGGATCTACCCTATGGGCATAATAGAGATCAATCGTATCGATTTTAAGCCTCTGAAGACTCAAGTCAACAGCCTGTCTGATCCACTCCGGTGAACCGTCAAAATAAGTTCCGGGAGCTCCGCTGTGGCTTGGCTTTCCATCTTTAAACCTGAATCCGAATTTGGTGGCAATAAAGATCTTATCCCTGTTGGGAACCAGAACTTTTGAGATCAGCTTTTCATTGTCTCCGGCAGCATACATATCTGCGGTGTCCCAGAAGTTCACCCCTAAATCCAATGCTCTGTGTAAAGTATTGATGCTTTCCTGTTCATCGGCCGGACCATATGCAAAGCTCATTCCCATACACCCTAATCCTATTGCAGATAACTGCTCTCCTGTGTTTCCTAATTGTCTGAATTTCATAATCGCTGTGATTTTTAATTGATAGAACAAAATTAGAACAAGAATGGAATGAATGGAATATAGAATTCAAACTAAGAATTATAAAATTCAAACAATCTCTGTTCTTACTGCATTGGGAGCCACACCAGTCTGCTTTTTAAAGAAATTGGTAAAATAAGCAGGTTCTTCAAACCCTAATCCATAGGCAATCTCGGAAATATTCCAGTCTGTGTGCTTCAGCAAAGCATTGGCTTCCTGAACAACCCTCAAAGCAATCTGCTGGCTTGTCGTTTTTCCGGTCATTTCTTTTACGGCACGGTTTAAAGAATTCACATGGATAGAAAGACTCTGGGCATAATCATTAGGTGTCTTTAATTTCAGGCATGCTTCGGGACTGTCGATTGGGAACTGTCTTTCCAGAAGTTCCATAAACAATGATGCTACTCTCTGAGAAGCATTCTGATAAGGCTCAAAGCTCTCTGCAGGCTGCATTTTCATCGTTTCATGGATCAGAAGATGAAGGTAAGCCCGAAGCATATCATACTTGTGCATATATTCCGTTTCGATCTCGGTCATCATCTTGGTAAAGAGGTCCGAGACTGTTTTTTGCTGTTCTTGATCCACAAAGAAAACAGGAGTTCCGCCAATTTTAAAAAGCTGTGAATCCAGAAGATTTCCAAGGCGTATCCCATTCTGCAGGAACTGGTCTGTAAAAAGGCAGAACCAGCCTTTCTGGTCTTCATCATCTGTTTCCCACGAGTAAGGAACCAGAGGATTGGAAAACAGCAGCGCAGGACGGTCTACATCAATCCACTTGTCTGCATAGTGAAGTTTCCCTTTCCCTATAATAAGTGAAATTTTATAATAGTCTCTTCTGCTGTAAGGTGAGATCAGTGCACAGCTTTCGCGTGAAAAGACATTGAAATGTCCCAAGCCGGAAGTTGCGACCGCATCCGGCCTTTCCATAGTTGCATTCCGAAGATAAAATCCGTTTATTGTTTCTTTAGATTCCATACTGCTAAGTTATAAAATTCAAACAAATAAAACATCCTCCTCATGGTCACAGATATAATAAAAAAGTGACCGGCAAATACCGGTCACTTGAAAAATTGAATATATAGTTGTTAAACTGGTCTAGTGCTTATGTCCGTTTTTCTTATTCACTTTATACACTTTGGATTTTTGGACTTTAGCCTTCTTGTAGTTGTTTTTATTACGATTATAAACCGCTACAGGGTTCTGGCCTTTATAATATTTAGTTTTAAACTTAGTATACTTTTCTCTTCCAAGTATCCTTTCTATTTCATAATATCTGTCCTCTCTCCATCGGTCCGGATTGCCTACGTATACCCTGTTCCAGGAATCATAATCACGGTATCTGTCGTTCAGTGCATTCAGCTGCGTCGTCTGTACTGCAGAAAGCACAAGGTCTGTAGCTACCCTTTGCCAGTTGATGTCTGTTATACTTCTTCTGTAATCGTTATAATAATCTGATTGTGCATAAGTGAGGCCAAATGTGCCTGCAAGCATTAATGCGATTAACATTTTTTTCATCTTTAGTTTGTTTTTAAGTTAAACTGTTTTACCATAGCCAATTTAAGTGCCAAAGTTTATTACAGTTATTTATAATATTGTTAAATAAAACACAACATGCTGATAATCTGATGAATAAAATCACGACCATCAATCTGTTTTATAGAAAAAATTACTTTCTGAAATATCGTCGGATAATAAATCAACAAATTTCTCCTACAAATAATGCGATTTAAATCTATTTCACAGCCATTTTCTACTTTAAAACTTTAAATACCTTAAAATTCGTTAAGTTTCAGGAAAACTCATGTTTTGTATTATTTTAATTTGTAATTTTAAGAGTGAGAAGCATAAGCCTGCAAGGATTTTATGCCGCCAGATTATTAAATGCTTTATGAACCGAATGAAGCAAGTCATTAATTTAACTCACTAAATCTTAATATTATGGAAAATATAAAGTTTGAGATATCACCATATCAGGATGAATTACAGCTGTTAATTGATGGAGAAAAAGCAGGATATATGTCTATAAAAATTGACGGGAGGCTGCTGATTGTATATTATACTAAAATTACTGAAGAGCGGGAAGGCCACGGATACGCTAAAATGCTCCTTGACGAGCTGGTGCGTTATTCCGAAGAAAAAGATCTTCTGGTAGATCCAGAATGTGATTTCGTACGCCAGCAATTTGAAAATCATCCTGCAAGGTATAAAGATATCTGGCACGCCTGATCATTCTTCCCACCATTCTCCGAACTGATGCTGAGACCGGTTCATATCCACTACTTCTCCTATCATAGGGGTAAGTATGCTGAGCCCTTTTTCTTTTCCCAATCCTGTTATTTTTTGGAGTGGTTCATCCCAGGGATGAAGAGCCAGCGCAAATTTTGAAGAGTGAACGGGAATAATATTCTCAGCTTTAAGATCAACAGCTGCCTGAATGACGTCTTCCGGTAGCGTGTGAATATACCTCCAGGCTTCGCCATACTGACCATTCTCAAGAACGGCATAATCAAAAGGCCCAAACTGGTCACCAATTGTTTTAAAATGGAAATCGTAACCACTGTCGCCACCCAGAAATATTTTTTTTGTGGGAGTTTCCAAAACATAGGAAGTCCACAGCGTATTATTCTGCTTGATTTTCCTGCCTGAAAAATGTCTTGCCGGGGTAAAGTTGATTTTCAAACTGTTTTTTAAAAGAACTTCTGCTCCCCATTCTTCCTCAATCAGGTTTTCTTCACGATAGCCCCATCTTTCCAAATGAGCGCCTACTCCTAACGGAACAATAGCCTTTCCTGTCCGTTGTCTGATTGATTTTACTGTTGGATAATCCAGATGGTCGAAATGGTCGTGCGTAATCACCAGATAATCGAGATTGGGAATATCTTCCGGCTTAAATATATCTGAGCCTTTAAAAGCTTTATTGAAATATTTAAACGGAGAGCCATACAGGCTCAGAACGGGATCTACAAGAAAAGAAACGCCATCCGTCTGCAGGTAATAAGATGAATGCCCCAGCCAGATAAAAACATCCTGATCTTTCGGGATACTTTTTAAATCCGTATGGATGGACGGAATATCTTTCAAAGGTTTCAGCAATGGGTGTTTTTTACCTAAAATAAAATCGTAAGTAACCTTTACTGTACTGTAACCTTCGGCAACAGGCGGAGTATGGCTGATGTTCTGGAATTTCCTGTTTTTATAAAGTTTCGACTTCTTTATACGCTCCAGCCGTCTGCCTTTGGGTTCTCTTCCGAAAGCAGGCAGATTCATCACTATCAGGTAAGCCGTCACCAAAAGACCAGCCAGTAAAATCAAATATACCATCTTCATTAAAATAGGCAGCAAAGGTATTGACTTTTGATCTGACATGGAAAATTCGGTATTTTTTTTAACTTAATTTATAAAGCTTTCTGAATAATTTATTATTTATTTAAATTAAAATAATCGTAAACTTTTTAACTTAGCCGATTGAAAAAAAATTCAAAATACGTTGAAAAATTATTCGATAATACTGCTGGCTGCAGCACTCTCTTCATGCACGTCTATCAGAAGGCATAATGAGCAGAGAGCGGCATGCATAGGCCCCGACGAGCTTAAGGAGGACATAGATTATGCCTACTTAAAGCTCCAAAAGATGCATCCCCAGCTTTACTGGTATATTTCCAAAAAGGATCTTGACTATAAATTTGACAGTCTTAAACAAACAATCCACCAGCCTTTAACTCCACTTCAGTTTTATTTTAAACTGCAGCCTGTTATTGCCGATATCCGTGAAGGGCATCTGGCATTGAGAATTCCAAGAAAAAAATTTACTAAAAGCCAGATTAAAGCTCTTGAACATAAAAAAGGAATGTTCAGCCGTTTTGAATATTATATACAGGATGATCATTTGTTTATTGTTGAAAATAAAGATTCAATAGAGAATATAAAGCCGGGAACTGAAATACTGGCGATCAATAATATTCCTATATCTGAATATATAAAGAAATACCGTCAACTGATCAGCAGTGACGGTTACAATACTACTTTTCAATCGTATTTTCTGAAGGATGTTTTCTTTAATTTTTATACTGCAGAAAACGGGCTTACCAATACCGCATTTATAGAAACGCTGTACAACGGCACAAAACAGACCTATACCCTTCACCGGGAATCTAAGTCTAAGAATGACATGGAAAAGGATAAAGAGCAGGAAAAGCGAACTCCGGAAAAGAAAGTAAATGATTATGTAGCCTTTAGCAATTCTTATAACCGTAATTTTAAATTCCTGGATAAAGACAGCACAACAGCCTATATAAAGATAAAGAGTTTTTCAAGTGATTATTCGGAAAAGTTTTACAGGGAAACATTTGCAAAAATAAAAAATGCGGGATCTGCATATTTAATCATAGATGTCCGCAATAATTACGGTGGATCCCTGCACGAGATCAACAACCTGTACTCCTATCTGGCCCCGGAACCCTATGTCCTGATAAAGCCTTCACAGCTTGTCTCAAGGATTACTCCGTTAAAAACCAATTATTTCAGGAAAAGTACTCCTTTTCAATATGCTTTTAAGAGCCTTGCCTATCCTACTTATGTCTTTGCGCAGACCTTCAGTACTTATAAAAAGGATGGGAAAGTGTATTACAAAATGAAAGCAGCAAAACCTACAAAACCCAATAAAAATGCTTTTCAGGGAAAAGTGTTTGTTCTGATCAACGGGGGAAGCTTTTCTGCATCCTCAATCATTACAGCAAAACTGAAATATGATCAACGGGCAACCCTGGTTGGCGAAGAAACCGGTGGCGCCAATGACGGCACTGTGGCCGGATTTTATTCTTACCAGAAACTTCCGCATTCGAAGATCAATCTTCCTATCGGACTGTTGCTGGTACAGCCCAACATCAATTTTCTGAATACAAAAAGAGGAGTTGTTCCGGATGTCACGATCACTGAAAGTATGCAGGATATTATTAATAAAAAAGATCCGCAGCTGGAATGGGTGAAAAATAAGATTGCAGAAGAGAAAAGTAAATAATTTAGAGTTTCGGCGGGCTTTCAGCCCGCCGAAACTGTTTTCATTTTTTATAAAAAAACCCGGCAAAATTTTCTGCCGGGCCTCATTGTGTTTTTTTAAGCTCTACTCCAACATCTGTTTATTAAAAACAGAGCCTTTGTACGAAATAATGTAATCAATAAACTCTTCATAAGTTTATCTATCAAATTGAACAGTCAGTTTAAATTTGAGCAATCATAAAGTTCAAATACATTGCTGACATTTCACATTTCATTAGTTAGTAGAAAAAAAGACAAAATGTTACACTAAAAAGTGAAATCTTTATTTTTTATTTTTCACACCTTCATCAACCCTTTATTACAGCCGTTTTTAAGGATACCATTCTTGACAGAAATTATATAATTTCCTATAAAAAATCCTGACAAAAATTTTTGCCAGGATTTAATCTGTATTCTTATGATAAAAGAGACTTTTAATTCAGACTGTTTAACGCCTTTTGGAGAGATTGAATATCAATAAAATCAAGCTTTACTCCGATAATAATGAAAAGCAGAAGGATAATTGTTAAAAATCCAATGATAAAAATATATACCGAGACAAACCATATAACGGTATTCAGGATATTTCCCCTGAGTCCGAATTTATTCATAAAAAACCTCTGTGACCGCTCAAACCATGAATTTTGGCGCATTTTTTTTGACTCTACTTCCAGACCATTGAGTTCATCCACCAAGCGTACAACATCTTCAATATATCTGCCGTACATATAATAGATCCAGTATTTTATAATGAACCACACCAGCATCAGGGTAATCAGGAAGCTGACCCCGAAAATGGCCAGGTTATATTGTATTTCAAAATGAAAGTTGATTTTAATAAGAGACAGCAAAAAGGCAAGTGGAATGTAGGAAATATAATAGGAAATATAGATTTCTTTCGATATCAGAAGCTGTGTTTTAAGATTGAACAGATCGTAGTTTGTATTAATACCGCTTTTACGGAGTATTTTATAAAGCTTCAGAAAACGGGAATAAAAATAAATAATGAAAGCAAGCGTCAGGGCGACGACAAAAGCCGATATAATAATGATATTAGTATCACCGGAAGCAAATGGAAACCCCATCAGAAGCATGGGCAGAGTGATAACCATCAACCAGAACTCTGTTTCCATGTTGATCTTCAGCATCTGCATCGGCGAATGAATCTCACGCTGCTTTTCCAGAGAAATTTCAGGCAGATCCTGCCTGGTATCTTTATTCCAAAGTTCTTTAAAGTTTTCTAACTCCATCTGTTTCTGTTTTTAAATCTGGTCTTTTCTTTGCCTTTCGATGATCTCCTTCAATTTTGTTTTAGCTCTGTTCAGCTTTACGCGGGCATTTACTTCAGTTATTCCTAACTGCTGAGCAATTTCTTTACCCGGAAAATCTTCCAAAAAGAAAAAAATAAGTGCCTTGTCTATAGGGCTGAGCTGGTGGATAGCTTCATACATTAACTTCATATTTCTATCATCTGCATCGTTATAGGATTCTTGCGGAACAACAAGATTCTCTACTCTCTGATTTTGTATAAAACTACGTTTTTTTTTGCTACGCAGAAATACGATCGCTGTATTTAGTGCAGTTCGGTAGAGCCATGTTGAGAAGTCACTTCTCCTTTGGAAATCGCCGTATGATTTCCAGGCCTGATAAATGATCTCCTGATAAAGATCATTCTGATCATCCTGATCGTCCATATACATTTTAGAGATCTTGAAAATAACACCTTTATGTTTCTCAATTTTCTCCAAAAATTCTTTTTCCATTAAAGACATTATTGAAACTCTATTCGTAAAGAAATATTTTGATAAAATATTGCTTTTTTAACATAAAAACTAAAAACTCCACGCCTCAAAGTACAAAATCCTCAAGAAATTTCTTTATTTTTTGAGGATTATTATTTTATGTTAAATAGAGTTAAAAAAACTGTCTAGAAAATATAGTCTGTGCTTAAAAAATTAGAGTCATGTTCTCTTACGATTGTATTTAATAATTTTTTGTTGGAATCGGTCAGTTTTGCGGCTACCAGAGACCTGATTGAAAATGAGCGAAGGGCATCAAAAACAGAAAGTGTTCCCTCGGCACTGTCTTTTCTTCCGGTGAACGGGAAAACATCCGGACCACGCTGTGCCTGGCAATTGATGTTGACACGGCTTACCAGATTCACAAAAGGATCAATTAATCTGGAAACTTCCTGCGGATCTTCACTGAAAATGCTCACCTGCATCCCATGAGAAGCATTCACCTGATAATCTATAGGCTCTTCAAGGTCTTCAAACGGAACTACAGGGATGACCGGTCCGAACTGTTCCTCATGGTACAGCTTCATATCACTGCTAACAGGATAAACCACTGCAGGAAAAACAAAAGATTCTTCGGTAAAGCCTCCATTTTCATTTAAGACTTTTGCACCTTTTGCCAATGCATCATCAATACATTCTTTTAAATAAGGTGGTTTATTCACTTCCGGCAGCGGAGTCACTTTTACGTCTTTCTCCCACGGAAGACCCGGCTTCAATGCCGAAACAGCAGCACTTAATTTCTGGGTAAACTCTTCAGCAATCTCTTTTTGAACAAATATCAGCTTCAGTGCTGTGCACCGTTGTCCGTTGAACGACAGTGCGCCCAGGATACATTCGCTTACCGCAACATCCAGATTTGCATTTTTAGTAACGATGGCTGCATTTTTAGCATCAAGGCTGAGGATCGCGCGAAGGCGGTTCACTTTAGGGTGTAGTTTCTTCAGTCCGTTGGCTACTTTACTGGATCCGATAAAGGCCAGGACATTTACTTTTCCGCTTTCCATGATCGGGGTGATGATCTCTGAACCTTTTCCGTACAGCGTATTGACCGTTCCTTTCGGGAAGGCTTCTTTAAACGCATTTAATAAAGGATAATGAGCTAAAACGCCATGCTTAGGAAGTTTGAATAGAATAGTATTTCCCATAATAAGAGCAGGGATCAGCGTGGTGAAGATCTCATTTAAAGGATAATTGAACGGCCCCATGCTTAAAACCACTCCCAGTGGAGCTCTTCTTATCTGTGCTATGGTTCCTTCCGCCTCCTGGAAACGGGAAGATTCCCTATCCAGGTCTTTCAGTGCATCAATGGTTTGGTTGATATAATCTACAGTACGATCAAATTCTTTTGTTGAATCGGCTAAAGTTTTCCCGATCTCCCACATCAGTAATTTAATAACCAGATCCCGCTGTTCGATCATCAGGTAGACAAACTTCTGCATACATTTAATTCTTCCTTCCACAGACATATTGGGCCATTCTCCCAGACCGTTATCATAGGCCTTAACGGAAGCTTCAAGAACATCCATTGCCTCCTTCGGACCAATATTAGGAATGCTTCCCAAAAGTTTTCTCTCGAGGCCATTTTCCGTAGGAATACACACAGGCGAATAAATATTCTGAACCTCACCCTTCCACTCTACCAGTTCTCCGTTCAGAAGATAAACCTTCTGGTGGATTTCGGGAACTTTATATTCTTGGGGAATTTCATTTTCACTTTTAAAAATATCCTGCAATGACAGCTTGTTTACTGAATCCATAAATTTATTTTTTGATAATTTGAATGTAAAAATTGCCTTTTACAGAATAAAGGTAGACGTTACAATTGGTAAAAAAAATAGGAGGCTGATAGATTTGCTCTATTTGACGGGTATTTGAATTAAAATTAATAATCCGCTTCTAAAAAAAGAATAATTTTGTTTAAAAATAAATACATGTTTTCAAAATTAGCTTTCAGCACCTTATTATTCTTTTCGGCATTTATTTTTGCCCAGAATACAAAACATACTGTTTTAATGGGAGGAAAACCGGTACATACCTACGCCAAACTGCCTGCAGTGAATAAAGCAGCACCCAAGTTTACCCTTACGGATGTTACCATGAAAGATCAGACGCTTGATTCTTATAAAGGAAAGTACGTGATCCTCAATATTTTTCCGAGTGTAGATACCGGAGTCTGTTCCGCTTCTGTCCATCATTTCAATGAAGATGCAGGCAATATTCCGAACACGGTGGTTCTTTGTATTTCCAAAGATCTGCCTTTTGCCCAAAAAAGATTTTGCGGTGCAGAGGGGATTAAGAATGTGGTCATGCTTTCGGATTTCCGTTCTGATTTTGGAAAAACGTATGGTGTAGAAATTACAGATTCTGCGATGAAAGGTCTTCTGAGCAGAGCTGTTGTGGTTATTGACCCTTCAGGAAAAATTATTTATGAAGAGCAGGTTGCCGATATTTCGCAGGAGCCGAATTATGAAGCAGCGATTGCAGCAGTGAAAAAATAATCTTTTGCTTTTGGATAATTTAATTCTGGGCTGCGGCGATCTTCGATCGCCGCAGCCCAGAATTATTTCTTTACTTTCCATTTCTTTTTCGTGGTCACTACGATCACTCCATTTTGAGCTTTTGAGCCATAGATTGAAGTGGCTGCAGCATCTTTCAGAACACTCATGGTTTTTATTGCATTGGGATCTACTTCCTGCAAATCTTCTAAACTGGCTATTTTTCCGTTCATGACCACTAAAGGTTTATGATCTTTCCTCAAACTGGAACTTGCTCCACCAATTCTTATCGGTTGATTATCTGCTGGCATTGGCCTACTAACTATTCCCTGAAGTTTTGATACAGTTTCTTCCTGCTTATTTGCTTTGACATTTAATTCAGATGCGGGAATTACTGTCGTTGATCCAATCATTTTTTGATCTTTTCGGCTATGAAATGTGGTGGTCACCATTTCTGTCATTTCTTCTGTTTTTAAAGTGTCGTTTGTTGTAATTTGCTGGGCATGTACGGAAACCAAACCTCCGGTTGTAAGAATAAAACCTGCTGCAAACTTTACAAATACCGAATTGAGGTAAGAATACTGCAGGTTCCTGTTCAGTTGGGACTCATAAAAATTTCCGCAAATGTTCTCTGAAGGATCAGAAAAAACCTCCATTATTTCCTCATCGGAAGCAATGGTAAAATCCCTGACAGTTTTGGAGCATACGGAACAAAATCTTCCTTTTTCCTCAGGAGTCATGGTGTTCCAGTTTTCGTGACATGGTTCTGGTATGGTGATTTTCATAGTTTCTTTTCTATTAAAGATGCAGGAAGCATTAAAAAGGTTGGAAACTTTCGTATTTTTTTTGACGCAAAGTTTCAATTTCCAAACTGTAGATTTTAAGGCTGCAAAGAAGGAATCAATCTACGATTGATTAATGAGGCGCACGTTTTATCCCGCACCTTCATCAGTGGCAAAGCCACCATCCTTTGCTTCTCTTAGAATAATAAGCTGCCATTGTAAAAACTTTGCGTTTAAAAAAAACATCTCATTCCCACCTTCTATCCTGAAATAAAAAACAGAATTATCCAAGGCTAATAAAAAGTACAACCCCTATTTTTTCTGCGTAATATTTTGCATATTTGTAGAAAATACGGTTATGCAAAAAGAAAAACTACGTGACGTAAGAAAAAGAAAAGGTTTTACGCAGCAGCAGATCGCAGATATCCTGGCAACAGATGTTTCCAACTACAGCAGAAAAGAAAGCGGAGATGTAGCTATAAGAAAAGAAGAATGGGAAAAGATTGCCCGTTTTCTTGAAGTTCCCGTGGAAGAAATATATCAGGAAGAGGAAGCTAAACAAATCAATCATTTTGATAATATTACATCAAGCAGTAGTTTTGGAAATAATATAAGTGGTAATTATTACTGCAACGTTCCGGAATTCCTTCTGGAAAGCCAGAGAGAGCTTATAGAGATTCTTAAAAAGGAAAACCAAAGACTGGAGGAAGAACTGAAAAAGTATAAAAAATAAATAGTCAAATTTTGATTATCAGGTATAAAAAACTCAGCGGTGTGCTGAGTTTTTTGGTGATCAGGCGCAAAAGTTAAGATTTACTTAAAAAGTAAAAAAATAAATCATCGGATAGAGAATATTGTTATATTTGAAATTCAAACAAATTAAACAATTACTATGAAAAATTTAAAAAAGGTTTCGAGAGAGCAGTTAAAGCAGGTAAATGGAGGCAGCGGCACTCCGAGCTGCAGAGTTGGATTCATTTACAGATGTGACGCAGTGGGTGTATGCGATGAGTTGTCCGGCCTTGAAGACTGCTTATGTGGATGCGTCCCTGTACTTCCTATCCCTTAAATGATATAAACCCTCTTTTGGAGGGTTTTTATTGTCTGTATTTTCACATTCCGGAACTATTCAGTCCTGTTTCTAAACATCTTCTTCATTTAGTTATACTTACAGGCTTTTTCCTAAGCCCTGCTCTTTTGCGGCATTCGGAGAAGAATTCTTAGCTGCCTTTACCAGCTCATTATTGTCTGTGTATACAAGCTCCCAGCCCGGAACCTCCTTCATTGCGGTAAGTAAACCAATATAAGTTTTCAGTGTTTTTTCCAGATCCTTACGGATAGCAGAAGCATTTTTCATCTGGCGGAGACCGGCATTGGCTTCTGCCTGCTCTGCAAAAACAGTTTCAAAGTCTGCCTGCCTGCTTTTCATTTCGTCAAAGGCTGTCCTAAGGGAAAGTGCGCTTATTTTCTGGCTGTTTTCCGGAAGCTCCAGCGTTTCGATCAGCTTTTTCATCTGGGCGGTCTGGGAAGAATAGCTCAGCTGATCCAGGTTCAGCCCGAAAGTCTTAAATACCTGATACAGCTCTTCTGCCAGCTGATAATTAACTGCTGTAGGAAGCTTCCTGTAGCCGTTCAGAAATGCCTTCAGGCTTCTGTACGCCAAATCCCTTTCATGATCCAAAGCCGCCACATCTTTTCCTTTTCCGCTGTAGACCTGTTTGGTATACACTTTATCGTAATCGGCATACGAAGCCTGCAAAGCAGCGGTAAGAGGATGGTTGGTAATAACAGGATATTTTCCGGATTGGGCATTGGAAATAATTCTCTGAGCTAAAGTCGCAAGATCTTTAGTACTCAACTGGGTGAGTGCAATTTTCATTTGTTTGTGTTTTGATTAATAATTTAAAAAATTAAATATATAAAAAAGTTGGTAAGTTACAACAAGCCTTAAAACACATCTCCAGACTGCTCCGGAGATTTCCCTGAAGCTACGGGAGACTTCCCGAGGTTTCAGGAAGTTAAAAATACTGTTGTTTGCAATGAACGGAGGGGTTGGGAAGTTTGGTTTAAGGTTGCTTTAAAGCTTCGAAGATGTTGAGGAGCTTGAAAAGCCTTGGGATTATGGGAAGCCGTAATCGAAATATTTTTTAGTTTTTTATATTTGAATATTAATACCATTAAAAACTAATATATAAATAATATGAAACTCTACTCATTAAAAATTTCAGGTTATAAAAGGTTGAAAAACGTAAACGTTGTTTTTGGAGATGCAACATTTCTTATCGGACAAAATAATTGTGGAAAAAGTTCAGTAATTAAAGCAATAGAAATTTTATTATCTGTTAAAAAACATCTAACAACAGCCGACTTTCATTCAATAATAGATGAAGAAACTAATGAAGTAAAAGTTGATACCAATATAGTAACACTTGAAGCAGAATTTAGAAATCTTCCTGCTGAAGCCAAAACCTGGAGAGGGTTTAAAGGAAGAATTTTCAACTATAAACAATCAGAAGATTCTGAAGAAACAGGACTATCTGTTATTTATAGAAAAACATATGAGTTAGGTAAAGATGTAGTTATTGAATTTAAGTCTAAAGTTAGAAATATAAAAAATATTTATTCTGAATGTAAAAGCCCACAAGATTATATTAATGTTGGGTTACCTCAAGAAATTATTGAAGAATATTTTCCTGATTTACATTCTAATATAGGACGAGCTAAGCCAGCATTAGAAAAATTAGACTTGATAGACGAAATTTGGGATATTTCTGAAGAAGAAACTTGGTTTCAAAATCCAGGAGGAATTCCAGGAAATGTACTTAAAATGCTACCTAGATTTTTACTAATTCCAGTTGATGTTGGCTTACATGAAATTCAAGGGTCTGGTAATGGTGTGCTTAGTACAACTCTCGGTGAATTATTTCAGACTGTTAGAGAAAATTCACAACATTTTAAAAATGCACAAATACATTTAAACGATCTCGCAAAAGAGTTGGATCCACAAGATGAAGAATCTGAGTTTGGCAAAATGATGAGTGAATTAAACACAGTGTTATCAACTGTTTTTCCGGATTCAAAATTACATGCAACGACAAGTTTAAGTGATCCTTCAAGCCTAAAGCCAGCATTCAATGTTGAAATGTCAAGTAACATAAAAACATCTGTTGATAATCAAGGCACTGGAATGATTAGAGCTGCTGTTTTCGGAATGTTAAGATACAGACAACTGTGGTTATCAAAAAAAGAGGATAATGTACGTTCATTAATTATTTGTTTTGAAGAGCCTGAAACTTATTTACATCCAAGCGCAGCAAATCAAATGAGAGAAGCTATTTATGAATTAAGCTCAAATACATCACAAATAATTGCATCAACACATTCACCTTATATTATTGATTTATCTCGTAAGCCAAAACAAATTTTAAATAGGCTTTATAATAATGGTAACCATGTAGATTGCAATACTTTTAGTGTTACTGAAAAATTTAAAGAGCTTCAAGATAATGATAAAAATTATGTAAAAATGATTTTAAAAATTGATAACTATGTCTCAAGGATATTTTTCACAAAAAATGTTATAATTGTTGAGGGAGATACAGAAGATATCTTAATAAGAGAAACTTTAAAACGTTTAGACAAAGCTAAATATTTTAAAATTTTATCAGATTTTGAAATTATTAAAGCACGTGGAAAAGCTGCTATAATTGGATTGGTCAAATATTTAACTTCGATGGGAATAAAACCCATTGTAGTTCATGATCTAGATTCGGCAGAGCCCAATGCTGCAAAATATAATGAGCCCATTAAAAACGTTTTAGATGGAAATGGAAGGATTATTATAATGACCAATAGTGTTGAAGAAGAACTGGGATACGAAGCTACTTCAGAAAAGCCATATAAAGCATATAAGAAAACTTTGGAATGGAATGATAATTGGGATGATTTACCTAATAATTGGAAATTAAAAATGTTAGAAATTTTTGATGGATATATTTAACATAAAAAACCTGCCTCACAGCAGGTTTCTTGATATCTAAAAAGTTTTAAAACAAACTATCATCCACAAAATTCGGAAGCGTTACTTTCAGATTCGGCTCTGCTTCCATGGCTCTTTTAATGGCGAAAACAGCGCCTTCATTTCTGGCCCAGCTTCTTCTGGAGATTCCGTTGTTTACGTCCCAGAAAAGCATAGATTTCAGTCTTCTCTCGGCATCGGCACTTCCGTCAAGGAGCATTCCGAAACCACCGTTAATGACTTCGCCCCAGCCTACTCCGCCGCCGTTATGAATAGACACCCATGTAGCACCACGGAAACTGTCACCAATCACGTTGTGAATGGCCATATCTGCGGTAAATCTTGAACCGTCATAGATATTGGAAGTCTCCCGGTAAGGCGAATCGGTACCGGAAACATCATGGTGGTCCCTGCCTAAAACTACAGGACCGATCTCTCCGTTTTTAATGGCACTGTTGAAGGCTTCCGCAATCTTCATTCTTCCTTCTGCATCGGCATACAGGATTCTGGCCTGTGAACCGACTACCAGCTTGTTTTCCTGAGCCCCTTTGATCCACTGGATATTGTCTTTCATCTGCTGCTGGATCTCTTCAGGAGAATTCTTCACCATTTCCTCCAAAACAGCGCATGCAATATCATCTGTTTTCTGTAAATCTTCCGGTTTTCCGCTGGTACATACCCAACGGAACGGGCCAAAACCATAATCGAAACACATAGGCCCCATGATATCCTGAACGTAGCTCGGATATTTGAACTCCCTTCCAAGGGTAGGATTTTCTGCCATTACATCCGCGCCTGCTCTAGAAGCTTCCAGTAAAAAAGCGTTCCCATAATCAAAGAAATAAGTTCCTTTCTGTGTATGTTTATTGATGGCTGCGGCATGTCTTCTTAAAGTTTCCTGAACTTTTTCTTTGAACAGTTCAGGTTCTTCCGCCATCATCCTGTTTGATTCCTCAAAGCTCTGTCCGGCCGGATAATATCCGCCAGCCCAGGGATTATGAAGGGATGTCTGGTCTGATCCTATATCGATTTTCAAATTCTTTTCATCAAATTTCTCCCAAACCTCAACAATATTTCCAAGGTAAGCCAGGGAAACTGTTTCTTTATTTTCCTGGGCTGTTCTTACTCTTGCTATCAGTTCATCTATATTCTCATAAATCTCATTCACCCATTTCTGATCATGACGGATCCTGGTGATTTTAGGGTTCACTTCAGCACATACCGTGATACAGCCGGCAATATTTCCTGCTTTGGGCTGTGCTCCACTCATTCCTCCCAATCCGGAGGTTACAAAAAGCCCTCCTTTCGGTTCTTTTTTTATCTTTCTGAAGGCATTCAGAACGGTGATGGTTGTTCCGTGAACAATTCCCTGAGGGCCAATATACATATAGCTTCCCGCCGTCATCTGTCCATATTGGGTAACGCCTAAAGCATTGAATTTCTCCCAGTCATCCGGTTTGGAATAATTGGGGATCATCATTCCATTAGTTACCACTACCCTCGGTGCATCTTTATGTGACGGGAAAAGCCCCATCGGATGCCCGGAATACATCGTCAACGTCTGCTCATCCGTCATTTCCGACAGATATTTCATCGTTAAAAGATACTGGGCCCAGTTGGAAAATACAGCTCCGTTTCCTCCGTAAGTAATAAGCTCATGAGGATGCTGCGCCACAGCATAATCAAGATTATTCTGGATCATCAGCATAATGGCTTTTGCCTGCTCAGATTTTCCGGGATATTCTTCAATTGCCCTTGCCTTCATTTCATAATCGGGACGGAAACGGTACATATAAATTCTGCCATATTTCTCCAGCTCCTCTCTGAATTCAGGCAGCAGTTCTGCATGAAACTTAGGCTCGAAATAACGCAGGGCATTTTTCAAGGCAAGCTTTTTCTCTTCTTCCCCTAAAATCTCTTTACGCTTCGGTGCATGGTTGATATTGGTCTCGTATGGTTTAGGCTGTGGCAGCTGATCAGGAATCCCCTGCTGTATCTGTTCTTGAAATGTCATATTGCTATTTAAAGTTCAATGTTTAGAATCAATATTTAAAGTTTTAAAGATATTCAAATTAGAAAATATAGGCAAATAAAAGGCGAAAAGGTAATTCCGCATGAAGATTAAAATAAACGCAATGGTAAACAAAGGTTATAAATCATTCAGTTGATTTTTAGGTTAAACAAAGCCGTTTCACTTATTGATAAGTAATACTCAGGAAATATTTTGTATTTCTTTGCTACAAATGAAGATACCGACTGAAAATTCCCCTACTCCGGAGGGGTGGATTTCAAAATTCATGGAATTTTGGAAGACGGGGTGGTCCCATAATACTGAATAATAAAATACTCCAAATCCTTCATCACTACATGCATATTATTCCTAATATCAAAATCAGAGATCCTGAAAACAAGAAGTCCCAAAGATTCAAGGTATTCCTGCCTTATTCCATCGTAAACCTGTTGTTCGTCATGGCTTGAACCATCAATTTCAATGATAAGCCCTAAAGCTTTCACGTAAAAATCTACAATATAATTTCCAATAATTCTTTGTCTGTCAAAATCTATATGGTGAAATGTTCCGGCCCGAACTTTTTTCCAGAAAATAACTTCACCCAGAATTCCGGCTTTTCGCTTTTCTTTCAATAATACAATTAATTGAGGATTAAAGGGTAGATTTTCTACGAAGTTTCTACGGATGGGTACGCCATTGATATGGGTTAGTATTTCTTTCATTGTTTGTGTTTTTTCTTGTTTACCACCCCGTCTTCTCCTTTCAGTCGAATCCACCCCTCCAATGGAAGGGAATGATAGTCTGCAGAAAACAGGTGGTTTCCAAAAATAACAAAACCTCACTGAAAATCAGTAAGGCTGTTTTATTGTATCCGCTTAAGATTTAAGTTAAAACATCGTCATTATCTTCCTCATGGTCATCTTCGTTGTCACTGAGGCTCCAGTAATTATTTTCTTCGTCTTCAGCTCCTATTTCTTCCATATCATCGTCATCTTCGCTTCCCGGAATATCGAGCCCTTTATCTATTTTATCATCATCTTCGTCCTCATTTAATATGGGATTTCCATCGCCGTCGAGCGGGATATGTTTTTCTTTATTAAATATATCTTCATTAGGATTATAATCCATTTGCTCCAGCTTTCTGTTCTGTTCATTGGTATTGTTTTCAGGTGTCATAATATGATGTATTTAAGGTTTAACAATAGAGAACAAAAATAATTCCAAGCTGCTATGAATTTTCAGAATATACTTCCGGATTGGCACAATAAGGAATTTTCTCCCCTTTAGAAAAGGCGATAATATTTTCGGCGGCTATTTTTGCCATTCCTGTTCTGGCTTCCATAGTAGCAGAGCCTATATGTGGCAATACACAAACACTGGAAAGCTCCAAAAGAGGGCTTTCTTTGGACATGGGTTCCGGATTGGTAACATCCAGACCTGCTCCCCAGATCTGTTTTGAAACCAGTGCCTCATACAGATCCTTCTCATTCTGAAAACCGCCTCTTGCCGTATTGATGAAAATAGCATTGGATTTCATTTTTTCAAAAACAGGACCGTTAAAGAGATCCTTCTGCTCAGGAGTGAAATTGGCGTGGACACTCAGTACATCCGACTGTTCAATAAGTTCTTCAAAAGAAACATACGTAGCATTCAGCTTTTCTTCTGCTTCTTCATTCCGGTTCCGGTTGTGGTAAATGACTTTCATATCAAAAGCCTTCTGCGACTTTTCAGCCATTTCGAAACCAATTCTTCCCAATCCCATAATTCCTAAAGTTTTCCCGTACAATTCCTGTCCCAGTGCATGCAGCGGGTCAAAATCGCCCCAGTTCCCGTCTTTTACCTTCTGAAAATTATAGCTCGCCCGTCTTGCTACAGACTGCATCAGCAGAAAAGCTATATCAGAAGTGGCTTTACTGAGGACATCCGGTGTATTTCCTACCGGAATATTTCTGCGATTGGCTTCTTTAACATCCACATGATCAAAACCTACAGAATACAAAGCAATTGTTTTTATATTGGGACACTGATCGAAAAAATCCCTGTCGTACTTAAATTCTGCTCCTATGCTTAAAATGGCATCGTTATTCTGACAATAGATCAGCCATTCTTCATGAGACAGGTTTTCATGTTCGGGAATAAAAACTTCCAGCCCGGCTTCTTTTAACATACTAAGTCCAGCTTCAGGAATTCTTTTGTTTACAAATACTTTCATTATTTATTTTGTATTTATTGGTGCTTTAAAATTTCAAATAAAAAACCTCACTCCTGTTAAAAAAGTGAGGTTCTTAACTTTAATATTAAAAATTACTGCTTTTCATCCGATTCGTTCTGATTTTTGTCCCAGGCTTGAGAAGCCATCTCCTGAATTTCTTCCCAAACATCCTTTGCCGATTTCTGTGCATGAGCCATAAATCCCTGTTTGGTTGCTTCCTGATTCTTAGTTTTCATATCATTCATATAATCCTTCACCTGCTGGCTATAGCTTTCTGCGTGATATCCTGGATTATTATGCAGATTCTTCTGAATATTACTGAAATCGTGTGAGGATTTAAATCTATTCGTATCCATAATAATAAAATTTAAGTGATTAGGTACTCTATTGAATCCAATTACTGTTCCGAACCGGTCTTAAAGTTTATTAAAAAATCGAAGTTTCTTTTTAACCACAAAAGACACGAAATTTTTAATTTATTTAAACACTTTAGGCACTTTAGTTTTAAAAAGTTTTACCATCCTGAAAATAGTAAGACCATATCAAGCAGAAAATCAAAGATTTTCATAAAAACTTAAGTGTGATTCATATATGCAAAGTAAATATGTATTCATGTTAATGATTGGTATCTCCAAGCATCGGAACAAATTTATAAGCCCCAAATTCTTCTTTTTCGAATTGTGTAGGAGCCGTTTTTGTAAATCTGTACAGGATCTGTTCATCGGTAGGCCCTAACGGAATGACCATTTTTCCACCTATATTTAACTGTTTTAATAGTTCTGTGGGTAAAACCGAAGCTCCACAGGTAACAATAATCTTATCAAAAGGAGCAAAAGTAGGAAGCCCGGCAAAGCCGTCTCCAAAACTCTGAAATTTCGGATTCATGTGCAGCTCACGGAATTTCTTCTTTGAGAAATCAAAAAGATCTTTCTGCCTTTCCACCGTATAGACCAGGGCTTTCATAGCGATCAGAACGGCTGTCTGGTATCCGCATCCGGTCCCGATTTCCAGAACTTTTTCGCCTGGTTTTACCTGCAGCAACTCGGATTGTTCCGCTACTGTTGAGGGATGGGAAATAGTCTGATGTGATAAAATAGGAAATGCCCGGTCTTCATAAGCAAAATCCTCAAAAATACTTTCGATAAAAAGATGTCTCGGAACGTCATTCATTGCCGAAAGTACATTTTCATCCGAGATCCCTATTTTATGTCTTAAATATTCGACCAGAATCTTTCTTTTTCCTTTATGTACAAACGAATCATGCATCATTGGTAAGATAATAGTTATTAGGTTACAGGTAATAGTTCCTGCAAAAGTAAAAAAACTATCCATACTTATCAACCTAAAAGCAACAGGGTATTTCTTAACACCTAAAATTCTTATCTTTACAAAAATTAAAAAAATCTATGTTAAAAGCAGGTTTGGTAGGTGCCGGACATCTGGGGAAGATCCATTTACGACTTCTTAACCAGTCAGATAAGTACGAGCTGGTAGGTTTCCACGATAAAGATCCTGAAAACGGGAAAAAAATAGAAGCAGAATTCGGGTATAAATATTTTGAAAATTTTGATGAACTTCTTGAGCAGATCGATATGCTGGATATTGTGACCCCCACAGTCTATCATTATGATTACGCTCTAAAAGCAATTGAAAAAGGTCTTCATTTTTTCATTGAAAAACCGGTAACCCAAACACTTGAGCAGGCGGAAGAAATTCTTCACAAATGTCAGGAAAACGGTATTAAGGCGCAGGTTGGACATGTTGAAAGATACAACCCCGCTTTTATTGCCACTAAAGAATACATTAAAAATCCAATGTTTATTGAGATCCACAGGCTGGCTGAATTCAATCCCAGAGGGACGGATGTTTCTGTAGTACTGGACCTTATGATTCATGATCTGGATATTTTGCTGAGCATGGCTAAATCTAAGGTTAAAAATATTCATGCGAGCGGTGTCTGTGTGGTAAGTAAAACTCCGGATATTGCCAATGCCAGAATAGAATTTGAAAACGGCTGTGTAGCCAACCTTACCACTTCCAGAATTTCTATGAAAGCCATGAGAAAAAGCCGTTTTTTCCAGAAAGATGCGTATATTTCTGTTGACTTTCTGGAGAAAAAAGCTGAAGTGATCCGGATGAAAGACGCTCCTGAAAACCCTACTCCTTTTGATATGATTATTGAAAATGCTGACGGAGAAAAGAACCAGATCTTATTTGAATACCCTAATATTGAACCCAATAATGCCATCCTTGATGAATTAAATTCTTTTGCAGATGCCATTACTGACGGCAAAAATGTGGAAGTTTCCCTGGAAGACGGAACGGAAGCTTTAAAGGTTGCTCTTGAAATTGTACGACTGATTTCAAAATAAGATTTATTCTAAGCTTTATCTTTGTACACATTAAACGCAAAGAAAGACAAAGAATTGACATCCATTTCTTTAAATAAGATAACAAAGGCGTTTCACTTATTTCCGAAATACAAGGATTCAAAAGTATGCAACGGTTTATATATTATATCAGGCTGTCATTTGGAATGACAGCCTGATATATTTTGTCGTTAACACAGAACAAGATTGACTATTTCCTTTTTTCTCGGAAATAATCTTTTCATTGCAAAAATTTAATTTTTGTTCTGGATTTTTTAAATATATTTGTCTTTCTTAAAACTATTGTTCTGTAATTCTCTCCTATAATTTAAAATAAATAAATCTATATGAAAAGAGCCATTCTATTATCTGCTTTATTATTGTCTCAATTTGGGACATCACAATTATTAAAAACTGACGGACAGAAAATAATTAATGACAAGGGAGAAAACATCCAGCTGCGGGGCCTGGGCCTTGGCGGGTGGATGCTTCAGGAAGGATATATGCTGAAAACAGCTGATTTTGCAGGGCCTCAGCACAAGATCAAAGAGAAAATCACTGAATTAATTGGGGAAGACGGAATGAAGGATTTCTATAAAGCTTACCTGAAAAACGGTATCACCAGACAGGATATCGATTTTCTTGCTAAAGCGGGTTTCAATTCCGTAAGGCTTCCGATGCATTATGATCTATATACTCCTCCCATTGAAAAGGAACCGGTAAAAGGACAGAATACATGGCTGGAAGAAGGTTTTAAAATGACAGATGACCTTCTGAAATGGTGTGCCGCCAATAAAATATACCTGATTCTTGATCTTCATGCAGCACCGGGCGGACAGGGAAATGACGTCAACATTTCAGACAACGATAAAACAAAACCTTCTCTCTGGGAAAGCATTGAAAATCAAAATAAAACAATCGCTTTGTGGAGAAAGCTGGCTGAGCGGTATAAGGATGAGCCGTGGATCGGCGGTTATGACCTGATCAATGAGCCGAATATCAATTTCACCGGAAAAAACCCGAACGGTACCGATGAAATGTCGAACGCTCCGCTCTGGAAACTGCAGAAAGACATTACAGCTGCTATCCGGGAAACGGATAAAAAGCATATCATATTTATTGAAGGAAACGGATGGGGAAACAATTATAACGGACTGATTCCGATCTGGGACAGCAATATGGCATTCAGCTTTCATAAATACTGGAATTATAATAATGATGAAACCATACAGTCTATTCTTGATCTCAGGACAAAACACAACATGCCTATCTGGCTCGGGGAAACCGGGGAAAACTCCAATGTATGGTTTACGGAGCTGATCCAGCTTCTGGACAGACATCATATCGGATATGCATTCTGGCCGATGAAAAAGATCGATAATATTGCAGGAATTACCAATGTCAAAATTACTCCTGAATATGAAAAACTCCTGAATTACTGGAAAAACGGTGGCGAAAAACCTTCTAAAGACTTTGCCACAAAAGCCTTGATGAAGATCGCGGAGAATTATAAATTCAGTAATGTGGAGATCAAGAATGACATTATAGATGCCATGTTCCGACAGGTTAACGACGAGTCGGCAAAACCGTTTAAAAAACATCAGATTCCGGGAAGAGTATTTGCTTCGGACTATGATTTGGGTAGAATGGGTTCGGCTTATCTGGATAAAGATTTTATCAACCTTTGGGTAAGTGATCCGAAGAAAAGATCGGAATGGAATTCCGGGCAGCAGATGAGAAATGACGGTGTGGATATTTACCATGACGGCATTACCAATACTTATTATGTGGGTAAAACGGAAGCGGGAGAATGGCTTCAGTATACCATTGATGCAAAATCCGAGAAAAAATATACCTTCAGCATCAGATATGCGGGTAAGAATGATGCCGGTATCAGGTTGGAAGATGCTTCGGGAAAACTGCTGGCCAAAGTTTCACTGCCCTCCACCGGAGGAGATGAAAACTGGAAAACAGTTTCGGTTAAGAACCTATCTCTGAAGCAAGGAACAAATAAAATCAGGCTCCACTTTGAAAGCAGTGGTTCTAATCTGAATTATTTTGAAATAGACTAATAATTATCTTAAATTGCAAATCCCTTTTAGTATCTGAAAGGGATTTTTCTTTAATCATTATACTATGAAAAAAATAGGACTTTTCTTTCTTCTGATTTCGTCGTTGGCTGTGGCTCAAAAATCTGTTTTGGAGCAGAAAATAAATTCTATTACCGAAGGTAAAAAAGCAACGGTTGGAGTTTCTGTGCTGGGCTTTGAAAATAATTTTAAATACAATAAAAACGGGGACAAACCACTTCCTACTTTAAGTGTTTTCAAATTTCATATTGCGTGTGCCGTTTTAGATCTTGTGGATAAAGGAAAGCTGTCTTTGGATCAGAAACTTTTCTTCAAAAAAGAAGATATGCTGGAAAACACCTGGTCGCCTATCCGTGAAAAGTATCCTGATGCCAATATTTCACTCACTTTGGGAGAGGTATTGGATTATACGGTG
Organism: Chryseobacterium sp. NFX27; assembly: GCF_049887855.1. Classification (NCBI taxonomy): domain Bacteria; kingdom Pseudomonadati; phylum Bacteroidota; class Flavobacteriia; order Flavobacteriales; family Weeksellaceae; genus Chryseobacterium; species Chryseobacterium sp. NFX27. The sequence continues at coordinate 77,709 of NZ_JAGEKK010000002.1, read as the reverse complement.
GCATTAAGTGACAATAACGGCTGTGACCTTTTGTTGAAACTAATCGGGGGTACGCAGACGGTTCAGAAGTTTATGGATAGCAAAGGAGTAAAAGGTTTTCAGATCAAGCGCAACGAAGATGATATGCATAAAAACTGGAAAACGCAGTACGACAATTACAGCACTCCCAATTCTGCTGTACAGCTTCTTAAAAAGTTCTATGATGGAAAACTGCTTTCAAAAAAGTCTACAGATTATTTAATGCAGATTATGATCGGCACGAAAACCGGTACGAATAAAATTGTTGAACAGCTTCCTAAAAACACACCTGTTGCCCATAAAACTGGTGCTTCCGGAAAAAATAACGAAGGACTCACCGTTGCTGAAAACGACATGGGAATCATTACGCTTCTGAACGGAAAACATTACGCAATTGCCATATTTGTAAGCAATTCCATGGAAAGTGATGCTGTGAACTGCAAAATGGTTTCTGATATTTCGAAAGCAGTCTGGGATGATTTTAATAAGTAAAATATTAAGCTTATTTTTAAAGCTGAAAAACCGGTGAATTTTGTTCGTTAATCCGGAAAAACTATGAGTATGAAAAAAATAGTATTAGCAACATTTCTTTTCTGTTCTGCATTCTTTTTTTCGCAAAAGAGCATGAACTACGTACGCATAAGCTATGGCAGTATCTGCTGCGGAACACCTTCTACAAAACCTGTGACAGATTATCTGAAAAAGTTTGAGAAGAGCAATAAGCTGAGAGCTTTTGAAATCCTGGAACAAAGTGGCTTGGGAAGAGAAGGTGAATTTACTTTATACATCGGGACAGACAAACTGAATAAAAAACAGAAAGCTGCCTTCAAAAAAGGCCTTGAATCTGTTATTACTTCACAAAATAAAACCAGAAAACAGAACAGTGACGGCACGGTGGATTTCGATCCGGCGGTGACTGTTTATAAATCTGATTTAGCAGATATTAAAAATTTAACTATCTATAAAAAATAAAAGAAAAAAATGATCAAAAACATTGTAGTTATTGGAGCTGGAACCATGGGAAATGGGATTGCGCATACTTTTGCACAAAGCGGATTCAAAGTAAATCTGGTAGATGTATCGCAGGATGCTCTGGACAGAGGACTGAAAACAATTACAACTAACCTTGACAGAATAATTGCAAAGGGAAACCTTACAGAAGAGCAGAAAGCTGAAACATTAGGAAACATCAGTACTTTTACAGCGCTTAAAGAAGCGGCAGGTAACGCAGATCTAGTCGTAGAGGCAGCCACTGAAAACCAGGATCTGAAACTGAAGATCTTCGGACAGATGGATGAATTTGCACCTGCGGACTGTATCCTGGCTACGAATACTTCTTCAATTTCTATTACAAAAATCGCTGCGGCTACCAAAAGAGCTGATAAAGTAATCGGAATGCATTTTATGAATCCGGTTCCTATTATGAAGCTGGTAGAAATCATCAAAGGATATTCTACTTCCAAGGAAACTTTTGATGCTATTTATGAAATGAGCAAAACACTGGGTAAAGTCCCTGTAGAAGTGAATGACTACCCTGGTTTCGTTGCCAACAGGATTCTGATGCCCATGATCAATGAGTCTATTGAAACACTTTACAACGGAGTGGCTGGTGTAGAAGAAATTGATACGGTCATGAAGCTTGGTATGGCACATCCGATGGGACCGCTTCAGCTGGCAGATTTTATCGGTCTTGATATCTGTCTTGCCATTCTTAATGTCATGTACGACGGTTTCAAAAACCCTAAATATGCTCCGAACCCACTTTTGGTAAATATGGTAATGGCCGGAAAACTGGGTGTAAAGTCGGGAGAAGGTTTCTATGATTATTCGGAAAGCAAAAAAGCTGAAAAAGTTTCAAAAATGTTTTTGAAATAACTGAATGAAATTAAAGGAAAGAAATATCCAGATAGCAATGGTCATCATCACTGTAATGATGACCATTCTTCGTTTTATATTAAATGAGAAAGGAAGGGTAAATCCCGATTCTATCCGTTTTATGAGATTCGCGCATGGTCTTCCTACTATTGACAATACTACCACTCCGGTAGGTTATCCTGTTGGCATCAGGCTGTTTACATTCCTTGGCTTCGACGAGTTCTGGGGAAGTAAGGCTCTTGGAATTGCTGCTTATCTTTTTATTATTTATTTCTGCTGGAAAAAAAAGTTCTATAAACGTGAAGCCATTGCAGTATGCGGATTGTTCATCTTTGTGTCATTGTTTGCCTATACGATGAGCGAAGCCCTTATTATTCCTTTTGTGTTTTTATTTTTATATACTGCCTCGCAGATCATTACAGGAAAATTAGAAAAAGGAAAAGCTATTTTTTATCTCTCGCTTTCATTAATTGCTCTTTATAATATCAGGTATAGTGCTTTATTCTTTATTGGAGGAACCGGACTTTACGGTCTGATATTTTTGAGAAAAAAATATTCATCGGTATTTATTATCTCCAGTAGTATAGGAATTTTGTTTGTGGGAGCTTATAAACTTCTATTTATTGATTATTTTAATGAAAATTATATCAATCAGGCTCTGGTTATGGGAATTCACCCCACTTCCAAGTTAATGAAAGAGCTGATAGAGGGATTGACTACTTCATTCAATCCTTTCATCCATATTGCAGATCCCCGGGGAAGCTTTATCAATTATGGTATTTATGGCATTGGTGCTTTGAATATCTTTTTGATGATTTATCTTTTTATAAAAAATAAGCTGTCTGAAACGGAATATTTCTTTATCATTATCAGTATTTCCGGCATTGTATGCTCTTATTTTGTCCAGTATTTTTATTCGGTCATTCCATTGGATTACAGAATTATAGGACCTTTTATAATCCCTGTATGGCTTATTTACTTTAACAGACTTTTCAGGATTTTCAATACTAAAACCTATGCAATCACTGCACTGAGCCTATTATCCGGACTCGCCTTCACCTGGCTGTCCAAAGGAAATTATCTTGAAAACAGAAGAGCTGCCTCAGATTTTTTAAAAAGCGAGAAACTGGATAAAGTTCCTATACAGTTTTTTATTTTAAATGAAGAAAGTCTTGAAAGAATACAGGTTGCTGAACTTTTAAGTACGGTAAACCCTGATATTACCCTTACTTTCAAGCCTGAAGATACGCTCCGCAGAACGACTCTTACAAGGTATAAAGTTTTGCAAAAAATTAAAATCAACAGGAACAAATATCAATAATTTTATTATCTTTGATTAAAGTTAAAATATAAAAAAATGAAATTACCAAAGTTTTTATTAGCAGACAATTCGGAATTTCCTGAAGATTTATTCGTAGTTCACACAGAATATCCAAGATTTATCTTAAACGTTGAGGAAGAGGAAGTTGAGTGGCTAGATGATTTGGAAGGTGACGATGAAGAAACTATGGCAGACGAAGCTACAAAAGTTGTAGAGGCTGCATTTAAATGGTGTGATGAAGAGTTGGCTAAGTACGACGAAGAAGAGGAAGAATAAATAACTACCTAAACATAAAAAAGGAACTCAAATTGAGTTCCTTTTTATTTTATTCCGCTTTATTGAATTTCAACAGCAGTAAATTGTCTTTATAAAGCTCTAAGGTAGTACCGGAAATCACATATTTGTTGGCTTTCCCCACCATATCCATAAAATTCTGCTCAACGCTCATATTGTTGCACATCATTCTGGTAGATCCCATCTGTCCGGCAGAAAAATCACCTGTGGAAGGATCTATCTTGGCTGTTCCGAAATAGTTGTTGCATCCTCCATTTCCATTGATCTTTTCTCCTTCAATATTAAGGGTCGGAACCTTACCTTTCACATTATCTGCCAATGTCCATTTTGTATTGGCCAGTGAAGGCTGTGCCTTTCCTACTTTAGATGCAGAAGCACTGGACAATGTACCGCAAGATGCCAGAACGGCAGCCGCAGCTATACTTAAAAAAAGATTTTTCATTTTATTCTTTTTGATTTACTCAAATTTAAGGAAATTATATTATTTAAACGGACCGAGAGGAATTTTATTACTTTCGAAAAGTTCTATTTTAGGATTAACTTCTAAGGATCAGTGGGATTAATGTCTTTAAATTAACTTTGTTTACTTCTTAGATGATGGTTTAATTTTTGGCTAAAGCCAATCATCCTGGGCATTGTTAAAACGGGCTAAAGCCCGTTTCTATGGAATGGTAATCTGAAGATCATTAAATTTCTTTTTTCTCTCGCAGATTTGGCTGATTGAGCAGATCTTTATACTTGAAAATATATACTGTAAGATTATGTAGAATTTAATTTGCAATGATTACAAAACAAAAAAACGGGCTGAAGCCCGTTTTTTTGTTATATTTTATCTGAATTAAGATCTTAATTCTGCGTTGTATTCTTTTTGGAATGCTTTGATCAGAGAATCCATTACTTCAGAAATTTCTTTCTCTTCCAATGTTTTTTCTTCATTAAGAAGTTCAAAACTCATCGCATAAGATTTTTTTCCTTCCGGAAGGTTCTTCCCTTCATACACATCGAATAAGTTAATCCCTTTGATGAAAGGAGATTTATTCTTTTTCGCAGTCTGATACAGATCCTGATAGTTTATATTCTTATCGATCAATAAAGCAAGATCTCTTCTGATCTTGTTGAATTTAGGAATATCTTTAAACTTAAGTACATTTTTAGAACGTAATTCCTGAGCCAGTTCAAGCTCTATTTCTGCATAGAAACATTCCTGATCAATATCAAAGTCTTTCAGTAAAACCGGAGATACTTTTCCAATTCTTACTAAAGTTTTTCCTCCGGCTTCATAAGCTAATGAGTCGGAGAACCTTTCATCTGCTAAAGCAGTTTCTTTATAATCAACTCCCAGTTTCTCTAATAATACTTTTACATACGCTTTAAGATTGTAGAAGCTTACTGCTGATTTAGGCTGAAGCCAGTTTTCAGCCACGTCTCTTCCGGTAACAAGAAGGGCGAGCTGTTTTCTTTCTTCATATTTATCTTTTTTATGATAAATTTTCCCGAATTCAAAGAATTTGATATCCTGATTCTTTCTGTTAATGTTGTACACTGCATTCTGAAGAAGTCCTTCCAGTAAAGATTTTCTCATGAAGGCAAGGTCACCACTCAATGGATTCAGCAATTTTACAGCATCGGTTTCATCTTTTACAGAAGTCAGCGAGTTGTTCATAGCTTCGTTGAAGCCAAGTCCCTGCAGTGTTCTTGCCCAGTTATTCTCGAGCTCATCCTGATCGTTAGCACTTAATTTTACCGGTGTAAATGATATTTTCTGCGGAGCATCAATCTTATTGTATCCGTAAATTCTCAGGATTTCCTCAATTACGTCAATTTCTCTCGTTACATCTGCTCTGTAAGCAGGAACAGAGATTTCAAGCCCATTCTGGATCTCATTTAAAACCTGGATTTCAAGAGATTTCAGAATTTCCTTTACTTTTTCTCTGTGGATCTTTGTTCCTAAGATCTGTTCGATCTTTGAGAATCTGATGATCACATAATTATCTTCTATTTTCTTTGGATATTCCTCCAACAGATCGCCCACCAGTTTCCCTCCTGCAATCTCCTGAATCATTTTGATGGCATGGGTTATTGCTGTCCTGGTAATATTAGGGTCTACTCCTCTTTCAAATCTGAAAGAAGCATCTGTATTTAAACCATGAAATTTAGCCCCTTTTCTTACGGCAACCGGATTGAAATAAGCGCTTTCCAGGAATATGTTTTTTGTTTCATCAGAAACTCCTGAGTTGGCACCGCCAAAAACTCCTGCAATACACATTGGGTTATCATTACCGTCTTTGATCATGACTTCAGAACCATTCAAAGTTCTTTCAACACCATCCAAGGTAGTAAATTTCGTTCCTTCTTTTACTGTACCCACTTTTACTTTACTGCCAGTGATTTTATCAGCATCAAATGCATGAAGTGGCTGTCCGTAACCGTGAAGAATATAGTTCGTAATATCTACAATATTGTTGATCGGGCTTAAACCTATTGCTTTCAGTCTGTCTTTTAACCAGGCCGGAGATTCGGCTATTTTCACTTCTTCAATGACAGCTCCGATATATCTTGGGCATAGCTCAGCGTCTTCCACTTCTAAAGTAAAGTTATGTGAGCCTTCACCATTCAAAACTTCAGAATTCAGTTTTTCAAACGTTGATTTTTGCTGGTTGGTGGAAAGAAAAGCATGAAGATCTCTTGCCACACCATAATGTGACATGGCATCTGTTCTGTTGGGCGTTAACCCGATTTCGATCACTTCATCGTTGGCCAATTCAAAATAGTCAGCAAAGTTCTTCCCTACTTCATATTTAGTTTCATCCAAAACCATAATTCCTCCGTGGTCTTCACTAAGGCCAAGTTCATCTTCTGCACAGATCATTCCCTGAGAAACCTCACTTCTGATCTTTGCTTCTTTGATCTCAAAAAAGTTTCCGGTTTTATCATAGATCTTAGTTCCGACAACAGCTACAGGAACTGTCTGTCCTGCTTCAACATTGGGAGCACCGCAAACAATATTTAATATTTTCCCATTGCCTACATCAACTGTTGTTTTTTTTAGTTTATCTGCATTCGGATGTTTTTCGCAGGTCAATACTTTTCCTACGACAATACCTTCCAGACTCCCCCTTACACTTTCAAATTTTTCTATCCCCTCCACTTCAAGACCTATATCTGTCAGGAATTCTCCAATCCTTTCCGTTTTCAGTTCCGTTTTGATAAAGTCTTTAAGCCAGTTGTTTGATATTTTCATTTGCTATATTTTGAAAAATTATTGAATTTCCGCACACTATGTACTGCACGATTTTTCCCGTACAAATGTCGTGTTTTTTTAAGAAATAGAGAAATTTAGCAATCATTTTAAAACAAATAGTTTTTATTAATTCCTTCTTGCCGAATGAGCAAATTTTCCTATAAAAAAGATAAATATGTTGATATTATCTTTAGAATTTGTAATTATTCCAATAAAATACTCTCTAAAAAGTCTGAGCTTGTTTAAAATAAAAAAAGAGACTGAAAAATTCAATCTCTTATAGCTTTATTTATTTAAATGTTACAATCCGATTACCGGCATTGATAACATCAGTATATTTTCACTTTCTTCAAGACCGTCAAGAGGTTCGATAATCCCCGGTCTGTTCGGTTGAGACATTTTCATAGTGATATCATCAGAACCTAAAATGGTAAGCATTTCCGTTAAAAACTTAGAGCTGAAACCAATATTAATGTCTTCCCCATTATAATCGCAAGGAATCTGCATATCCGCTTTGTTTGCATATTCTGTATCTTCTGCATGAAGGTGAAGAATGTTGGCAGACAGTTTAAATCGTACCTGATTCGTAGATTTATTGGACATAATTGATGCTCTTTTGATCGCTCCCAGAAGAAGATTTCTGTTGATCGTCAGTACATTGGGATTTTCTTTCGGGATTACCGCTGTATAATTAGGGTATTTACCGTCTATCAGTCTACAGATCCAGATATGCTTTCCAAAAGTAAACTTAGCCATATTCTCATTAAAGTCGATGGTAACGTCTTCGTTAGAGCTGGCCAGAATATTTTTGAAAATATTCAAAGGTTTCTTAGGCATGATAAATTCCATTGGCTCGGCATTCATCAGGTCTGTTCTTTTGTAAACTACCAGTCTGTGGGAGTCCGTAGAAACAAAATTGGTTTCATTTTCTCCAAACTGGAACAATACTCCCGTCATTACGGGACGAAGAGAGTCATTGCTTGTTGCAAAAAGAGTGTTTGTCAACGCTTCAGATAAAACTCCTGCCGGCATTACCACTGTTTGAGACGCATCAAATTCGGGAAGTTCGGGATAATCATCAGCGTTATCCAGTGCTACAGCGAAATTATCTTTCTCATCTAAAATCTCAAGCTGGCTTCCGGTTCCTTCTGCATTATCCTTTACAACGAACGTTAAAGGCTGTTCTCCATACGTCTTGATAAAATCTTGAAAAATTTTAGCAGGAACGGCAAATTTACCCGAATCATCAGACTTTACGTCCAGAGAGGTAACAAGAGTAGTCTCGCCATCAGATGCTGTAATGGTAACGTTATTTCCGTCTAGTTCAAAAAGATAGTTTTCTAAAATCGGTCTCGATTGAGAGCTTGATATTACGCCACTTACAGTTTGCAATGCTTTCTGCAGTTCACCACTTGAAATAATAAATTTCATAGATTTAAAAATAAGTTTCTACAAATATAATAAATAGAAACTATAATGAAAAAAATAATCTTAAGGAGTTTTGAACAAATATCATTAAGCTGATTTAAGACATGATTTTAACGCCCGGATTTAATTCTGATCTTTAATTCTGATCTTTATTTTCTCATTAATGAGTGAATATTGATCTGAGAATGGGTACTGAATATTTCACTTGCATCAAAATTACAAATCTTATCTTTGTTAAAAACAAGCTATGCAAAAACCGCCTGTTCACAGAAGTTTTTTAAATGCTTTCCGGGGTATTTTCCAGATGATAAAAACGGAAAGAAATTTCCGGATCGAACTTGCTGCTTTTTTTATAAACCTGATTCTGATATTTTATTTTAAGCTTTCACCGCTTGATACAGCTCTAATCCTTATGGCTTCAACGGGTGTTTTAAGTGCTGAAATATTCAATACGGCTATAGAAAAGATATGTGATATGGTCCAGCCTGATTTTGATAAAAGAATTGGTTTTATTAAAGATATTTCTGCGGGAGCGGTTCTTTTGATGGCAATTGGATCTGTTGCAGTAGGAATTATTGTTTACTGGAAATATATATTTCAATAAAAAAGCACTTCTGAAAAGAAATGCCTGAATTTTTTAAGCGCAGTGAAAGTCCCAGGATTCGGAGGTCATACAGCCGTTAAATTTTGGACAATACCAGCCATAAGGATAATTACAATGTCCGTTTTCATCAAGAGGGACAGTAATCAAAGGTGGATTTACCCCTTTTCCATTGACACTCTTTAGTTCCTGTCTGTTAAGTTTTTTTAGATTTTTCATATTTTTTTATTTGTCAGTATAAAACTACAAATAAAAATGATATTTCACCAAATTAAGATAAATTAATCATAAATATTTTTCTATAATTGGGATTGCGGTTTCAGCCATTATGCCATATCCCTTTTCATTGGGATGAACACCGTCTCCGGAAAGTAAAATTTCTTTATCTCTTAAGAATGCGGCGTAAAAATCAATGTAATGCAGAGCATTTTCAACAGTGAGATCTTTAAGAATCCGGTTATAAACAAGAACGTTGTCATTTGTTCTTAATTTCCCTGTTGCAGTCTTCACACCGTCTACTTCCCGGGAAACAGGGAGAATGCTTACCAGGTAAATATCATTCGTATACTGTTTTGCATGCTGAATGGCCTCCATCATATTGCTTCTGAACTGGACAGGATTTACCATAGATCCTCCGTTCTTGATGACCAGATCATTGGCTCCATACCCGATAAAAACAATATTTCCTTCGGCTGAATTTCTGGCTGCCAGCTCATAAGGCATCCGTTTCAACAGGCCTTCTGTGGTTTCGCCTCCTATTCCAAGATTAAAAAGGATCACCTCGTTGCTTCCTTCATGAAACTGCTGCAGGGCATATCTTTTAAGAATATCAACCCATCCTCCGAATACTCCGTCATATTCTCCATACGTAATGCTGTCTCCAAAGAACAGCCCGTAAATCATTTTCTTCATATTTTAGAAAGCTAGATATTAGATGTTAGAATCTAGTTTTTTTTATCACTCCAAAATTAGTGTAATATTTTTATGGGATTCTATAATTTCAACTAAAATTTCAAAGAGGGTCTGCCCTTTTCCTGAAAGCAAATCATCCAGTTTTTGCTGTATCAACTCTATGTTAAATGGTTTTCCCTGCCTGATTTTATTTTCGTAAAAATTCCGGGTTAATTCAAGACCTAAATCTTCTTTTGATTTTTGGGACTCTTTCCATATGATCTCAATTTCCTCTCCGCTTTCAAATACTCCGAAACCGCTGTACAGAATGTCATCCAAGCCGTCCAGTGTTCCTATTTTCCAGTCTGTCTCTTTCATCAACACTGAAGAAACTTCATCATAGAATCCGGGCAGGTCTGAAAAATGGCTGCCATTTATAATAATTTTGTTTCTACCTGATTCCAATCCTTATTTAATTTTTATACGCTTAATCTTGGTAAATATAAAAAATGACCGCCATTCTGTGGCGGTCATTTCTATTTTATTTGAAGTATTCTACTCCGTTTTTGAATATGTTGTGGTAATTCGCAGTCGGTATGTTTTTCATGAGGCCTTCTGCAAAACGCTCAGGATGCCCCATTCTTCCGTAAATCTTTCCGCATGGGCTGGTCACTCCTTCAATTCCGAATAATGAATTATTAGGATTAAAAGGCATCCCGTGGGCGATGTTTCCATCAAGATCTATGTACTGGGTAGCGATCTGTCCGTTTTCGTAAAGCTTTTTGATTTCTTCTTCGGAAGCCATGAAACGACCTTCTCCGTGCGAGATAGGAATAGTAAATACCTGGTCTTTCATTCCTTTTAACCAAGGGCTGTCGTCGTTGATCACCTTTACATTTACCATCTGGGAAATATGTCTTCTAATGGCATTGTGGGCCAACGTCGGAGAGTTTTCATCCAGATCTTTGATTCTTCCGTAAGGTAACAGACCGGATTTAACCAATGCCTGGAAACCATTACAGATACCGATGATCATGCCGTCTCTGTCCAGTAATTCGTGAACAGCGTTTTTCATTTTCTCGTTTTTCAGAACGTTTACGATGAACTTAGCAGAACCATCCGGCTCATCCCCTGCTGAGAAACCACCAGAGAATGCCAGAATCTGGGATGTCCTGATCTCTTCTACCCATGCATCAATACTTTCGTCCAGCAATTGGTGACTGATATTTTTCAAAGGCAGACTGCTGATCACAGCACCTTCTTTCTGGAATGCATTTAAGGTATCGTACTCGCAGTTTGTTCCCGGAAATACAGGAGCAAATACTTTCGGCTGAGCAATTCCATGCTTTTTAATAATAATATTTCTTGGATGGATTGAGTTTGATTTCTCATCGATCTCAACCGTCAGCTTTTCTTTTTCCCTGGTTGGGAAAAGGTTTTCGAATGTTCCGGTATACGCTGCAACAAGATCCAGTATCGTAGATTCCAAACCGTTTATCGTTAAAACACCTGAGTCTTTTACTTCACCGATCTGCTGAAGAGAAGCATTACTCAGCTCTTCTTTTGATTCAATGATTAAGCTACCTATGTTTTTAGCCAATAAAGCATTTTCGTCAATATTGATCTCTGCTCCCAGCCTGTTTCCAAAGCTCATTTTTGCTAAAGCTACCGCAGCACCTCCTTCCTTAATGGTTTTTACGGAAACAATTTTTCCGGCTTTGATATTTTCAAAAATAAATTCGAAAATTTCTTTTAAGCTTTCATAGTTTGGAAGTCCGTTTTCCTGAGGAGTATGGCTGAAGAAATATATTTTGTTTCCAGCCTGCTTAAATTCCGGGGAAATTACATTTTTCTTGTCACCATTGGCACAGGCAAATGAAATCAATGTTGGCGGAACATTCAGATCCTGGTAAGTACCGCTCATAGAATCTTTTCCTCCGATAGCCGCAAGGCCTAAATTAATCTGGGCATCATAAGCTCCTAAAAGAGAGGCTAAAGGTTTACCCCATTTCTCGGGATTTTGCCCCAGTTTTTCGAAATATTCTTGGAAGCTCAATCTGATATTCTTGTAATCACCACCCATGGCAGCAATTTTAGCAACACTTTCCACTACGGCATAGGAAGCTCCCAACAGTGAATTCTGTTTTGAAATTCCGGTATCAAATCCCCAGCTTGCGAAGGAAACAGTTTCAATATCTTTTGCTCCCAGAATCGGCAGCGTCTGAGCACTTCCTTCCATCAGCGTCTGCTGATATTTTCCTCCAAGAGGCATCGCTACTGTTGTTCCTCCTACAGAAGAGTCGAACATTTCCAGCAATCCTTTTTGTGAAGCTACATTTTTATCACTTAATATTTTAAGGAAGTTCTCTTTTGTAAAAGATGCTGTTTCTTCTTTTACGTGTTCAAGATGGGTAATTTTTACATCCTGTGATTTTGAACATCCGTTGGTATCTAAGAATTCTCTTGAAAGGTCAACAATTTTATCTCCTTTCCAGAACATCTGCATTCTTCCAGAATCGGTCACTTTTGCTACTTCTACAGCTACAATGTTTTCATCTTCACAGAATTTGATGAACTGCTCTTTATCTTTCGGATCAACTACAACCGCCATTCTTTCCTGAGATTCGGAAATAGCAAGCTCAGTTCCGTTTAATCCTTCATACTTTAAAGGTAAAACATCAAGATTCACTTCTAAGGAATCTGCAATTTCCCCGATGGCTACAGAAACACCTCCTGCTCCGAAATCATTAGATTTTTTGATAAGTTTTGTTACTGCAGGGTTTCTGAACAGTCTCTGAATTTTACGTTCTTCAACGGCATTTCCTTTCTGAACCTCAGAGCTCATGGTATGAATAGAGGTTTCGTCCTGCTCTTTTGAGCTTCCGCTTGCTCCACCAACACCGTCACGGCCTGTTGCACCACCTAAAATGATGATAGAATCACCATTGGCAGGTTTTTCACGTCTTACCCAATCTACAGGAACTGCTCCGGTAACAAAGCCTACTTCCATTCTTTTGGCTTTGTAGCCTTCATCATAGATCTCCGAAACCATTGTTGTGGCAAGACCGATCTGGTTTCCATAAGATGAATACCCGTTGGCAGCCTGTTTTGTGATGGTTTTCTGAGGTAATTTTCCCGGTAAAGTTTTGTCAACCGGTTCCAAAACATCGGCAGCACCAGTCAGTCTCATCGCCTGAAATACAAATGATCTTCCGGACAAAGGATCTCTGATGGCACCTCCCAAACAGGTTGAAGCACCCCCAAAAGGTTCAATTTCCGTAGGGTGATTGTGGGTTTCATTTTTGAATAATAAATACCATGGCTCTTTTTTACCGTCGTATTCTGCTTCGATCTGGATGGTACATGCATTGATCTCGTCAGAAACAACAAGATTCTCCAGGTTACCTGTTTTATGGAAGTATCTTCCGCATACTGTTGCCAGATCCATTAAAGAGATCGGCTTCAGCTCACGGCCTAAGAATTTTCTTTTTTCGATATAGTCATTGAAAATGGTTTCCAATGTATGTTTAAAATCTCCTTCAAACAGAATGTCTGACAATTCTGTTTCAAAAGTGGTATGGCGACAGTGGTCGCTCCAATAGGTGTCTAAAACCTTCAGTTCCGTTTCGGTAGGGTTTCTTTTTTCTGTTTTAAAGTATTCCTGAATGAATTTCAGGTCGTCCAATCCTAAAGCAAAGCCGTGATTATTGTAAAAGTTTTCAAGTTCTGTATCATCAAAACTGATAAAACCTTCGTGGATCAAAACTTTTGTCGGAACTTCATCTGCAGGAATATTTAAGATGGTAAGATCTTTTTCCTGAGATTCCACTTTATTGATCAGAAGATCTTTGATCTTTACAAGGTCTGCTTCAGAAACTCCTTCAAACTGGATCAGCTTTCCGCTTCTTACTTTTGATTTTTCATTCTCCGTAAGCAAAGCAATACACTGCTGCGCAGAATCTGCACGCTGGTCATACTGGCCGGGCAAAAATTCCATGGCAAAATGGATTCCTTCGGCAGGATTTTCTTCATGTAAAATATCAGTAACCGGATCTACGAAAGTGCTGTTGACAACCTTTTCGAATTCACCGTCATTCAAATTGAAAATATCGTACACATTGTACACTTTCACACTTTTGATTGACGGCACAACCGCTTTTACTTCATCAAAAATTTTTGGACTTTCAACATCGAAAATTCCTCTTTTTTCTACGAAAATTCTTTTTTTATTAGACATTAGATGTCAGATATTTAAATATTATTAGACTTATTTACTTAATTTATTCGGATTGTCGGGATGTTCTTTTTGAAATTGCTGGGCCTGTTCGGTTTCATTTTTCAGCCATTTTTGAAAAGGGATTTTTTCATTTCCAAATTCAAGGGCAAAAATATTTTTACCGTCTTCTGAGATTAAAAATTGATAATCCGATATTCCTGCTTCCGTTTTTCTATAATCATATGTATTTACCTGATAGAACGGGAAATTTTCTTTTGGTCTTTCTACAATTTCAAAAAATAACTTCTTCTCATTATCAGAGAGTTTTGTATAATGATTTACATAATATATTTGTGAAAGCTTCTTGTTTTGTTCATTGAAAAACTGAAGAATCGTCTTCTCCTTTTCATTATAATTAAAAGGGTTTGGATAATATTTTTCTCCAATTTCTACCGCATTCTCTGATTTTGAAATAGGTATTGCCATTTCCCCTTTGAAATTCATTACTCCCCAAGTCCCCCCAACGATTGCTTTGTGCTCATCTTCTGTTTTTTCCCAGTCACAACCGTCACAGAAAGCAGTGTAACCATAATTGAAAGGCGATGCAAAATCATGAGTCGGTTCAATAACAACTTTTCCATTTCTGTCCACAAAACCCACTTTTCCATTTTTAACAAACCTTCTGACACCTTCGGAAAAATAATCTGCTCCGTTGTCGTAAAATAAAGGTCTATAAAGGAAATTCCCTTTTTTGTCGTAAACATACCCCCATGCATTTTTTTCTTTTGCCTCTCCTTTTTTAACACCATCAAAATAAATAGTTTCCCCCTCAACTAATTCTCCATCTTCAAGGTTTGAGAAGATTTTAAATTGTGCAGGCACAATAATTTCCCCTTTCTGATTCTTAACTCCTACCAAAGAATCTTTAGCAATAAAATATTTTAAAACCTCTTTCTTCTGGGAAAAAGAAAGTGTGGGTATCATGGAAATGAGTAAAAGAATTCTTTTCATGTTGAATCAAATAAAATATGCAGCCCAAAAGGACTGCATATGTTTTATACTTTAAGATCAGCCTCCAGTCCTATCAAATCTTTATTTTTATCCAGAATCGGCTGGACTTCATTGCTGATGAACTCCTCTGTCTGGATCGGTGCGAAACCTATAAAGTTTTTAGGATCTAAAACTTCTTTTAATTTTGATTTATCTAGTTTTAAAGAATCATCGTTTAAGATTCTTTCAATAAGGTCATTTTCTTTGCCTTCCTCTTTCACCTTCTTGGAAGCTTCCATAGAATGAACTCTGATCACTTCGTGAATTTCCTGACGATCACCGCCGGCTTTCACTTCTTCCATGATGATATATTCCGTGGCCATGAAAGGAAGTTCTTCCATAATATGCTTGTTGATTCTGTTTGGATATACAACGATTCCATTCATGATGTTGTTCCAGATTAACAGGATGGCATCAACAGCAAGGAATGCCTGAGGAATCGTCAGTCTTTTGTTCGCAGAATCATCCAAAGTTCTTTCAAACCACTGGGTAGAAGCTACCATCGCAGAACTTGTCGTCAGGGACATTACATATTTTGCCAAAGCTCCGATTCTTTCACTTCTCATTGGGTTACGTTTGTAAGCCATTGCTGATGAACCGATCTGGTTTTTCTCGAACGGCTCTTCAATTTCTTTAAGATTTTGAAGAAGACGCAAATCATTGGTGAATTTATGAGCAGACTGCGCAATATTTCCTAATAAAGCCACTACTTTAGCATCAATTTTTCGGTCATAAGTCTGACCCGAAACACCGAATACTTTTTCGAAACCAAATCTTTTTGAAAGTTCTTTATCTAAGTGCTTTACTTTGGAGTAGTCGCCATTGAAAAGCTCTAAGAAACTTGCAGCAGTTCCTGTAGTTCCTTTTACTCCTCTGAAACGAAGTGTTTCCAGGAAGAAATCCAGCTCTTCAATATCAAGAACCAAACTCTGTAGCCAAAGTGTAGCTCTTTTTCCAACAGTAGTCAGCTGAGCCGGTTGGAAATGGGTAAACCCCAGGGTAGGAAGATCTTTATACTGAATAGAAAAATCTGCTAAGTTTTTCATCACATTAACCAGCTTTTTCTTTAAGATCAAAAGCCCGTCACGGATCTGAATAAGGTCTGTATTATCTCCTACAAAAGCCGAAGTAGCACCTAAGTGGATAATTCCTTTTGCCGAAGGCGCCACATCACCATAAGTGTGAACGTGAGCCATTACATCATGACGGAATTTTTTTTCGTACTCAGCTGCTTTATCGTAATCGATGTTTTCGGCATTGGCTTTCAGCTCAGCGATCTGTCCGTCTGTAATATCAAGACCTAAATCTTTTTCAATTTCAGCCAAAGCTATCCAAAGCTTTCTCCAGGTACGGAATTTGTTATTATGTGAGAAATTAAACAACATTTCTTCACTGGAATAGCGCTCTTCCAATGGATTTTTGTAGGAATTCATTCTTTCTTTTACTTTTAGATGTACAAAAATACGGATTTTCAGTGAGAGATGAAAATTGTGAATGCTGTTTTAAATTTTACTCAAAACTGATCCTTTATTCTGGGTTTTCAAAGAGATTAAAACCTGTTTTTTGAAGACTATTTATTAATTCTAAATATATAAAAAGCCGTTCTTCGAACGGCTTTGTTGTTTGTTTTGGGCAAGGATCAAATGCTACAGAGCAAGTCCGCACTCTGACCCTACAGGAATACATTTCCTCACGAATGAACACCAGAAATAACCTGGTAAACACATAGGAATACCTCCCTGAACTGTTTTCAATTCTTGTTTTGTAAGTTTTTTTAGATTTTTCATAATACTATTTTTTTGTTTTTTCCTACTTATCAGCTTTTCGGATTTCGCTATAATTTGGTTATACCAATATACATTTTTTTAGTTAAAAGTATAATTTAATCTTAATTATTTATTTTTTTCAAAATTATCAAAGAATATTTTTAATTGAAAACATATCAAAACCTGTCAGCATTTCATAAAAAAGCCGCTCTTTCGAAGCGGCATGTATATTATAAATTGAGATTTATTGATAAATCACAACATTGTCTTTTTTAATCTGATATCCTTTTTTCTTAAAAGGAACTAAAACATAAGCTTCTTTAATATAGCTTCCACTTTTCCACATTTTACTTTTTCCTGCTCTCTCAAGGATAATGCTTTGTGCATTTTCATAAGGAATGAAAACTTCAGCTTTTTTCATATCCTTACTAAAAATAACAGCTGTCATTGAAGTGTAACTTTTATCTGAGCTTATTTCTTTTAATTTAATTTTCTGTTCGAAGACCCTCACACAATCATTTTTGATTTGTGAATACGTATAGCCTGCGGAGCCTTTACAGCCATGAACGTCTTTATCACCTCCTAGAACCGGCGATTTTTGTTGGGCAAAGGCTAAAAAACCGAGGAACATTGTGCACAATAAAATAGTTTTTCTCATATTAAAATATTAATGGTTAAGTTTTTATACAATAACAATAGTAAAAAGGTATTAGTTAATCTAAGATACAAAAAAGCCACTCATTTTGAAAGGTTTACAACTATATTATTTAGTTATGTATTTCCTGGATATTATATTACCAGAATTGGTTCCGATCATAGTATACAATTTTCCAGGCCTCTAGTAAAAAATATGTCTTCGTAAAAATTAGACTCTTTATGCAATTAAGAAAAGAGACTGTCTTAGCGGACAGTCTCAATTGTACTTTTATAATCTGGATTTACTGATAAATCACAACCTTGTCTTTTTTAAGCTGATATCCGTTCTTTTTAAAAGGAACCAATACATATCCATCTTTTTTCCAGATTTTACTTTTCCCCGCTCTTGTAAGAATCAGGCTTTCTCCATCTGTATCCGGAACGAAAACTTCGGCTTTTTTCAAATCTTTACTGAAAATAACGGCAGCCATTGAGGTAGAGCTTCCTTTAGGGGCAACTTCTGTTAATTTAATCTTCTGCTCAAATACCCTTACACAATCTTTTTTGATTTGGGAATAGGTATATCCTGCCGAACCAATACATCCGTGAGCATCTCTGTCACCACCTTTGATCTGTGCGAATATAAAAGAGCCCAAAAACATTGCGCCAAGTAAAATCGTTTTTTTCATAATTATTATCTTAAAGTTATAACTGTGCTATTAAAAATCATGCCAAAAAGGAAAAGCCACTCAAAGAATGGCTTTAGCTATTATTATTTGGTCCAGTTGATTTTTGAGTGTTTCACATCATCAGAATTGGTTCCGATCATGATATCAAATTCTCCCGGCTCCCAGTCAAATTTCAATTCTCCATTATAGAATTTCAAGCTTTCTGGTGTAATATCGAAGGTTACTTTTTTAGATTCTCCTTTTTTCAGGAAGATTTTCTGGAATCCTTTCAGTTCTTTTACCGGTCTTGTCATACTTCCTACCATATCTCTGATATACAGCTGTACCACTTCGGCTCCGTCATAGTTTCCTGAATTGGTAACCGTTACTGAAGCCTGAACGGTCTGATTTCCTTTTGGATTAGGATTGGAAACTGACATATCGGAATAACTGAATTTAGAATAACTCAGGCCATAACCGAACGGATATAAAGGTGTATTACATTCATCCATATAATTGGAACGGAATCTTTCGTATACACATTTATCGACTTTATCCTGACTTAGCGGACGTCCGGTATTTTTTGCATTATAATAAATCGGAACCTGTCCTAAGCTTCTTGGGAAGGTCATCGGAAGTTTTCCTGAAGGATTTACTTTTCCGAATAAAACATCTGAGATAGCATTTCCCGCTTCGGAGCCGGCAAACCATGCGTTCAAGATAGCATCAGGCGTATCTTTCACATTGGTTAAAGCTAAAGGGCGTCCTGTATAAAGTACCATCGCTATCGGCTTTCCGGTCTTTTTCAGTTCATTTAATAAATCAACCTGAGACTGAGGAATGGTAATTTCTGTTCTTGATGAAGACTCACCGCTCATTTCCGCAGATTCTCCAATTGCCAAAACAATAACATCTGCTTTATTGGCTATATCAACAGCTTCTTTTAATAACTGTTCTTTGGAACGGCTGTCTCGGTCTGTCTTTTTACCATGAGCTGCATAAATATCTTCTAATTTGGCATCGTAATCAATGTTAGCACCTTTTGCGGAAAGGAATTTCACTTCTTTGCCATAATTAGCCTGAAGACCCTGTACTAATGACACTGAAGCTGCATGTTTTGTAGCAACGCTCCAGGTTCCGGCCATATTCAGAGAGTTATTTACCAATGGACCGATAACGGCTACGGTACCGGATTTTTTCAGTGGCAATACCTGATTCTCATTTTTTAATAAAACCATAGACTGAGCTGCTGCACTTCTTGCCACATTACGGTTCTCCATATTGTAAACCTCTTTTGCAGCCAGTTTCGCATCACCGTAACGGTAAGGATCGTCGAATAATCCAAGGTCATATTTTGCTTCAAGAATTCGTCTTGCTGCCATGTCAATCTCAGCTTGTGTAACTTTCCCTTCATTCAGAGACTTTTTAAGAGTCGTTAAAAACCCTTCTCCTACCATATCCATATCTACTCCGGCTTTCAAAGCTAAAGCTGACACCTGCTGAAGGTCTCCCATTCCGTGTTCTGTCATTTCATTGATCCCGGTATAATCGGTCACTACGAAACCTTTGAAATTCCACATTTTTCTGAGTACATCGGTTTGCAGCCATCTATTTCCGGTTGCCGGAACTCCGTCTACTTCATTGAAAGAGGCCATTACAGAAGCTACTCCAGCATCTACAGCGGCTTTATAGGGCGGAAAATATTCATTGAACATTCTCACATGGCTCATGTCCACAGTATTATAATCACGGCCAGCCTCACCTGCACCATATAACGCAAAGTGTTTTACACAGGCTAAAATGGTATTACCAACAGAAAGGTCTTTTCCCTGATAGCCATAGACCATATTTTTAGAAATTTCACTTCCTAAATAAGGATCTTCTCCGGAGCCTTCGGAAACCCTTCCCCATCTCGGTTCACGGGAAATATCCACCATCGGCGAGAAGGTCCAGTTGATCCCGTCTGAAGAAGCTTCTTTGGCAGCAACTCTTGCAGACTGCTGTACAAGGTTCATATCCCAGGAAGCAGCAAGACCCAACGGAATCGGGAAAGTGGTTTCGTAACCATGGATAACATCCATACCGAAGATCAAAGGAATTTTCAGACGGCTTTTTTCCATAGCGACTTTCTGAACTGCTTTGATCTTTTCAGCTCCTTTTATATTGAATAGTCCTCCTACTAATCCCTGTTCTACTTTTTTTCCGATGTCTGAACTTTGAGCCTGCCCTGTTGTAAAATCTCCGGAAGTAGGCAAGTTGAGCTGGCCAATCTTTTCATCTAAAGTCATTTTAGACAAAAGATTTTCTACGAAAGCCTTTCTTTTTGCCTGATACTGGGCTGTCTGATAAGACTGAACCGGCTTTGTTACCATTTCCTGTGCGGAAAACACGGGAGAAAGCGCTAAGGCTGCAAGTACAATTAACTTTTTCATAAATCTATCTTCTTAAATTATAGTTCTAATTTTATTGTTTACTGGGGTGTTTTTTGTTGATAACGCAAGTGCTAGTTTTTCCAAACTTCATGTTTTAGGGCTCAAAATTGGTTACATTTTCATTTTCCGGCCTTTTTTAAACATATATAATTCTTAGTTCTTCACTATTTATCCAATCTCTATTCTCCTTTTTTCTTAGACAGCATCCATTCGTACAGTTTAGGGTCTGAATAGGTGGAATCCCAGGAATTATGATTGTCATCGGGAAAAATAGTTAATGTAGCCGTTGGGTTTACTTTTTTTAAAGCCTGATACATTTCTATCGAATTCATTGGAGAAACGACATCATCATTCCCCCCGTGAAAAATTTTTACAGGCAACTGTTTAAACCGATCAATATTGGCTCCCATTACTCTGTCTGCCGGAGCACATACAGGAACTACCGCTGCAAACATTTCCGGATGTTCCATAGCTAATTTCCAAGTTCCCCAGCCTCCCATCGAAAGTCCTGTAAGGTAAATTCTTGAGTCATCAATTTTATATTTTTTCTGAATTTCTTTGATCAGGTTATAAACCGTTATGGTATCCCACCATGAATCTGCAGGACACTGTGGTGCCAGAATAGCTACGGGTTCCTTGATCAGGTTTTTATAAGTAAACGGACTGTGCGCCTTGACAGCTTCAAGATTATTTCCTCTTTCTCCAGAACCGTGAAGGAACACGATCAGGGGAACGCTGCCTTTTTCCTTTTGAGGGTAATCGAGAATGTAGGATATTTTCTCTGTCCTTTTAATTTCTTTATTGAGCTCTGCTTTTATTTCCTGGGCATTCACCTGTAATGAAAATGCAAGGAGTAAAAAAGGCAGATGTTTCAGTTTTAATTTCATATTGTTATTCGATTTTGGCTAATTGTTTAAACGAACGAAAGCTTTCTCGATTGAATATAATTTATTATTGAATAAAAATAGCATTTAAAAATCAGATTATTTGATTCCGTACTTCTCGGACTGGAAACTTAATTTTTTAAGCCCCTGCTGAATCTCGGGTGCATTCATAAATAATTTCCAGAGGAATCCGGTTCTGTAGTTTTCAATCATAGGCGCTATTGTTCCCTGATCTATGGCTAAATACCTTGGTGTAAACCAGTTGTTGTAATTCACTGACGTTGCATCATAAGGTCCTGCCGACCCAATAAATTCCGGTTTCTGGGTATATAGGAATCTCAGAAAGTTCATAGATTCTTTTGGGGTGTACGGAAAGCTGCTCAGTGCTGCGGTAGGTGTGATCACGCCATTGTCATTGGTTGGCATATGAGCGGTGTATCCTGTACTTCCGTCTTTATTTCTTGTATAACCGGCTGTCAGTCCCCAGTAGTTTGGGCCGTAACCTTTCCACTGTTTTGGATTTTCAACGC
Source organism: Chryseobacterium sp. NFX27 (assembly GCF_049887855.1). Lineage (NCBI taxonomy): Bacteria > Pseudomonadati > Bacteroidota > Flavobacteriia > Flavobacteriales > Weeksellaceae > Chryseobacterium > Chryseobacterium sp. NFX27. The sequence goes on along the minus strand of NZ_JAGEKK010000002.1, from coordinate 55,858 downwards.
AGTATTTATAGTCGATAAGGACTTGATTTTTGTTTAAATCAAAATAATTTTTCACGAGTTTATCAGAAAGCCCGGTAGGATCCAGACCGATATAGGAATATTGTGACCAGAAAAGCGGTCCGCCGTATTCTTCGGCATAATTGTGTTTTACATACAGAGGAAGTCCGTATTTTGTTTTATCTGTAAGGTATTTCCCGTTTCTCGTCCAGCCTTTGTAATAGGTTTCGGCATCAATAGGATGTGTAGGTGATGAAGCGGCTAAGATGTAGGTAATCAGACATTCATTGTATCCTTCCAGCGGAAAATTCATTTCCCACTGATATTCCGGTGACCAGTGCCAGTACAGGACTTTTTCACCTCCTTTTGTATACCAGTTCCATTGAATTCCTTTCCAAAGCTCATCGCATTTTGAGGCAAGAGCTTTTTCTTCTGTATTCCCGTTTTTAAAATATTCGCGTACCATCAGGATTCCTGAGGTCAGAAATGCCGTTTCAACGAGGTCTCCGCCGTTATCTTTCTTTCCGAAAGGAACTGTTTTTCCTGTTTCTCCGTTGATCCAGTGAGGCCAGGCACCTTTATGACGATCTGCTTTGGCAAGGAAATCCATCATATGGGTCAGCCTTTTTACAGCTTCTTGTCTTGGGATAAAACCTCTCTCTACTCCTACCAGAAGCGTTGCCAGTCCAAATCCTGAACCACCTGTAGTCACTACATGTTTGTCATTATCCGGATAAATATTGTCTTCGTGATAGCGCTCTCTTCCCAGCATGGATGTTGGTTCAGCATAATCCCAAAAATATTTCAGGGCATCTTTCTGAACCCTGTCCATGAGCTGTTCATCGGTGATGTTACTTTTCACAGCGTTGGCTTGAGCAGTTTCCTTTTTTAATGTCTGAGAATTTTTGCAAGAATATGCAAAGAATAAAGATGCTACAGCAATTGATAATACGGTCCTTTTCATGAAATCTTTTTTTTACCTGGTTCAACTAAAAGAAGAGGAGAACTTTCATTCTCCTCTAAAGTTTATGGTTTATTTTTAATAACCGGGGTTTTGGGTAAACACCCCTCCACTTTCGTTCATAGCATCCAGCGGAATTGGGAAAACCTCGTTTTTTCCAGCTTTGAATCCGTAAGGAGCCAACACTGTTGCTGCCTCACCAGTTCTTACAAGGTCTACAAAACGATCACCTTCTAAAGCCAGCTCTACTCTACGCTCGTGCCATATTGCTGCACGCAATGCTGTCTGAGTGGAAGCTGTTGTTCCTAAAAGATCTGCTCTGTCTCTGACTTTATTCAGATTGAGTATAGCTGTAGCAGTGTTACCCAATTCATTTGCTGCTTCTGCATTTATTAAGAGAATTTCTGCAAAGCGTAAAATTCTAATATTCTGAATAGATCCATAGCCACAAGAATTATTATTGAGTGCTTTAGGTACATAAATTTTCTGATTGTAGGTAGTAACCGATTGAGGATCACCCATTGCAATCAAATCTCCTTCCGGTGTAGTTTCTCCATTTCTCAGAATGGTTAATTCTTTACGGATATCTCCCGGCTCAAATGCATTTTCCAATGACTGAGAAGGGGTAAAGAATCCCCAGCCAAACTGGTTTCTTACTCCCTGAACTTCAGCATACTGGCTACCTCCAAACTGTGCTGAACACTGGCAGTTAACTTCAAATACAGATTCTGATCCAAATTCACCCGCTGGTCTGAATAAATGGTTAAAATCCGGATCCAAACTATACCCCATTCCAATAACCTGATTAGACGTGTCGTACGCCTTTTGCCAATCCTTTTTATAAAGATAAACTTTGGAAAGCAGTCCCAATGCTGCTCCTTTTGTCACTCTTCCCAAATCTGCTGCCCCATAGCTCTGAGGAAGAACTGACGCTGCTGCAGTAAGATCTGAAATTATAAAATCATAAACCTCATTTACAGAATTTCTTGGTTTCTTATAATCCGCCTGAACACCATCATATATAGGAACTCCACCATAGATTCTCACTAAATTGAAATAGAAATATGCTCTCAGCATTTTTGCTTCTGCAATTAATCTGTTTCTCAGCGTAGTGTCCATATTGATATTAGGAACATTTGTAATCACCTGGTTAGTTCTGTTTACAGCCTGCCACTGCCCAATCCAATATCCTCTTACTCCTTCATTGCTTACGGTGTAGGTGAAATTATCATACTCATTGATAAATGAGGAATCTCCGGGATTTGATCCTTTTAAAACATCATCTGCGGGTACTCCAAAAACAAATTGATAAGGAAATGCTGAATTTTCCCAACTTCTGAGAAAACTATAAATAGCATTGGTTGCGTTCATAGCATCCTGTTCTGTTGTAAAGAATGTAGATGCTTCAATTTCTCCTTCTTCTTTTATATCTAAAAAATCATCATTGCAACTAGCTAAAAGAGAAACTAATGCGATTGACAAAAATATTTTTTTCATAAGTCTTCTAATTAAAATGTTAAATTCATACCGAATGTATAGATTGCAGAAATAGGATAGATATTTTGATCAACACCCATTTGCACTCTGTCCGTATTCATAATCTCAGGAGAAAAACCTTTGTACTTAAAGCTTGTCCATGGGTTCTGTGCACTTAGGTACAATCTCAGTTTAGTGATAGACATAGCACTTGTAAAGGCTTTCGGCAGGTTGTACCCGATCTGGATGTTTCTGATTCTGATATAGCTTCCACTTTCCACATAGAAACTACTAGGCAGAATTACTGACTGGTTATTTGTTGTCAGTGCATAGCTGTTAGACGATCCTTCTCCCCTCCATCTGTTATTATAAAAATCTAAATCCCAATTTTCATTTCCGAAACGCTGTTCACGGTTATAGTTATAGATTTTATTACCGAAAACTCCCTGGAAGTCAATAGCAAAGTCAAAATCGTAAATATTCATATTAACACCAAAGCCATAAGTTCCTTTAGGAATAGGATTTCCTAAGAATGTTTTATCTCGTGTGTCAATAACTCCATTTCCGTCCAAATCTGCAAACTTAAACCATCCTGCTTTTGCCAGCCCTCCATTTTGTCCTGATGCAACAGCTTCAGCATCTGTTTGAAATACTCCTGTTACCTGATATCCATAGTAAGAACCCACAGCCTGACCTTCCTGCAATCTGATAACGGAATTACCAAATAAACTTGCTCCTGCCGCTAAATATGAATCACGATATACTGAAGTGATTTCATTTTTTAATGCAGTATAATTACCATACACTCCTATACCAATATTTTCATTAATTTTAGTGTTATAATTTATAGAAGCTTCAAATCCTCTGTTATTGAAAGAATAGGCATTTGTAACAAAATCATTCCAGTTACTCGCACCGGAAACTGTTCCCTGAACAATACCATATACAACATCTTTAGAATCCTTACTAAAATAGGTAGCATCTATTTTCAGTTTATTATTGAATAAAGCCATTTCCAAACCGACATCTCCACCAGAGGTAGTTTCCCAGCCAATGTTCGGATCTATTATTTCGTCAATAGTTTGTGCTGGGTACCCAGTATTTCCATAATAGGCACCGCCGGCAATGCTGGAAACATTTAAAGTATATTTTCTTCTTATGTTAGGATTTCCCAATTTACCATAGCTTGCTCTTAACTTCAAAAGATTGAATGTATTTTGCTCACTCATGAAATCTTCTTTAGTTACTACCCATCCTACGCTAACTGCCGGAAAAATCTTGTTTCTATCATCTGCAGAAATCTGTGAGGTTCCGTCTCTACGGATAGAGGCATTCAAGAGGTATTTCCCTTTATAATCGTAATTCAATCTTCCAAAGAATGATTCAATTCGGTATTGATCCTGATTTAGATTTAAATCTTTTCTGTCATTGTTATAAATCACAACATTCGTTCCGTTGCTTATACTTAAAGATTCGTTTGTTCCGTCATAAGGTACATTTTGTGCTTCGGCATATGTTTCAGCATAAGAATTTCTTGTTCTGGAAAAACCTGCCAACACTTCAAAATTATGATCCCCAAAACTTTTTTTCCAGGTCAGGGTATTATCCCAAACATAATTTCGATCTCTGGAATCCCTCGTAATTAATTTTGTTGGTTTTTGGTCTGATACAGGAACGTAAGTAAGCGTTGGCGAATATTCATATTTATTTGTATTAATATTATCCGAAGTATAGCTAACCCTTAACGTGAAGTCTTTCAGGAATTTGTATTCTCCCCAAATATTATTCAGCAACCTTTCCTGTCTGATCTGTGAACGGAATAAATCCAGCTTGGCTCTCGGATTAGGTATAGAATATCCATTGAAAAACTGATAATCTCCTGTTGTAGGATTCATTGTTGAAAATATCGGAGGAGCGGTATAAGCATCTAATAATGGATTTTGTGCAGCATCCGTACGCATTTTCGAAAATGAAAAATTATTTCCAATGGTAATATTGTCCGTTATTTTGTAGGTAAGATTTAACTTTGTATTTAATCTGTTGAAGCCGCTTCCTGAGTTTATACCTCTTCCTGCAGCCAGATTACCCTCATCCTGCAAATTTCCGATACTTCCATAGTAATTCAGTTTTCCTAGATTACCGGAGGCAGAAAAATCATTTGAATTAATAATACTTGTTCTAAAAATTTCTTTAAACCAATTGGTATCTGCAGGAAAGTTTGACCTGCTTAAGAATTTTGTAGGATCAGTTACATTTTCATTTCTTAATTTTTCATTATATAATTCAATATACTGATCCGAATTAGCCATTTCTGGAATATTCGTTACTTTTTTGATGCCCAGATAGGAGTTAAAATTAAAAACAGGTTTCTTTCCTCTTCCTGTTTTAGTTTTTATAATGACAGCTCCGTTAGAAGCTCTGGCTCCAAAAATTGCCAAACTGGAAGGGTCTTTTAAAACACTCATAGATTCAATATCCTGAGGATTTAAAAAGGAGATATCATCAGTAATCATCCCATCCACAATGAATACAGTTTTACCTGTAAGTGATCCTACTCCCCTTATATCTACTCTGGGAGAGCCTCCGGGAGCACCAGAGTTAAGAATCTGCACACCGGACAACTTACCCTGTATAGAGCTTATCGGATTAGCATTCGGTTTATCAGCAAGATCTTTTGCTGTCACCAGCCCGATACTCCCTGTAACATTTTCTTTTTTCTGAGATCCATATCCGATCAAAACCACCTCCTCGATCTTCTGCTCTTTCACAGCAGTATCTTTCGGAGTAGTCTGCCCATTCACATTCATACCGAAGTATAAAACTGCAATGAGGCATGAATACTTTAAATCACGTTGTTTCATATAGTTCAATTTTATTCGTACAATCAAATTTTAAAACATGTCCTTCATGGTGGAGTTATTTAAATTCTCAAAAAAAGACATTACTCAAAAATAGAAAAAAAATCGAACATTGTTAACATATCATAAAAATTTAAAAAAAACAGAAAATTAATAAACAGAAAGTTGAATAAACAGAATTAAGGTAATTAAAATTTATTATAACCATCAAATTATAATAAAATACCCAATTGAAAATCTTTAAGTTTTCATAAGAAAACCCCCAAATTGGTAATAAGAATTTAATATTTTGTTAATACGGTTATAGTGTTTACCTTTGGCGCAATATTTGGAAAAATAAGAAAAAAGATCAATGAAAAAATACATTATAGCAGCAGCGCTATTAATTGGAACCGGAACATTAATTTTCACCAGTGTCCAATCCTGCACAACAGTGGCGACTTCTGACCTTGGCCTGTCTATTATTAAAAGAGTTTTGCTGAACGGTATAGATAAAGGGATGGGTATTTACAGCAACAAGGAAGCTTTCCTTCAAAATAATATGGTAGATAAGGCCCTTCCAAAGGAGTTAAGAGATATCAACTCTACCCTTGAAAAAATTGCCCCTTCACTGGTAGCTAAGGAAAGAGATTTTATTGCGCAGGCAGCAGCGTATACCGTTAACATATCAAAACCTATTCTGCAAGGAGCTGTAAACAGTTTAAACGCACAGGACGTTACGAGAATCATTCAGGGTACTACAGCAACACAGATTTTAAAGGAGAAGACCTCTCAACAGCTCGTAGCTGCCATCGCTCCCAAAGTGGATGAGAAGCTGAACGAATACGGAATTGCAAAAACAATCAATACGGCTCTTTCAGGAAATAATCTTTTGGGAAGTCTTCTTGGTGGAAGCAACACTAACGTAAATACCGGTGGATTAAGCAAATTAGCCTCTGAACAGCTGGTAAATGGACTGTTCAACATCATCGAAGATTACGAGCATCAGAACTCCAAAGCACTGCTTGGACCCCTTGGAAAATAGAAAAATTTTCGCTATATTTATATATAATTTAACAACTGCAGATGGACATATTACAAGGAAACCAACACGCAAGCCCACAGGATTTTTACAATTCCCTGAAGGAAAAACTGGAAGGTCACCATGACTTTCCTGAGGATTATTTATTTAAATTTATCATTCCCACAGATCAGGCAAAGCTTACTGAAATTTATAAAGTTTTTGACGGCATCAAGTTTACGCTAGGAAACCGTGAAAGCAAAAACGGAAAATACACTGCATGCAATATCAACGCATTCGTTCTGGATGCAGACCAGGTAGTGAATATTTATAAAGAAGTCGCCAAAATAGAAGGCGTTATTCTATTGTAGAAAAAGAAAAGTCAGCTTCCGCTGACTTTTTTATTTGTTATTTTTCAATAAAGAATTTCACATTTTCAATAGGTCTTCCCAGCATGGCAACAGATCCTTTGATCAGGATAGGCCTCTGTATCAGGGAAGGATTCTCAGACAGAATCTTGATCCACTCTTCTTCAGAATAATTTTTATCAGCGTAATTTTCCATATACAGCTTATCCGTTTTACGGATCATATGAAATACGCTCTGATTCAGCTTTTTCAATACTGTTTTTATTTCTAAGACGCTCAACGGTTCTTCCATGATGTTGATGATCTCAAAAGGCACACCGTTTTCATCAAGATACTCGAGTACAGCATTTGATTTAGAACAGTTTCCATTATGTAAAACCTTAACCATCATAATATAATCTTTAAATTAAACTCATTCTCTCAAATTTAGGAAGAAATGAACTGAAAGCTGTCTTAAATTCTGATAAAAATTTGTTAAAACAAGCCGTTCAGCTCTGCTTCAATCTTTTCAAGGATAAATCCGAAATCTTCAGGCTTTTCTACGAAATCCAAATCATCCACTTCGATGATCAGAAGTTTTCCTTCGGTATAATCGGAGATCCATTTTTCGTATTTCTGATTAAGCTTTGACAGGTATTCAATACTGATTGATGCTTCATATTCCCTTCCTCTTTTGTAAATCTTCTTTACAAGGTTCGGAACATCAGACTTAAGGTAAATTAAAAGATCCGGAGCAGAAACGAAAGACTTCATCAGTCCAAAAACAGATACATAGTTATTGAAATCCCTGTCCGAAAGCAGTTTCATATCATTCAGGTTTTCAGCAAAAATATGGGCATCTTCGTAGATGGTACGGTCCTGGATAATATTCTTACCGCTCTCTCTGATCTCTTTTACCTGGCGGAATCTGCTTCCTAAAAAATAGATCTGCAGTGCAAAACTCCACTTGCTCATATCTGCATAAAAATCTTCGAGGTAAGGGTTGTGGTCTACATCCTCAAACTGTGCATCCCATCCGTAATGCTTGGCAAGCATCGTGGTTAAAGTTGTTTTACCGGCTCCAATATTTCCTGTAACTGCAATATGCATTCTCCTTAGTATTTTTTATTAATCCTGACTAAACACCTGCATCCTGAACCTCGGAAGCATCTTCCATCAGCTTCTGGAGAGTATTATCAGGAGCCTTTTCATCAGATTCCTTCTTCTCCTCCCCGTCAGTTTTCTTCACCTCTTCTGTTTTTTCAGATGACGGTTCTGTGGCTGGCGGTACAGTTTGCTGCTTGATTTCGGGCTCTATCTGCTGTTTAGTTTCTTTTATTTTTTCAAGGCTGTAAAGATAGAGTTTGTTCGCTTTGATTTCAAAATAAGAAAGGATGTTTTTATCCACAATTTGCGCCTCTTTATCTTCAAAAATTTTAATCATTCCTTTTTCGGGATCATACTTCAGAATCGAATTGTCGGCGACTACCAAAATAACATCGTTCTCCCGTCTGAATCTTTTCCCGTTTTCCAGCGGAGCTTCAAAGAGTTTTTCAAATTTCAGCGAGTATACTCTGATATGCTTTCTGGTTAAAATATAGACTTTATTTTCAAATACCAACAGATCCATCAGATCATCAAAACTGATATCAAAGGGAAAAGAATTGATTGTTGTATCGTTTCTGAAGTTATACTGGATCAGTCGTTTCGTACTGTCATCCAGCAGCCACAGCTGCTGAAGATCTTCAGCGTAGGCCATTTTTATAAAACCGAATTTCTGTCTGAAATCAATCTTTTGGATTTCATTCATATTCTGGTCCACAAATTTCATTTCCTGGGCATTCTCTGAAAATAATGCCAAGCTCAGCGGATTCTGAACAGACTGTACTTTGTACGGCACTGTCAGCATCATTTTACCAAGCTGTTTTCCTAAAGAATCATATTTGGTAAAACTGAAATCTTTATTTTTATAGATATACAGATTCCCGTAATCATCTGCCAGCATATCTTTAGCTTCCTTCAGTTTCAATGTATCCAAAGGAAGGGATTTCTGTGCATTTGCTGTACAGAAAAAGGAGATAAATATGATGTAAAGTAATCTCAAAGTCTATTTTGGTAAAGATAACTTTCCTATGCGGAATGTCGGCAATTTACACACTTTTATTTAAATTAAAAAAATCAATTATTTAATAATAATCTCATAAATCTTTGCCCAATTTTTTCCTGTTACCAGCATGTTTTCACCTTTAAAAGCAATTCCGTTCAAAACATGTTCACTGTTGCCCTGATCATTCCCAGCAGTAATTTGGGTGAAGTCAAACTTTCCCACCGCTTCTCCAGTTGAAGGATTAATCTTTAAAATAATTGGTTTATGCCATACATTTGAATAAATGAAGCCATCGTGATATTCCAGTTCATTAATATTATTGTAAGTTTCGGTATGCCCGGCAACAGCCACTGTTCTTACAACTTTTGAAGGATCATTTACATCCAGAAAATAAAGGTTTTTTGAACCGTCAGTTGCGATAAGGTTTTTGCCGTCATACGTTAAGCCCCAACCTTCTCCGATCACATTTGGTAGAGGAAATTGGGAAAGTTTCTTTAATGAGTTTTTATCGTAAACAAATCCAACTTTATTTTTATACGTCAATTGATATATTTTATCACCTACAATTGCGCAGCCTTCAGAAAAAATATCAGCAGGCTGCTTTTCTATAATACTTGGAATGGATGAACCTAAAGTATATTTTATCAGTTTAGAAGCACCGTCTAATCCTGCACTTTCATAAACCGTACTGCCTTCTATAAGAAACCCTTCAACAAAATTCGTCGGATCATGAGGATATTCTGCTATAATATTGTAGGGAATATTCTTTTCAGGATTTTTTGCAAAAACATTGATTGTAGCATCTTGGTTTAAGCTTTCCCCACCTTTGGTTTTGATGATAAAGGTAATGTTGTTATCTCCCAATGTAAAAAACTTAGGATCAATGGTCAAATTTGAAGTTTCATTTTCTCCAAAGCTTACCGTAATGGCTTCTGCATTATCTGTCACTTCTTTTGGAAGACTAAGTCGATCTCCAAAATGGTAACCCTTTGTTTCTTTTGAGTTATTATAATCAGCCAATGAATCGAGCATTTTTTCCTTATTATTACATGATAATAAAAGGGAAATGACCGCTAAACCTGCTATACTATTTCTTTTCAGTGACTTCTTAATCATTTGTCAAAAATAGTAAATTTTAATCCTTTCATGAAAACAGCGCTCCTGAGGAACGCTGTTTTTTTATCGATAAATCTTTATTGAGATTATTTGATCTGAACTTCATAGATTTTCGGCCAGTTTTTGCCGGTTACAAGCATATGATCACCTTTGAAAGCGATACCGTTCAAAACATCATCACTTCCCTTGGTATTCTGCTTGGCAATATCAGTAAAGTCAAACGTACCTACTACTTCTCCCGTTGCAGGATTAATCTTTAACACAACAGGTTTCTGCCATACATTTGCATAGATAAATCCGTTGTGGTATTCCAGCTCGTTCAGCTGATCATAGATCTGTGAGCTTCCTGCCACTGCAACATATTTGATTAATTTTGAAGGGTCGTTAACGTCAAGGAAGTATAAAAGCTTGCTTCCGTCTGATGCGATCAGACTTTTTCCGTCATAGGTAAGTCCCCAGCCTTCCCCCAAAACATTCGGGTAAGCAAATTCTGAAAGGAGCTTTAAAGAGCTTTTATCATAGATATAGCCTTTTTTGCTCTGCCATGTCAGCTGATAAACTTTATCACCTACAATGGTGCTTCCTTCTGAGAAATCTTCCTGAGCCTGTTTTGTAGAAGCCAGCGGAGTTGTAGTTCCTAATGTATATTTAAGGATTTGTGAAGAACCGTTCTGCCCGTCACTTTCATAGATCGTATTTCCTTCAATCTGGAAACCCTGCACAAAATTCTTTGGATCATGCGGGTATTCAGCTATGATCTGATAAGCGATGTTTTTTTCAGGATTTTTTGCAAATACATTAATGGTCGCATCCTGATTAAGGGTTTTCCCGCCTTTTGTTTTGATATTAAAGGTCACCGCATTGTCACCTAATGTAAAGAATTTAGGATCAACAGTTAAACTTGAAGTTTCTTTGTCTCCAAAGCTGATACTGATACTTTCTGCATTCTCCGTCACCTCTTTCGGAAGCTCAAGTTTATCACCGAAATGATATCCTTTTTCTACCATTGAATTATTATACTCATTCAGAGTGTTCAGAATTTTCTCATCTTTGTTACAAGACGCCAACATCAAAACCACTGCTAAACCTACTATTATATTCTTTTTCATTGAATTTCTAAATATTTCCCCAAAAATAGCAAATTTTATTCCGTATTGCCAATATTATCAGCTGCCTGAACGAATTGTAATATATAATCACTGTTTCCATACACCGCAACTCCCTCCTGTCCTATTCAAAATTCTGATCTCACAGAAGATTTACTTTTGTTTAAATCTTTCGGAGTATAGTGCTGTAATACTGTTATTGTTTAAAGGATTCAAATGCATCCTTATTAATTTTCATATTAACGGAAAGCCATAGCTCATTATCGATACTGACTTCGCTCATGACATCCGGATCAATCTCAAACCCCACTTTTTTATAGCATTCAATGGCTCCGGTATTCCAGTCGTATACATTAAGCTCGGCTGTTTTTCTATCAAAATGGCTGAAGCCATATTTCAGCAGTTCCTGTACAATTTTCTTTCCATAGCCTTTTCCTCTGTTGTTTTCATCCCAGATCAGGATTCTACCAAGCAGAAAGGTATAGTCTTTCAAAAAAATCTGGGCATGCCCTATCCCATTTTGTTCTGTTCTGTCAAAAATTCTGAACATGAATCGGTTTTCGTTTTCCAGATCATTTTCCAGCTGTTCTTTTGTCAGGGGAAAATGATAGGCAGGACCGGCAAACTGAAGAAGTGCTCTTTTATCTTTTATTTTAGAAATCAGTTCAGGAGCATCTTCTGCTTTAAAGAATTGCAGTTCGACCATATCTTTTTATTTTTCCAGGTATTCTTTCAGGCTTCCTCCAATAATCCCATTCCAGCCTTCGGTAAAACTTTTTAAGGAAAAATTTTCACCCAAACCATCGAAACCTTCAATATGATCATGAGTCAATGTTATCAACGTTCCAATATCTTCTTTCTCAAGCTCCCATGTTACGGTAGTTACAACATCTGACAGTTCTGGATATGACCAGGTGTGCTTTAACTTTTTATTAGGAACAATTTCCAGAATCTGGCACTGGTGGTGATATTTTTTTTCTTCACCGGGCTCATAAAAATTAAATATTTCTCCTTCTTCCAAAGTAAAATCCGGGATATCGAAATACCAGGCTTTCATTTCATTTGTATCGGTCAAAGCCTTCCAGACTTTTTCTACCGGAGTATTTATTTTGTACTGAACAGTGATTGGTGTATTCATCTCATCAGGTTTAATTATGGTTTAACTGTGGGAGAATCCGGTGATCTTTGCTTCATCAAAATCCAGCTGCATCTCAATGGTTCTCATGACGTGGTCATCAAAAATCTTCTCCTTTTTCATCCGGTGCAGCTCATTTCTCTGAGCCTGGATGATCTGGCGGAGCACTTCTTTATTTTCATTGATCGCATTGACATAATCTCCCGTAGAGGCCATACATTGGGCTTTATCTGCCATCAGCATCATTTCGGTTTCCAACCTATGTTTCTGGTGGCGGACCAGCGTATTTTTCTCTGCCAGGTCGGAAAAATCATTTTCCATTTTGTGCAGTGCTGTTTCTTTAAGTTTACGCATCAGGATCACTTCCTGTTTTTCTTCAGGCAGCTCACTTCCTGCATCATCTATTTTTAACCATTTCAAAATAGGAGTCAGAAGCAGTCCCTGTCCTACCAGTGTGATCAATATAATAACGAAAGTTACAAATAAAATAATATTACGGTGCGGAAAAGCTTCTCCGTTTGGTAAAAAAGCAGGAATTGAAAGTGCTGCTGCCAGCGAAACCACTCCTCTCATGGCTGCAAAACTGATAATAAAAGGTTCCCGCCAGTCCGGTTTGGGAACTTTTAACCTTAATTCTTTTGAGCAGAGCCTCGGAAAATACATGACGGCATAGCTGTACAGTATTCTGGTAAAAATGATAGCTCCACCAATTACAAGGCTGTAAAAAATCCCTTCTGAAATTGTATAATCTTTCATAGCGGCAACCACCACCGGAAGCTCAAGACCGATAAGGATAAAAATAATAGTATTCATCAGAAATATGAGCACACTCCAGACATTTCCCGACTGTATTCTTGAGGTATGACTTAAATAGCAATGTGAATTATAGGACATCAAAAGACCTCCGGCAACCACTGCCAGTACTCCTGAAAAATGGAAGTGTTCTGCCCCAACATACATAATGTACGGAACAATCAGCGTAATCACTGTATCAATATTGGAATTGGAAGGAATGATCCTCAGCAATGCTCCAAACAGAAGTCCTGTAGCTATTCCCACTGCGACTCCACCTACTGCCATCAGAAAGAAATCCTGAATAGCATCTCTCCATATAAACTGTCCTGAAATCACAGCTGCCAAGGCAAACTTAAATACAATTAAACTGGAAGCATCATTGATGAGACTTTCACCTTCCAGGATACTGGTGATCTTTTTGGGGATCTTCATATGTTTCAGTACTGAAGTGGCAGCCACTGCATCCGGCGGAGAGTTCACCCCTCCAAGGAGAAACCCCATGGCAACGGTAAGTCCCGGAATAATGGAAGATGAAAGATAAGCCACCACAACTGAAGTTAAAAATACAAGCCCAAAGGCCATCGAAAAGATCTGTTTTCTCCATTTATGAAAATCCTGCCATGAGGTAAACCAGGCGGCTTCAAAAAGAATCGGGGGAAGGAAGATCAGGAAGACAAGATCCGGCTCTATTTCAATATGCGGCATTCCGGGGATCAGGCTGATCAAAAGACCAGCGATAACAAGGAAGATGGGATAAGCTACTTTCAGCTTCTGCCCTATCATCACCAATATCATTACAGACAAAAGGACCGCAATGGATATGATAACATAATTGTGAATCATTTTGGGTTGTTTTTTAAATTGTTTTTGATTGAAGCTGGTCAAAACAGAAGGTTGTTTTTAACTTTGAATATTTGATGTAAACAATTATAACCTTGTATTTAACCTTATTCTATTTTAAAGTACAATATTATTTTTGGGATTAATAGCCGGCGGAAGATCAGCTTCATCCAGCATATCTCTCATATCAATCTCTATGGTACGGCTTATTTGTGTTATCGGAACATCATTCGGGCTTCCTTCAAAAGGGTTTACAGAGGCCTCACCTACACTGTCCAGTGTATGGAAACACCAGGTTACCATCAGCGAAAACGGAATATTGAACCATATTGTCAAGCCTTCCAAAACAGTTCCTTCACCCAGTTTATCCAGTTCTTTCAGTAGTCCAAAAGGAACGAAAAGAATGAACAGAAGCAAAAGATAGGTTGTAATAGATGAAAAGTTTCTCGGATAGGGAAAATTCTTGATCCTTTCTGCTTTTCCCTGATCGTCTGTAAATTTTACCAGCTGCTGGTTGATCTGTGTCCATTGAAAGTCATTGATATCTCCTTTGGCATAGGCTTCGGACAGTTCTTTGCTCTGAGTGGCCATCAGCTGTGTTGCCCTGTTTTTTTTACTTAAAATATACTGAAGTTCGGTTTCGGAAATATAGTTTTTCAGCTCATCGTCCAGCTTGCTTAACCTTTCCGGGATATCATACTTTTTAGAATATTCATCGTACTGTGCAGTTCCCATATTCTCCCAGGCTCTGGGCTCTCTCAGCTGAAAACGGAGTGCCGTAAGCCATGCATAATGACGGAGAAACATCTCTTTTACTTTTTGAGAGTCTTTTGCCAAAAGAGAATCTCTCAGAATATATCCGAAGCTGCGGCTGTCATTGATGATGGCACCGTAAATCTGCCTGGCTTCCCAAAGTCTGCTGTAGCTGGCATTATTCTTAAAGCCTACAATAAAAGCTACCGCGGTCCCCAGAATAGCGATTGGCTGCCAGGGAACGGAAACAAATTTCCAGCCTAAAAAATACAATACTGTGGGTATCGCTGACAATATCGTTAAAACATAGATACTGCGTCTTGTCCAGGTGGCGAACTCAAGCGCTCCAAATCTTTTTCCTGAATGCATATGTGTTTATTTTTTTGATCTGTTGATTATATTTTCTAAACTACAGTTTTTTCTTCATCATCCGGCATCCGGCATGGACTGTCAGTATTAATTTTTATTAAAAGGAATATTATTATAAAACCCGATCTGGATTTGCCCGCGGTTTCTGTTTTCCTGGATCTGGTTCATATAACCGGCTTCTATCCTCATATTTTTATTGATAACATACCCTAAAGCTCCGTATACCCTGTTTCTGTCGAAGACCGGACTGTCAACATGCAGAAAAATCTCATTATATACTGAAGCATACAGGGACTTCGGAACCAGTTCTTTTTGAGTGATCGGTATATTCAGCCCGATCATATAACGGAATCTCATTCTGAAATCATCCTGCAGAAAACGTTCTTCCAACCGGTATCTGTGCTGAAGGTTAAAGCGTCCAAACTTCTGCTTTGTAATGAACTGCTGGAAGATCCTGTGTTCAATGTTTTCTTTTTTCTCGCCGTTTACGTAGGGCTGGCTTAAAATAAAACCGTAACCCAGTAAAATATTATTGTTATTTTCGGTAAGGTCATATCCAATTCCTGTACGGATCAACAGCTGTTCAAGGTCTCCTGCTGCATCAAAATTCCGGTACTGAACTTCGTTGTGCCAGTTCAGCTTCTTGCTGATCTTATTATTTCCAAAGTACATATACCATGCTCCCAAATCATTTTTCTGTGCAGCGGCCGTTATTGACCCCAGACTCAATACTGTAAATATCAGCTTCGTAAAGATCTTTCTCATGTTATTCAATTACTATTATCTATCGTACACAACAAAATTAATAATTTAAATCAATAATAGCAAACAATATTGAATGGGAATTTAATTGAAGATTTTCAATAAAAGTATTTCAAATTCATGAAAATAATAGTTCTTAATTAACCGGGAATTTGCTCTATCAAAATCTCATTGTCTTCTGTATCAAAATAGGTGTATGTCATGGCATTAAGATCCATTTCCCAACCTTTTACTCCGTTCTCAGCACAGTCGCTGCAGAATGTGGGATAATCTGTTCCCCCCTGTTGATGAAGCTTTAATCTTATTGTAAACTGATCAAGATTCAGATGTTCTGAAAGAGTAAGGTTATCATACTTCTTTCCAGTATGTGATGTTTCATTATCTGTATCAAAATACTGAGTATTCCCATCAGCAACATATACAGTGTATTTTGAAACTCCAAGATTCTTTATGGCCTGGATATACTTCGGAAAATCTGCTCCGTTTTTTACTTTTTGGTGTTCCGCTTTAATCTGTTCAATTGTAAATCTCATCTGTGTTTATTTTTATTTTTTTTAATGTGTTTTACCCAAAAATATGCTTTTTTGGAATGCAAATATATCATAAAACAAAACCGGCAGATATCTCCGCCGGTTGGTTAGTTTTACTATATTCATGTATAAATATAATCTTAAGGATGCTGCTGCATTTTCGCAGGATCATCATAGTTGACCATCCAGTTGATTCCGAATTTATCGGTAAACATTCCGAAATAGGCTCCCCAGAAAGTATCCGCCATAGGCATTGTCACCTGGCCTCCGGCAGAAAGCCCATTGAATAGTTTATCTGCCTCTTCTTTAGATTCTGCATTGATGGAAATAGAGAAATTGTTTCCTGCTTTAAAGTTGGAAGACCATTCGCCGCCTGTATCACTTCCCATTAAAATTGTTTCTTTTGAAATTGGAAGAGAAACGTGCATAATTTTGTTTTTATCTTCTTCAGGAGTTTCTTTACCTTCCATTGGTGGCATTTCTCCGAAAGTTCCTATGTAAGGATATTCTCCTCCGAAAACTGATTTATAGAAGTCGAATGCCTCTCTGCAGTTTCCATTAAATGTTAAATAAGCGTTTACTGATGCCATTGATTGTTTTTATGAGTTAAGTTGTAATGAGTTTTTTTTAAGATTTTTCAGATAATTCTTTTAATCTGGACAATCCTTTCTGATAATCTTTTCCAATAGCATCTTCCATATTCATAAACAATTTCATTACGGTGAAAGGATAAGGTATTTTTGAGGTGAATCCCCACGTGGCTTTGCTTCCATTGCCTTCCGGAACAATTTTCACATAGGCATTGGCTTCACTTTCATATGGTGTTAAAAATTTGATCTCCGTCTCTATTCTTTTGCCTGCTGCATCCACTTTCTTTACTTCCTGGCATCCTTTTCCGGCAGCATCTTTTTCACTGTCCCAGCATACTTTTTCTCCGGGCTGCCCGGTAGTTCCGGTCCAGTCTTTTTTCATTCCAGGATCCAGATCATTCCAGGGGCTCCACTGGTCCATAGCTCTTAGTGTATTGGTCTGCTGCCATACTTTTTCAGCCGGAGCATTAATCGCTATTGATTTTTCATAAACGCAGTCTCCTGAAACAAAAGCAGCCACAACCATCCATAAAATAAGGATAGAAGCCAGGACAAGGATAATTCTTTTTAATATTTTCATAAACTTTGATTATCGGTGTTGGTCAATTAATATCATGTTTCCGTCCGGATCTTTCAGGAAGATATGTTCAGGGCCGGAAGTGGTTTCATCCGCGGTTTTCTCAAGCTCGACTCCATTTTCTTTTAAATGTTTCTGTATGTCACGAACATCATCAAAAGATTCCAGGTTGCGGGCGTCTTCGTCCCATCCCGGATTGAAGGTCAGCATATTTCCGTCGAACATAGCCTGAAAAAGCCCAATCAGGGTACTTCCGTTCTTCATGATGAGATAATTCTGCTCCATATTTCCGCCCATAGCAGAAAAACCTAATTTTTCGTAAAAATCTTTAGACTTCTGAAGATCTTTTACACTTAAACTGATTGAGAATGCTCCTAATTTCATAGGTGTCTTTTATTTTTTAAAGCTAATTTACTTCCTGCAAATACCAATCCCCATACAAGAATTCCTAAGATCCAGAACCAGATGGGAGTAGGAAGAGAAACCATCATATAAATCGTAATGAGCAAAAAAACAATTCCGCAGATCACTGCAGCGGTATGCTTTCCGTTATTGGAAATTTTTGAAGCCGTGAAGCCTGAAACAAAAGCTGCCAGCGCATATCCAATGATCACAAAGAAGAGTGCCATAAAAGGAGCATGGGCAACGTAGTCTTTCATTGCCACCATATCTCCGCTTGCGGCTCCGGCAGGAGGCGGATACAGCTGATGACCTATTTTTTCAATGACCGTAATGCAGATAATGCCTGCAATGAGCCCGGCCGGAACAGCCAGTATTTTTCTTAACATGGCTACTGATTTTTTAAACGGATTTTGAAGTTCAGTTTTCCGTCATAACTTTTCCAATCACCAATAAATTCTATATACTGACCTTCTACTTTTTCAGTTTTTTTATTCCATTTGAAGGTATAAATAAATTTACCTTTAAAAATACCGGAATGCTTTCCTTTGGGTTCTTCTGCAAGCTCATAATCTCCAAATACGACTCCTTTTCTTTTGGCATCTTTATACTTTGTAATGGTTACTTTGCCTTCGTACTTCGCATAGTTGTCATCCACAAGAGAATAGCCGGAAATAAAATATTCCTGGTCATTTTTTTTGTTCTGTTCGGAAATATTGACCTTAAGCTTCAATTGCTGTCCGCGGTCTCCTATTGTTCCGATATAAGGTTTGCTGTTATTCAGCCAGACTGTTGAAATATCCGGCATCTGGCCCCAAGCAAAATTGCAGGCAAGAATGAGGATCCATAAAAGTTTTTTCATAATGTGTAATGTTTAAACGCCAAATTGGGAAAGGTGATGGTTCAGATGTTTTGCAAACATATTGTTCCACTGCTGCGAGGTTAATTTACCAAAAGAAAATGATTCTTTCCCATCGAAAGCTTCTGCGCCCAACTGCTGTGTTTTTTGAATAAAGCCGATCAGTCTTTTCTTCTCATCGTCAAAATTTTTTCTTCCTGTAATTAAGAACTGAGGGGCTGTAGGGGAATCTCTTGGATAGGCTTTTTCTCCAACCACTTTAGGCTTTACAAAAGTCTTTAAAATAAATTTTGCAATAGAACCCGGTTTTTTATGCTTTTCGGGTTCATATACCATTTCATAGGATACGCTGCAATGAGCAAGCATCTGATCAACCGTCATTTTTCCCCACAAACCGTGGGTATCCTCTACCAGCTTATTTATCCTATCAATATAGTTCTGAGCATCTTTTGCATCAAATACATTTTCCATAATATGTCTAATTATCTGAAAGCAAATATATCAGTTTTTTCCTTTAATTTTACAGGATCATAAAAAAAACGGTGACGTGTTTTGAGGATAATGTATGCCGGTTACGAAGTGCAGGATTACAAGTTCCGAGTTGTTGGTTATGGAAATTGCCGGTATAAGTTAATATTTAACACTTATATCCTAAATTCTAAGACTTTAGCAATCAAACTCTACAAGTCTCAAACATCTTCAGTTTCCTTTGGGGCATTATTTTTAAAAATAAACCAAAGTTTAATCTTTAAGGCAATCCAGCCAAGAACAGCATAGACCAGAAGTAAAATACTTAAATGTTTTAAATAGGGAAATGTAAGTTCTACGGAGCCTTTCTGAATCAGTAGAATTTTAAAGGCCTGCAGGAAGGGAGTCAGGGGAATAATGTTGGCAATGAACTGAACGAAGGCAGGCATTGCACTTAACGGCCATGTAAATCCGCTGATAATAAATGCCGGTGAAGCAATAACCATTAAAATCTGTGTTGCCTTCAATGCATCCGGAATAAGGATACTGATCAATACGCCTAAAAACGAAGCAGAACCAACAAATACTGCTGTCAGAAGAATAAAATTGAGTATTCCTTCAGGCATCGGAACCCGGAAAATCATATGCATAAAGTAATAGACTCCAACAATAAGAACGGAGAAAACCCAGATGGGGATAACTTTGATCAGCATGGTTGGGAAAGCCCATTTTTTCATCTTCAGGTATTCTTTTACAAAAGAGCCTCTTTCGAACTCAGCGGCAAAACTTACAGCCATTGCAAGGAGAATAACCTGCTGAAGAACTACAGCCAGCATCGCCGGCCACATGAAGATGAGATAATTCCCGGTGGTATTAAAAAGCGTGATATAGTTAGCTTTGAATGGCTCGTATTGTGTAGCAGCCTTTGTAGCGGGCATTCCGGCCTTTTGCAAGGCTTTAATTGATGCTCCTGCGGAGAAAGTTCCTATGGTAAGCTGAAGTGCTTTGGATGCAAAATTGGCAGTAAGAACATTTCCGGTATTGATGTATACATTCAGTTCGGGATACTTTTTCTGAAGCATTTCTGCCTCAAATCTGGATGGAATGATCACAACAGCTGCCGCTTCATGACGGATTACCTCATCCTTTATGCTTAAAGGTTCCCGGGCATATTTAATGATGCTGATGCTTTTATTATCATCCAGCATATCTGTCAATTGACTGGATAAAGGGGTATTATCTCTGTCAATAACGAGAACCGGAGTATTTTCCACTTTTCCGCTTTTATAGACGAAACCCAGCAATGTGGCATAGAATACCGGAGCCAGAAAAAATACGGTCCTCAGGGTAGAATTGCCAATAAAAAGCTTGAATTCCCGTTTTAAAAGCCGAAAAAATTCTTTCATAATTATTTCAGGATAACGTTAGCATTCACCAATATATTTTGGGCTTTATTCATATCTGCAGGCTTTACTTTGATCTCGTAAACGGCGTCCTGCAGCTGGTAATCAGGATAAGCGGTTGTAATATCCGCATATCTTGTGAGCTGTTTGATGTATACAACGGTTCCGGTGAGGGTTTCTTTATTATAAACGACCTGCATATTGACCTCCTGCCCTTTTTTGTATCGGGCAATAGCGCTTTCCGGAACTGTAAACCTGAAATAAGTGCTTCCCGGAATATATCCGTTGAATAAAGCAAAACCTGCCGTAGCCAGTTCACCCGTATTCAGGCTTATTGTTTCTATCTCCATATCATTCGTTGCGATAATGTATCTTTCGGAATAGGCAACATTAGCCTCCTGAAGGGCACCTTTGGCCTGTGAAGCCTGTCCTGCTGCCATCTCTACTTTTTCGAAACGGGTCCCTCTTTTTACATCATCCAATTCAGCAATTACCGCATCATATTGGGCTTTTGCCCCCTGAAGTTTTGCATACACCTCATCGTATGCCTGAGGAGACATGAGGCTGTCCCGGTACATATTATTGGCTCTTTTAAATGATTTCTGGGCAAATTCATACTGCTCCTTCAAGCCTTTGTATTTAGCCTGAAGCTGCCGAAGCTGATCTGCCGTAGCACCGTTTTTCGCCATCTGCTCCTGAGCCGTTGCAGCACTCACTGCGCCCTGAGCCTGTGCAATTTTCGCAGAAACCTCCGGCACATCAAGTAACGCCAGAGTATCGCCTTTTTTCACGGTTTGCCCCTCAGTTACATATATTTTCAGGATTCTTCCTGTGACTTTAGGAGCAAAAGAGATCACTTCTTTTTTAGTCTTGCCTTCGGAATCATTCAGGCTTTCTTTTTTTTCGTTGCAGCTCCCTACTAGAAAAAGAACAGCAAAGAGTATGAATATATTTTTATGCATCATTTTAATGGTAAGGGATTAATACAATTTGGTGATATCGAGCTCCTGAGTAGATCTCATCAGCTCTATTCCGGCTCTTCTCTGGTTAAAAAGGGCATTCTGGTATTCAAGTTCAACAATCTCCAGATCATTTTCAGCATCAATGAGCTGTGAAGATTTGCTCATTCCGTATCTGAATTCTTTTTCAGCCTGAATCAGAGCATTTTTGGCCAGTTCTTTTTCTTTGGCTTTTAAAGTGATCTGAGCAGTTGCAATATCGTAATTGGTTTGATTATTAGCCAGATTAAGCGTTAATTTTTTTAAGGCATCTTCTTTTTTATTCTGAAGAACTTCTTTTCCCACTTTTGCGGTTTCTTCTGCGTGTTTCCCTTCTTTTCCGTCAAAGATCTCCCATTTAAAGCCGACTCCAGCTGTGAATAAGGGAAGAATATTAACATTGGTAGGTCTCCAATCCAGTTTTGCGCCTTCATAGCCCAAAGCCGGAACTGCAGGAATGACATTTTCTGAAGTTTTGATACGGCTTCCGTACAGTCCGATATAGTATGCGGATGCCATCAGCTGTACTTTCGGGATCATCCAGGTTCTTTCCGCTTTTATTTTGTAGTCTGCGGCTGTTATTCCATGTTCCAGTGCGCGGACCTCCGCTCTTTCTTCTATTCCTTTTTCTGAAGGCAGCAGTTCTACGGGAGACAGCACAGGATCAATCATTCTGAGACGTTCTTTCTCAATTCCTGTCAGGATATACAGCTGGGTAAGAAGAAGCTCTTTTTTTCCTTCATATTCCACCATTTTAGCATCCAGGGTAGCCTGTGCCAGTTCTATTTTTTTATGATCATATGGAGTAATCAGTCCATAACCCAGAGCTTTATCGGCTGTTTTTCTGTTAATATCCAGCCTTTTTTTACTTTCATCCAGTACTTTTTTAGACTGATGAATCAATGCCAGCTGATCGTATGCCTTGGAAATATTAGCCACCACATCATCTTTGGTCTTTTCAAGGAGAATATCTTCGGAAATTTTCTTTTCTTCATTGGCTTTTTTCAGGTATTTTACCTTTCCGCCTGAATAGAGAAGCATTTTGGCATCTGCTTTTGCAATTCCTGAAAAACCTGAAACGTTAAGATTATTATTGAAACTACCTTCGGGAATATTGATAAAAGGCGCCAGATTAATTTCGGGCGATGTTAATCTTGCAGTAGCATTCAGGTAACCTACCTGTCCGCTCACTTCTAAAGTGGGAAGAAAGATATCTTTCAGTTTATGTGTGTCAAGATCTGTGAGTTTGTTTTGGGTTATCTGCATTTTAAGCTCGGAATCCCGGACCATTGCACTGTCTAAAAGTTCTTTAAAATCCGGCGCAGACTGTGCCCAACCAAAATTAGGGAAAGCCAAAAAACTAAACGTAAAAATCAATAAATTGTTTTTCATGGTTTATGTTTATAACAAATATAATGCAAAAATTTGTTAAATCATTGATGGTAATTCTTCAATATGGTAAATTTAAAATAAGTTTAAAAAATGTTTAGTTTTAATCCACTATTTGTGACAAGGATAGCAGATCCGTTTAACTTTAATTTGATGGATGTTTTAATTGGAAAAAATTGAATTTTCTTTATTCATAGGGATATTTGCCTTTCTAATTTTATTATTTATCTTTTTGAAACATTAAGATGAGTGAAGGATGTAAGAATAGTTAAGAGAAAATCTAAAGATTTTTTTAAGCGTTGTTCTTAAAGCAGGACTAATCTGAATATTCTTAAAAACTTAATTTCATCTTAATGGTCTAAAGCTTTCAACATATCTGTGAGAAAAAAGCTCCCGGTTTACATCATACCTGTCACAAACAAAAACTCCCCACAAAAATGTGAGGAGTCATTTATTTAGATTATTCAGATTATCTCTGAACCGCTGATTTCATTTTAGCATCGGGACGTAAAATCCTGTAGCGAACTTCAAGGTCTTTCGGTACGTAGAATACCAAAGGTAATTTGCTGTTGTATCTTACGATCTCAGGCTTAAGCGTTACAAATTTCTTAGTTTTCTTCTGATCCTGGCATGCCATCAAGGTACCACCTGCTTCACCATTCGACTCTACTTCATAATAGTTGTAGCCCCATCCCTGAAGATCCTGGGTTTTCACATTACCCATCAGGAAATATTTATTACAGTCCAGCATCTTTTCAGTACCTACAAAAAACTCTACTTTCAAATCGTTTTCATTTTTTGCAACAGGCAGCTGAATGTATACCTGCTTAAATCCATCTTTAGCTTTTGGGAACATCTCAATCTCCAGCTTCTCAAACTTTTCTGCTTTCTTTTGTGCGAAAGCATTTACACCTGCAAACATAATCAGTCCCGTCATTAAAGTTTTTGAAAATCTCATCTTATTTTATTTTAAAATTTTTACTAGTTCCCTATAGCCAAAAATCATTCCAAAATCTGAACAGCGCTTCCTTTTGTATGGGCATTCATCTGGGGAGCATAGTAATTCTGCATCGTGGTGATCCCATTGGAGAACTTACCTGCTGCATTGGAAACAAGGTCATATTCAAAGACGTATTTACCTTTCGGCATGTACTGAATATAGAAATTGGTAGAAGCATCTTTGGTAGACTGATAATAACCTAAGCTGTTTTTCCACTGGTATCCTGATAGTGCATCGGTTGGTTCGAAACCTGCAGCACGCATATCTTTAATATGAATAAATTCCATAGCTCTGTCTGTATTCAGGATCATTCTTACCGTTACTTTATCCCCTACTTTTAAAGGCGTGTCCGCTGAAATTTTCTGAAGTTCTTCTCCATTTACTGTTTTTACTTTTTTGTAAAGTTCTTTAGTGATCGAGATATAGTTTTCAGAAGATTTAATCTTATCTAAATCTTCATAATACTGCCAGAACAATCCTCCCTGTACAATTCCAGGACCTGGTTTGGTAACGGTAACGGTTCCTAAATTCTTATCTAACACGTCTGTTTTCACCGTTGATTTCACATAGCCTGTAGCCTGGGTTTGCGGGGCTAATTCTTTTCCACCCCAGACAATTGTTGCTTTGTCGCTTTCGGCACTTGTCCAAGATTTTCCTGAATTTAAGATTGTAAAGATCACTTCTGAGGTGCCTCTTGAGCTTCCCCATGAGTTGACTTCTTTCTGTGTGATCAGCCAGATCTTCATATCTTCGATCATTTTCTGATCATTAGGCTTTAGTATACTGAACGCTTCTAAAGCTCCTGCATGGTTTACTACTTTGGATCCGAACCAGCCCCAGTCGTTTAGGTTCTGTTTCCAGTAAACGCCCTGAGTTTTTGTGTCGGCAGAGGTTTCCTGCAGATAGTTCATTAATTTATCTGAAACATCTTTTAGACCGTAATCATTCATCAGTAAAGCTGCACGGTGAAGTCCGAAGAAGGTAAAATCTGTGATCTTAGCCGTTTTAGCTTTCTGTTTTACCAGTGATTTCAATGAAGCCCCTTTCCCTTTAAGCGGATGTTCTTTTTCCCAATAGTTTCGGGTATCAAGATAATCAATGGCCCAGTTGTTCCAGATGCTCTCCTTTACATTCCAGTATTTGTCGATTTCATTGTCAACATACTGAACCAGTTTTGTTACCAATTCTTTCTGTTCTGTTCCCTGATAATCTTTCGCATTATCTTTTAACCAGACATTGATCTTACCCAGGTTTTTAAGGATATACAGCGATGTTCCGTAAGAACTTGGATATCCCGGATACCATGAGAAGCCACCATCCGGGTTCTGAAGTTTTCTAAGATCTTCCCAATCCTGACTGATTGAATTTCTCATTGTGTTGGCATCAAATAAAAGGGCCAGTTTCTGCATCTGCTCGCCTTCATTTTTACTTTCCAGCACCCAGGGTGTTTCTTCCAGTAAAAGCTGTTTCAGTTCCTGATTTTTTTCCAGGTTTGAATTCAGTAATCCTTTATTCTGATATTCTTCAAAAACGGTCTTCATTTTCGGATTGGCCCTGAATATTTCCGAAGCCAACACATCTGCGAACCATTTGTTGAAAATTACATCGGCAGAACTGTTCTGATCATTTTTCAGACTTGGTAATGCAAACATGATTTCCCAGATCGGATTTGTGGTCAGTTCCAGGGTATTGGAAACATTGGTAATCGTTGCAGAGTTTGTATTGGTAAGGTTATCCAGAACAAAAGTTTTGGTTTCACCTTCTTTCACAAACACAGGGACAGCATCTGTTACCAGCATTCTGTTCGGAAGTACGGCAACCGCCTGCTGCTCTCCGTCTGAATAGGCTCCTGCTTTTGCCACCACTTTTAAAATGATGGAAGATACATTATTGGGAACTTTCAGTTTCCATGTTAATGCACTGTTTCCTTGTTCATTTAAATTAAAATTCTGCGTTCCTGCACTGATTCCGAATTTGGATGAAATATTTTCGTTCGTAAAGGCATCCAGAATCTGAAGCTCTGCTGAACCGCTTAATTTTTTATCGGTAAGATTGGAAAGTTTCGACTGAAGATTCAGTTCGTCTCCTTCTCTTAAGAATCGTGGATAATTTGGTGTTACAGAAAATTCTTTCTGTGTGACCACCTGTTTTTCCAGTACTGCTGCTCTGGCATCTTTGGTATGAGCCAGGAACATTAGCTTCCATTTGGTTAATGCTTCGGGAGAAGTAAATTCAAAGCTTACATTTCCTTCGGCATCTGTTTTCAGATCAGGATAGAAGAATGCGGTTTCGTTCAGGTTCTGACGTACGGGAACTTTTTCCAGGTTTTCTTTTACTGCTGTCATTTCATTTAAAGATACTGCTGAATCAGTCTGGGCTTCCTCATCCCCTACAGCTACTTCCATTTTTCTGGCCATCTTAGCCTGAGCTGCAACAGGAGCCGGCATTGCCATATTTTCAACCTGTATTCCGGCAACTCTTCCTCTCAGACCATAACTGCCAAAATCACCATCAAACCAGTTAAAACTCGGTACCTCTACATATCTTCCATTGTAATATTTCAATCTTTTCTGATAGTATTGCTGAAGCAGATACTGTCTGATATCATAAGAAGTTACAAGAGAATATGGAGTATATAAATTCTGCCAGCTAAATGTATTCACGGCAAACTGATCCAATGACATATCGTACATATTGGCCAGTACTTCTGCATTCACTTTTTCTTTATCGTTTCCTGAAACTTTTACCGTCCATTTTTCTTTTGAGTTCGGTTCCAGCTTGTCTCTGAAGGTAACGGTTTCAATTTTTACAGGCTGCTCCGTATCTTTTATTTTTAAAGTCACAGACTGGGTCTGCACATCATTGAATGCTGCAATCTGAAACTGGATATTCAATGCTGACACGCTTTTGTCTTTCGGAATATCTGTAGTGTATTCCAGGACGCCTTTTTTCATCTGATGTACTTCTGAAACCGTTTTCCCGGAACCGTCCTGAACAAATACGTTGACAATTGCATCCGGAACTGCGGAATAGACATACACTTTAGCCTTCTCTCCTCTTGAAAATTCCTTCTTAGGCTCAATAACGGTCAGGAATGTTTTCTGTGAAGGTTTTAAAGAGCCTTTGTCCCAGATACTGAAGTTCTGAGAAGATTTTATGGTGTCTTTTCCTTCGATATTATAAAGTTCAAGCTGATAATCGCCAGCTTCCAGCTTTCCTAAATCCAATTCCGTGGCCGGTTGCTGCTGTTTTTCAGAAATTACTTTTTCTGCTTTCAGGTTTTTGGTCTCTTCGGTTTTATCAAAAAGATCGTGTGGAAATTTGCTGATGAATTCTTCTCTGGAATATTTCGGAAGGTCCTGAACTTCTGCTGCAAAATTATCTCTGAAAATCCTATTCGGTACTGCTAATTTTGACAGTTTAACGTTATATGATTTTTTAAGATCCTGTTCATTATAATTCAGGGTTTCTACTTTCAGTTTTACATTTTCATCACTGAACGTATTCTTGATTCCGTCAGCTTTAATATAATGGGAAACAGAAGCTACTTTCAACTGTGTGTTGGCAGACTGAGTTTCACCGTTGATATCCGTCACCGAAGCGTTAATTTCATAATTATCAATCTGAATTCCCTCCAGTTTTTCGTCTTTTTTAAGATCAAGACGGATTACAAATTCTCCTTTTTCATTGGTTTTAGCTTCGCCAAGGATAGAATTTTCATTATCGTCACCACGCGGATACCACCAGAAATATCTCCATCTGATGTTGTGTTTTTTGATCTCGTAACTAACGGTCGTGTTACTCAAAGCCACTCCGGAAAACATCATTGCTTTTCCTTTCAGTTCTATGGTCTGTCCGTATTTGTATTCTTCTTTTACAGGATCAAAAGTCACTTCAAACTTCGGTCTTTTATATTCTTCAACCCTTATGTCTTTATACCCCTGAGATCCTTCCTCTGTTCTAAGGTAAAAAACTCCGTTCAGCTGGCCTTTCGGAAGAATAAAGCTTCCATGATAAGATCCGAATTCATTCGTTGAAAAACTCTGGGAAGAAACTTCCTGACTGTTGGCATCCAGAAGTGTGATCTTCTGTTTTAAACCCGAAATGACAGCTTCTGTTTCTTTATCTATTTTAGTATTGATTACTTTGAAGTAAACAGTCTGTCCAGGCCTGTAGATGGCTCTGTCCGTAAAGATCTGCGCCAGGGTGCGGGTCTGTTTGTTTGGGTTGTAGTCTTCTGCATTTCCGTTATTTCCATACACCTGCATGATCTGGAAATCATTGGTCTTTGGCTGGCGGATGAGGAAAGTTCTGTAATATTCTTTGCTGTCTGTGGAAGGGAATTTAAAAACACCGTTCGCATCAGTTTTTCCGTCAATTTTATTTAACGTTTTATTGGCAACAAATTCATAGAAAGCAAGATTTTCATTCGCTGCAGGCTTCCCGTTTTCACTATTGACCAGCTTCAATATATTGGAAAGCTGATTTCTATCTGTTTTGGTTTGATAGATCACTCTGTTTCCGGAAACAATGAAATAGAAATTCTGTCTGGAATTACCGTCTTTTATATCAGATCCTGCAACAGCATATTCCACGACGTAGATTCCGGAAGGAAGAGGTTTTATCTCCAGAGAGGTTTTATGAACCTGATAATCTTTGGAATCGCCAAGCTGGAAGGTTTCTTTTCTTACCAGGCTTTTTTTAACCTTTCCAAAAGTATTGTTATAAGAATTCTGTACATACTGCATCAGTGTTGTAAAATCTTCTTTTACTTCATAAATGTTCAGAGAAAATTCCGCCACATTCTTATGGTCTGCTACAAAATGAATCGGCAGGTTATTCTGGGTCTGCTGTTCGTATTTAATCGTAAGAAACGGATTAATGATCTGGTTTTCTTTATTTTTTATGTTCTCAATGAATGGAGATTTAGGATACTGATTCCTGGCCTGAGCTGCGATGGCTAAAGCTTCTTTTTCTTTCTTTTTAGCCAGAAGCTCATTCATGATATCTTCCATGATGATCACTTTGTAATCTCCTTCGGTATCAGATTTCAAAAGATTCTGAAGCTGCTCAAGTTTATCTTTACATTGATTATAATTACAGTTTTCCGTCAGCTTTTCTTTCATGAAATACAGTTTCGGATTTCCGCTGTTCTGGGCAATCAGTTCATCAAAAATGGCATTAATCTGTGTTCTGTTTTCACTAAGCTCGTTTTTTGTAAAAAGACCATTTTCAGAGAGAAAACTGATCTTTTTCATAGAATACCATTCATATACAGTCGGGAAATAAGCAACATCCTTAATTTCCGTAAAAATATCCTTATACTTTGACAGGGAAATTTTCTTCATCTCCTGCTTCTGCTGGTCAAGTTCCTGATAGCTTTTCTTCAGATAGTTTTTAAAGTCAAGCTTAGTCCAGGTTTCGATCTGGGAAAGATCCTGAGAATTGATATTGGTTCGGCTTTCTATTTCCCACGAATTCTGATCATAGTAATCCATAAAGAAACCGTTCAGAAGCACATTATATACCAATTTACCTTCTCCTTTTAGTTTAACATCTGTTTCCTGAAGTTTCTTAAAAAATTGGGATGCAGAATCATTCTTATCATCATCTACCGTTTGGTTGACGATGCTGAATTCCGCTTTCAGGGAACGGATAAGCTGTATGGTATTATTTTCTTTCATCGCGTGGTTTTGTATGTCTAAAATGATGGGAAGATTAGATTTATAGGCACCTTTCGCACTGTTTTCAGTCACTTTTTTCCACTGGTCGTCGTAATATTTTTGCGCCGAAACAGCAGAAAAGCTCAGCATTAGAAGCAAAAGCATAAAAATCTTGGAAAATCTTTTCATATATGTTATTTTTGATAAATGAATTTCTTAAAAATACTGAAAAAAACTGTTATTGACAGCCAAATTTATGTCTCCGTTATGGGAACTTTATTTGCAGTATTTTTCATGAAAGAGCAAAACACATTCCGTTTCCCAACTGTAATGCTTATTTTCATTACTTATTTCAGCGGTTACCTTTACACAAAATACCAATATACCAGGCACTTTTTGAAAATACTGGTTTTGAACGCAGTAGCGGGCATTATTTGTGCTTTTCTGATCATCCATAATCATAATGAAATAAGACTTCTGAAATGGTTTATCATTGTGGTTCTGGGACTACTTTACAACAGTTTTTTCCTGGATATCTATATCCGGAAGATTCCATTGCTGAAAGTATTTTATGTAGGCCTGGTCTGGGCACTGGTCAACTGCTGGCTTACACTTCCTGAATTCAGTCTTCCTATTTTTCTGATCAGCTTCTTTTTTATAACAGCACTCGTTCTGCCTTTTGATATCCGGGATATGAAAAGTGATACGGTACAGACTTTTCCCAAGCTGATCGGTGTACAGAATACAAAATACATTGCCTATCTGCTTGTGTTTATCAGCCTACTTATTTCCGCAATTTACCTTAAACCTATTTTCGGAACCGCATTTTTTCTATCGGGAATCATCACCTTTATCCTGATCTATTTCTCTGAAAATAAAAGAGATGACACTTATTTTTCTTTCGGGATAGAAACCTGCTCTGCACTTCCTTTTTTATTTTTACTAATAATGGAGTATTTTTGACGAATGATTATCAAAAAGCTTTCCCTTTACAATTTCAAAAACCACTCGGAGAAGAAGTTTGAATTTTCTCCGCAGATCAACTGTTTTGTGGGAAACAACGGCGCCGGAAAGACCAATATCCTGGATGCGCTTCATTATTTATCTGTAGGAAAAAGTTTTTTAGGGAATACTGATGTTAACAATATCAAAAGAGAGGAAGATTTTTTTACCATTGATGCAGAAGTTCTGAATGAAGACACTGAAGACATTATTAAAATCTCTCAGCCCAAAGAAGCTAAAAAAATCATTAAAAAGAATGATAAAAGCTACGACAGGCTTGCAGACCATATCGGCTATCTGCCGAGTGTGATGATCTCACCGTATGACTCCAACCTGATTTCGGATTCGGGGGAAAGCCGGAGAAGATTTCTGGATTCTATGATATCTCAGACCGATTCGGAGTATCTTTTTGACCTGATCCAATATCAGAAAACGGTACAGCAGAGAAATGCGCTGTTAAAATATTTCGCTAAAAACAGAACCTGGGACAAGGCCTCTCTGGAGATCTATGATGCTCCAATCACAAAATTCGGGACCCGTATTTTTGAGAAAAGAAGAAATTTTGTTGAAAAACTCGGGCCTATTGTTCAGAATTTTTACCGGATTATTTCCGGAGGAAAAGAAATGGTTTCCGTTTACTATCAGTCTGATTTAAGTGAAGGCTTCGATTCCGCTCAGCCTGACAGTGCTTTTCAGACCCTTTTAACGGAAAGTCTCGACAGAGACCGGATGCTGACTTACACTTCAAAGGGAATCCACAAAGATGATCTTCTTTTTGAAATGGATCATGTATTAATCAAAAAAACAGGATCACAGGGTCAACAGAAATCTTTTCTCATCTCTTTAAAGCTGGCTCAGATGAGTCTTGTAAAAGAGCTGACAAAAAAAACTCCGATCCTTCTTCTTGATGATATTTTTGATAAGCTTGATGATACTCGGGTTTCCCAACTGATCGAGCTGGTTAATCAGGAAAGTTTCGGACAGATCTTCATTACAGATACGCACAGAGAACGTACGGAAAGTGTAGTAAAGAAAATCAACGAGGAAAGTATAATTTTTGAGGTTTGATGAGGGTCCGGGATGCGAGTTTCGAGATTCAGGATCTGGAGTTAGAATTGATATCCAGTCTTAAAAGTATTGTAATTTTGAAATCATTCCATAATCCACATTTAACCATATTATCCCGAAACTTAAAAACCCGAAACCCGCTAACATGAAAAAGAATAAAAAACGTGAATTTCAATCCTCGGAACTTGTAAAATCTTTTGCAAGAATCCATGGTTTTGAACATAAACTGATTGCTTTTGAAATTAAGGATTTTTTGGAAGATTATCTGGACGAAAGTCTTTTTAAGGAGATCAAAAGCGTTAATATTGAAGACAAATGCATCATGATCAGAATTGATTCTCCTTTACTTAAGCATGATTTTCAGATGCGTAAAAGTTTTTATCTTAAAAAATTCCAGGATAAGTTCGGAGAGGATAAATTCAATGATTTACGTATTCTATAAACTTTTTTTATGAATGATAGTCAATTTTAAATTTAATATTATATTTGAGAACAATATTAAATCACCTAAAAATGAAAAAATCAATTAAAAAACTAAACAGAGAAAATTTAAGACAAGTTATGGGTTCCGGAGGAAAGGTATGCTGCCAGACTGTTTGTGCCACGGGGGAATGTACCTACTACACTGTTCTTCCGGCTACATGCCCAATATTGGAACCTTGTGTATAATAGTATCTGATTTTTGTTAAATAGCTTCTATTTACCTATTTTTAGAACAAAACGCTCTTTCCGGAGCGTTTTATCATTTAGTTATATTAATGATCCTCGGATTTATTCGATATCGTACTGCTCATCAGGTCATCGGCCTTTTTATCCAATCCTGAACGCAACGGGAAGAAAAACTTAAACGGATGCTTTACAAAATATTTGAAAATCTCCCTGTAAATTTCACTTACCTGCCCAAAGTTCATTTTCCTTGATCTGAATGCTAAAAACATAGACAGGCTAAAGCTTATCAGGAAGTTGAAGAATCCAATCAGGAAAACGGTGAAGAAGGATATCCAGAAGGTATAGGAGTCCACTGAAAAATCTTTTCCGTAAAGCCCTAACGCAAAGTTTCCGGCTGCAAAAGTAATGTGCCTGATATCAAGATCCAATCCAAAAAATAAGCCTACCGGAGCTGTTGCCCCTAAAAATACTCCAAACCAGAAATTGGAAACGATTCCCGGCCAGTTTTTAGCATAATATTTAGATAAGCTTTTCGCAAATTTCTTTCCTAAAAAGCTTCTGATGGAAAGATTTTTTGCAATCCTTTCCGGAATCTGGTAGAAGACTGAATTGTTCCCTATATTCCCCGAAATAATTCCTGAAATAAACAGGTAAAATCCTGCAATACTGGCATGTAATACAGCTTTTGACTTGAACGGATCAAGGTCTTTCAGTAATTTATCTGATCGTTCTACGGCTAAATTCTGGGAGAAAAATACATCCAACCCATAAATAATTGCCAGCGCAATCGGAAATGAAAGAAGTACATTTCCCACAAAGGCAATGAACTGGCTTCTGAAAAGCTTTGATACAAGATGGGCAAATTCAGTATTATTACGCTTGCTGTTTCCCTCTTCAGACAGAACTTTGGTCATCGTAGCAGCAGTCATTGCAGGCTGTTTGGTAGCCAGTGTAAAACCCATCAGATAAATCATAATGAACCCCATCGCATAGTTCATCGAGTACAGGAAAGCATGTGAAAAATCACTTCCGGGAATATATCCGTAAAGCATTTTCAAAACACAAAGCGCACCCACGATGATCCCTCCTCCGCTGGCTTTATAAAACATGGTCATATACTCCTTCCGGGTAGATGTAATGTAATGGGTACCGGTTTCTGCCGTGTGGTTGGTAATAAGATGCGAGAGCAGACGTGTGCTGTCGTTGATCAGGTCTGCAATATTATTTTTATGGGACTTGTAATTAAGTATATTAAAGATCAGCTGTTTAGATTTTATGGTAATATCCTGTTCATTATCAATCACCAAAAGCTGTACGATCTCATAGATCCTTTCGGTCTGCTGACGGATTTTAAGCAGCGACTGGTTGATCTTTCCGGAAATCCCATATTTAGCAGAATTTTTAAAAGCAATGTTGACAAATTCATGGCAATGCTCCGTATAGATCTTAATCTGCTTGTAACGGCTGTCTTTGGAATGAAGCTGAAGCTCGGGATCATTTTTAAGGTCTTCGGTAAGTGCTTCCAGCTCATTCTGAAGTGCCAGAAAAGGATTATCCAGATTTCTGTACTGAGGTGCCATTCTTACGACCTCCACTTCCATAGCCATACCTGTAACACGCCAGGAAAGAATGCTCATGGAAAAGATCAGTTCTTTTTTGACATTCGGCTTAATGATAAAATCTGTAGCCCCGAGAAGGTTTAAAAACTCATCAATTTCATTCTCGGGAAGATTGTGAAGATATTTCAGATCACTTTTGGGTCTGAAACTGACATTATCAATCATGTACCACACCGTTTTCTCATTTTCTACGGGCGGCAGTATTTTATTAAGGATTCTTTTTTTCAGTTCCGGAAAGAAGGCATTTTCTGAAAGAATATTAGCTTCGGTAAGGGAAAGATTAAAAGGTCTTCCTTTAAAAATATTATGGATGTAATGTTTAAAATTCTCAGCAAAATCCGGATTATTTTTCAGAAAATTAAGAACATCTGTAAAATCTGCCCTTTTAATGCTCTCTAAAAACTCGGCAAATGGTTCTAAAGAAATAGTCTCGTTCTTAAAAGAGAAATATTTTTTAAGAACTGATTCAAAATTTGTGCTGGAATTAAAAAATTTCATTAGGGCAAAGATACTATTTCAAACTCACATTCCTCATCTGTCTCACGATCCAATTGTGTTTCTTTCTTAAATAAGGGGATGGATTTTTAGGATCATATTTCTTTGGATTAGGCAGTACAGCGGCAATCCATGCTGCATCTGAAGCACTTAAATCTTTGGATGATTTTCCAAAATAATACTGAGCGGCGGCTTCTACCCCAAATACGCCCTGCCCCATTTCTATAGAGTTCAGATATCTTTCTAAAATGATATCCTTGTTCCACACTTTCTCAATAATAAAGGTGTAAACAGCTTCCAGTCCTTTTCTGAACCAGCTTCTTCCCTGCCAAAGGAAAACGTTCTTTGCAGTCTGCTGGGAAATGGTACTTCCGCCACGAATCCTCTTTCCCTTCTCGTTATTCTTCATTGCCTTTTCAATGGCTGTATAATCAAAGCCGTTATGATTAAAGAACTTCTGGTCTTCTGAAGCAATAACCGCTTTTTTAACATTATTCCCCATTTCATCGTAGGAAATATAATCCCTGTGCAATTTTCCAAACTCGAAAAGACCTCCAATCTGCGTAATGGTAATCGGCGGATTAAAAAATCTGCCCCAAATAATAAAAACTACATTCAGGACAAGAATAATAAAGATAGCCTGTTTAACTTTTTTCCACATAATTTTGTCTAAAGGAACTGCAAAAATAAGCAATTCGCCCGAGTTATTGAAGCTCTTTCATATAGGTTAGCTGATATTCCGGAAGAAGTTCGGGATGAAAGATCCTGATGTAATCTTTCAGAATAAGGTCAGCACGTACAGCGCCGCTTTCGAAAAAGTCATTGGCTTTCTGTTTTTCTTTTCCGGCAACAGTATAGATCTTTCCTTTGTTGAATACTTCCAGTTTTCCGTAAAAAGGATTTCCGGTCAGCATTTCTTTTCTTGATGTATGATTTCCTGCATTCACCCAATATTGTACGCTGCCTGATTTTGCATATACTTCTTCAAAGCTCATCGTGAGAGACTTTTCTTCTTTATTATCTTTCATGATATAGGAAGCATTGGCATCTGTAATATAATTGGCCATAGAGGTTTTTCCGCCAGGCAGATACCATACATCTCCATACATTTCGTTGGCCAGTACAACAGGTTTTTCTTTTGCTTTTAATGCCAGCTGTTTCAGATCATTATAGTTTTTTTCAATTTCCTTATATTTCGTTTCTGCTTCTTTCTCTTTTCCAAAGAATTCTCCAAAAATATTGATGTAGGCTGCTTTTTCTAGCGGAAGCTGTTCCATATATTCATCCAGAAAAACCACCTGAATTCCATTATTTTTCAGAAGCTGATAGGCATTGTCGAAACTTGCAATATAATTGGTAAAAACAGCATCCGGCTTCATGGAAATGATCTTTTCTACATCATATTTCTGCTCACTTCCTACATTCTGGATTTTTCCTTCTTTTAAAAGCTTCTGAATTTTCTCTGAATAAATGTACTCCGGACTGGACACTCCGACAACGAGA
This sequence comes from Chryseobacterium sp. NFX27, assembly GCF_049887855.1. Classification (NCBI taxonomy): domain Bacteria; kingdom Pseudomonadati; phylum Bacteroidota; class Flavobacteriia; order Flavobacteriales; family Weeksellaceae; genus Chryseobacterium; species Chryseobacterium sp. NFX27. The sequence continues at coordinate 20,004 of NZ_JAGEKK010000002.1, read as the reverse complement.
TTTTCGGCTCCCAATTCAGAAATATATCCTGCCATGCTTGCATTTAAAAGGATTATTCTCTTAAACGGAGTCTGATCCGATTTAAAATTATAGGTGAAATTCCCTGACTTCAACTCTAAAAGACCGTCATGCTCTTTAAATTGAGTACGGCTGGATATATTAGTCCAGTCCGAGGACGATTTTTTTTGTTCTCTTTTACAGGAGGTTAGCGCTATAACTGTAAATAAAAGTAAAATTCTCTGTTTCATCTTTCAAAGAAAAGAAAAAAGTGCTATATTTGCAAACCTTAAAACATCAAGGAAACAATGGCCTCGTGGCGCAACTGAATAGCGCATCTGATTACGGCTCAGAAGGTTACAGGTTTGAATCCTGTCGAGGTCACACCATGGTCATCAGAATTTAAAAAATTTTGGTGACCATTTTTTTTCGCCCCTATATTCTTCTTTATCAGGAAGATATGTTCAGCGAAACTGTTCATTCTAGGTGTTTGAAAATGCGTTCCTGTAAAGGTTATCTTTTCGGGATACATCAAACCAATTATTGCTCGCTTATCATCGGTATCTGCATGCTTGTACCGTTCCGATATATCAGAAATTCCATTTATTGCTTTCTCCATTTTGGTGTGGATTTCATTTGTAGTATCAGATGCCTTTAATACACTTAAGTTATATTCTAGATCTTCCAATTCTCGGCCGTATCGTTGTTTTATACTTCTAAAATCTTTCTCGTCCAATTTATCTGATAAATACATATCTCGAGCCTTATCAATCCTTTTCCTTATATGAATCGATCTTAGCTGTTAAAAGTACTTCCCTTCTATTTGAAATATTATAATTCAATGATACGCTATCCTATAAGAATCTGAATTACAAAATTATACATCGTTATTTATTTCACTTTATATGTAATAAAGTAATGTGGTAAATTGTCTTACAGTCAAAAACATTCTTTAATTTTAGAAGGTATTACAAACATATTATTTCATGAAAAAAATTATTTCGACATTGATCTTCCTCATATTGATTTCTTGTTCAACTTCGGCTCCCATGAGTAGCGATTTTGATAATAAAAAAATTGAACAAATATCTGACTCTATTCAAATTGAAAATGTCACCGTCAAAAACGTATTTAAGTATCAAATATTAGCTCATCAGTCTTTCAGGTATTAAAAGCAATAATTATAATATAACTTAAAAAATGGGAAATTCTCAAAACCAAAATCACTGGTTTAAGCACTTAAAAGGAATAAAAATTCTTTTGACTTTATTATTCTTTTTGTTTTCTTTCAGTAGATCAATGGCTTGTACTGTATTTGTTCTTACCGATGGAAAAAAAACTTACTTTTTTAACAATGAAGATTTTACGAACACTAAAACAAGGATTTGGTTTGTTCCAAAAGGGAAAGGTCATTTCGGATGTGCGTATGTAGGTTTTGATGATGGTGAAGGCCAAGGTGGGTTAAATACAAAAGGATTAGCTTTTGATTGGGTTACTGTTGATGGTGATAGTTACACCGTTGACCCCAACTATGTGCCTGATAAAAAATTAATTAAGCTGAACAAAAATACCAGTCAATGGATGCTTGAAAGATGCAAAACAGTGAAGGAAGCAATTAACTTTTATCAGACATACAGTGAACCTGCTTTCGCAAGAACAACCTTATTTATCGCTGACAAATCAGGAAACTCAGTAGTAATAGGTTCTAAAAACGGTAAATTATATTTTGATACGACCTCGAAAAGCAGGGGTTCGGGTTACGGAGAAACTACTTTTCAGAAATTACATAAAACGGAAAATGTCCCAACCATTAGCGAAGGCTCAGAAATTTTGAGGCAATGTGCAGTGGCAGGCAGTGGCGGTACTAAGTACTCAAATTCTTATAATTTACACACAGGCGAGATAGAGTTTTATAATTTTGCCAATCCAAGAGAAAACACAAAGTTTAGCCTTTCAGATGAACTAAAAAAGGGAGCACATTATTATGAAACATCTAAAATTACCGCTCAAATAAATCAATCTGTGGTGCCTTTAACCTTAAATATGAATAGGCATATTCTGACCATGTATCAGCCACTAAAAAACCAAGAACATAAAATAACAGCTAAAATCCAATATTTATTTAGTGAGGTGACAAGTGGTAAATTGAAATACGACGACCTTTCAGATAGTTTTACGAACGACCTAAAAAAATCCGAAGAGAACATAAAAGCGATTTATGGAAGATTCGGAAATTTAAAATCTTTGGAATTGATATATAAAGCGAAAGTTCAAAATTCAACTGATTACAGCTATATAATGAAATTTGAAAATGTTAGTATCCTTTGGCAGTTTCTGTTTAATGACCAACATAAAATATATGACTTTAACACCTTGAGTATCGTTTGGAAATGACAAGTGTATACTGCTGCCGACACTTCCACAAAAATGCAGAGTATTTACATCTGCTTAATCTTTGATTGGAGTTTTAATTATCCCTCGGTTGGAATGGGGAGATTGTGCATTCTTAAGAATGAAAGCTTGTCCCAATACCCGCGTTGAAATTTTATTTTGCCATCTACAATATTAAAAAATCCACATCCTCTTAAACCCAGAGGGTCTTTCCATTCCAATATTGCCCAATCTCCGTCTTCGAAGATATTCTCAGGAATGCACGTCATTTCAGCGTTACCGAATTCAGCAGCAAACATTTCTCGTATTGCCGCTTTCCCCTCTATCGGTTGATTAGCCACCTGATGGTTGATCGCATCCCCATGATATAATTCAGCAATTTCTTCTGCGTTTCCCGCGTTGAAAAGTTTAATCCACTGCTCTAAGAGTTCTCTTGGTTTCATTATTTAAGCTTCTTTGATAACAAATATAAGCATATGAGTATTATGGATCTACTATTCAACTCAAAATTAGTTACTATAACAAACCAACGCCTTCCATTAATTCTGACAGTGTACCTCCAGCCTCATTTTTCACCTTTAAATCAATTAAAAAAAATAATAATTTACGAGAGAATTCTAATATAAACGTTTAGCGGTAGCGGATCCATGTTTTACATAGAGGCTTATGTAAAAACCTTACTGGGATTCTTTAATATTTCCTCTTAAAGTCTTAGGGAGGTTCTCAGGTTGTTTTACATATTTTCTTCACTTTTCAACAACAACTTCAAATAAGCTCGGGTAACTCTTTATGATGCCTTTTGAATCTACCTGAATAGTCGAAGAGAAATCTGAATCACAGTTTTCATATAAGTAATGATCCTTGGAGGTACGTGAATACCGTTGCTTAACTGCTTTAAGCTCATTTCCTAGAATGTCTATATAAAGAACATCAATATCCCGCTGTTCACCAATTTTCATATGCAGATTGTTAATAGGAAGGCTATTTGTAAAGGGAGTTACAGAAATATCTATATACCGTAAACCCTGGAATTCAGGCCTCTGGGTATCGTTAATTATCCACTCCTCCCCTTCCTTTTTTCCAAGTATCACTGTGGCTCCGTCAATTTCAGTTTTTATCTCAAATTCCTGCACACACCAATCCGGATTTATTTTTAAGACATAACTCACGTCATAAATCCTACCTTGATAAGTTCCAGCGACGATTGACTTAACAGCAAGCCTACCAGCTGGTTTCTCAATCTCGCAATGTTCCCGCCATTTATATAACAAACCACGCCATACTATTAAATTCATGTTCAAAACCCTTCAATTATTCTTATTTCCCAGCATACTTTTCGATGGCTTTTTTCAAATCAATGCCCTTTCCAAGTACTGGTTTAAAAATATCTCCTTCATCGTTCATCCGCTCAATAGCTTTTCGGATATGGAAATCACTAATTTTTAATCCCTTTTTCACCTCATCCCAATGCAGTGGCATAGAAACAGTAGCACCAGGCTTCGGTCTTACTGAATAAGCTGCTGCAATCGTCGCATGCGGACGATTCTGCAAGAAGTCTAAGTACATCTTACCCTTTCGGTCTTTAATAGCACGTTCAATACTCGTAAAGTCAGGAAGCTCATTATGCACCAAGGTCACAATCACTCGCGCAAATTCTTTGGACTGCTCATAGGTATATTTGTTCCCAAGCGGGATATAAATATGTAATCCGGTAGAACCACTGGTTTTGCAATAACTCTCCACTCCCATATCATCAAGGATGCTTTTGGTGACTTGTGCGGCTTCGATAACTTGATCTTCATTGACTTCAACAGCCTCTGAGTTATTCTTTTTGTCCGGCAGGGTTGTTTTCTTTTTTGCCATACCTCTAGTTTTACAATTAAAGAGTGCATTATATCCACCCTTCATTAAACTGTGAGGCAGGGCGGATCAGTTTATTATTAAACCTATTTACCGTGACGTTTCTTTAGATATGCCTCCAAGGTTTTCCGGTCATTAGATCCTGTTGCACGCATTGCTCCAGCGACAGCCTGAGAACTGACGCCCATTTTGTCTTTGAAGTATTGGATTTCGTAATTTTCAGAACCACTCACTTTGTTACGATCTTGATGACCTTTATTTGTTTTGTTATCTGCCATGATATTAGATTTAAGTGGGTTATGATTTATATTTTACAAAAGTCACACCGTTTCATTACATTGATTTTATGGTAGAACAGCAATAAACCTGAATTCGATTGTTTTCTTTCGTCAACAGTCAGGTTATACGAGAAATTTTTCTTTTGTACTCATTCTTACGTATTCAAAACTGGATTAAATCTTACCAAAATTCAAATGCGGCAATAGCGCTAAAAAAAAGAAATTGGCAAACGAAATTCCGCTAAGGTGAATCTGAGTTCTATCTTCCTCCACACAGACCTCAAAAAAGATGGTCGCTTCATTAACTGAAGCGACCATCTTTATATGCTTTTTTTTGCCGTTCTTTATCGTGTCAATATAACCTTACCTGTATAGATTTTTTTATCAGTGGTCTGAAGCAATACCACATAAATTCCGCCAGCAAGGTTTGAAGGGAGATCGAAAGTATGAGATCTTAATTTCGATCTGAATACTTCCTTGCCTGAAAGGCTTTTAACAGAAACTAATGCATCTGAGTAGGTTATGTTTCGACCTATATTGATTTGACCGGATGTTGGATTTGGAGAAATTGTGAATATTTCATCCGAATCGGTTGTTTTGCCAAATGATCCCGTAGGGATATTTTGAGGAGCAGGATAGACTTTAAATAATACTTCCATTTCTTCGGCAGTAAGAGCTTTATTATAAATAATAAACTCATCAATCTGCGCTCTGTCCAAAGTAATGTTAATATCTGTATGAAAAGCATGGAGTGTATCAAAGCCTCCCCAGAGCAAATTGACACCGGTGTGTTGCCCATTTTTAAAAATAATGGCCCGCTGGGCATCCGTATTTTTGCTATATCTGATGACATAGTGGTCAAATTGTGTGTTAATACTCGGTGCTTCCAGATTATCACCTAGCGATGGTGTAAGCCCAAACGTTGGCGGTGTAAGATTAAGTTTTATGGCATCAGGAAGGATACGCGATGTCATAGCAAATGCATCAATAGTAATCGAAGGAGGGGGATTGCCGTTTTGTGCCGATGCTGTCTTTGCCCAGAAGGAAATTGTATAACCATCAGCTTGAGGCGATTGGGTATCCTTAACTTTTATAGTGCTAGGAGACCCAGAAGCTGTAAGCCCCTTATTACAGATCATATCAGCGAAGAAGGGCGGCACTGCGCCTACACTTGCAAAGTTGTAACCGGGAAGAATATTGGTAAGATTTTCATTGAAGGGATAATAAGCAGTCGGTCTAAATGGTAGCGCTGTGCAGGCAGATGCAAATACATCTGGAACCTGGTGGGCATAATAAATCCTCAAGCCGTCATTCAGATTAAGGAGCCCTCCATTTAACTTAATTTTGACAGCATTATAATACTTTTTTGTGTTTATTTCAATGGTTGCTCTATTAGCACCTTGAGCTCCTAGTTTGAGTAAGTTGCCATCTATTGTTTGTACATCTCCATTCGGGGCACCCCCGTTCATCGTTTCAACCGTAATACCTTTTAAAAGCTGAACAGATAGTGGTGAACTGCTGTTCCCAATGCCAACAACAAGTTTGGAAAAGGAAACGGTCGATGGGAAATGTAGGGTCTGTTCCATGGTTGCTGCTACGCCTAGGTTGATTTTTAGGGTCGAAAAATCATCTTCATTACTTCCTACTGCATCATTCGGTGAAGTAATCTCACAGGCACACACACCTTGGGTAGCCACTGTTTGACTATTTGCATATGTTTTACCCTGTGCATTGTATGTGTTCGAGAGAAAAATAAATAAAATACAAAGGACTGCTGCCCTGAGGCAGTACATAAATAGATAGGTTTTCATAGTATTAGTATTTAGGTTTAGTGACAATAAATTTAATACAAATTATCAAATTATTCACCGAAAGGTCATATATAATATTTGTAACTGATAAAAACTGGAAAATCCCTATTTGTCAAAAGAACAGTCGAAAAAGAAAGTATACCATATAAACAAAACACCCGAAGATTGGGGGTCATCGGGTGTTTTAGCCATATATTAACCTATTTTATGAAAAGTAGCTCGAACGAGCAAATATTATTGACATTTTAAGAGCCTGTTGACAGATTATTTGTTGAGGTATTATAAAATAAAATTTTACACTGCTTTATAACTGTTGTGTAGAATCGTATTGGTTATGTTGGAAATAGTGTCACTAAATTCTTTATAAAAAAAATGTAGCTCCCAACTCTCGTCAGGTTAATCTGGAATATTGATTCCTTTTGCTTGTTCAAACTTTTTGAAAAACCCTTCTAATGTATATCGTTCGTGCCTACATATACTATAAATTATAGACATGGGAACATTATAACCTTGGGGTTCTTTTAGTTTAGTTATTGTTGAGGCGCTAACTCCACAAAGCTTAGCAATGGGCAGTTTTCAGTAGCACAGGAAATTACTGTTCAAATGACTGCTGATATGACAGCTGCTGGCTTTCCGGGTGCTACGGTAGCTAATCCTATTGGTAATCTCAATAATGAAATTATCAATAACGAAAATCTTTATACGGGAACGGCTGCAACTAATTCCTTTAAAGTTTCTGCCGACGGGATTTATCAGGTGAATATGAATGTACAGATTTCCACTGCCAACTGAACTTCACCGGTTATTGGTATATGGAATAATAATACGGGATTGTGGGTAGCCAGAGTAAATGACACGTATGCAGCTCCGACTGGCGGGTTACAAACCTATACCTTAATTACTTCGATTCCGATGCAGGCCGCAAATACCTATTCTTTTAGAGCTATAAACACGCAAGATTATACACTAAAATATTCAAGCTCTGGCTCGACAGGTTCTGGTCCGATCACGCAAGTTTCTGTAAGACGGTTAAAATAAGGACTAAAACCCAAATTATAAGTTAATTTTAAAATCTACCCTTAATCTTTTTGAAAGAGGGAACATTAATGAATTGGCTAAGTCCGGCAAGTTGCTGCAAGGTGATACTCTCTCCGCGAGGTGTAAAGAAAATCTTTAGTAACAAAAAATAAATCCTGCCATTCAATGAATGGCAGGATTTTTTGCTTATACGAATTGCCGTAATTTAAAAATACTCAGAAGTTTGTGTCGAATTTGCGGTGAAAATTTTGAAGTATTCATGATTATTGACCTAAATAAACAAAATAATTAGCATTTAATGCTGCCGGCTGGATGTTTATAGGAGTTGCTGTTCCTCCGGTGCTCACTGTATAGGTATGGTTATGGCCTACTGAGGTAGAATTTATACTATAGAGACCTCCACCTCCAACAACCGCTCCTGCGAGCCAGTATACATGGATATTATTTCCGCCACCAAACGAAGTGGTAGCTCGGATCCTTTGGTAGGTCATTGTATGGGAGTGTCCTGCTTCCGCATCTGTTGTATAGCTGAGGTTTACATTGGGCAGATTGGCTCTGGTAAGAGTTGCTGTACTGCTTCCTGAAACAGCACCGGTAGCTGCAGTAGTCCCCATAGAATAGCGACCTGCCGCATTGGGCAGCACTGTGGTTATCCCTAATATACTTGATGCATTATTTTGAGCTGTTTGCGGAAGTGTTGTTATATCTCTTCCGTCCAGCAGATACCATCCATCATGGTCAGCTGTAACAAATGAAGGTTTTACATCTCCTACATCAAAAAAATCCAAAGTATTCATAAGCACACCCTGAGCATTGGATATAACACCAGCTACCTTGTTCAAGGTTTGAATTCTGACACTACCATCCACATCAATTGTCTGAGTGGGAGAAGTGGTAAGCACTCCCATAGCGGAGGAGGCTCCATCCAGATAAAGCAGCCCCGGACCTATATTAAGCTGTTTTCCATCCTGGTTCACTTGTCGGTTGGATGTTAAAGTTCCGTTTACAGTATAAATATTTTCATGATTACTCCCGTCCCCTGTTAGAGGAAACCAGGTTCCTGAATGAAAATACCAAAACCCCTTTCTGGTGATTCTCATTCCATTATCTGTTAGTGAATAAGCCAGTTCTGATTCATCAGGATTTTGTATGCTTTCGATCTGAATAGCTGTTTGACGGGGAATCAGGATTCCGTTATTGATAGAAACTATATCCAATACAGCTTGGGGACTAGCAGTTCCTATCCCTATTAATGGCTTTTGTGCCAGGGAAGGTATAGAGAGTCCTAAAGAGAAAATAAATAGTATAATTATTCTTGTCATTGATTTAATTTTATTGTCCTAAGTAAATAAAGTAGCTGTATGATATATTTTGTGGTACAATAGTAAGCGGAATTCCGCTTCCCCCCGTATTAACAGTGCCGGTATGGGTGTGGGCGCCGGAAGCGGGCAAGGTTATCGCAGTTGTTCCGGATACTGTTCCCCTTCCTGCTCTAAAGACATAAGCATTACCGGCGGCATTCTGTGCAAAATTGTATCCGCCAGCCGTTAAAGAATGCGTATGAGCTGTTGATGTCGATGTTACTCCTGTTAAATTAACATTAGGTAGGTTAGCTCTGGTGAGTGTCGTTGTATCAGAGCCTCCTGCAATGAATGGTGCTCCTTGTTTCATAAGCCTGCCATTGGTATTTATCAGGGTAGCACCAAGTCCTATTGCTGAAGCATTGCTTTGTGCCGTGGCAGGGAGTGTATTTACAGCCCTGCCGTCAAGTTTATACCAGCCGTTATGGTCATTTGAGCGTAGAGATTCTTTAACGGTGCCGTAAGCTACTTTAGGGCCAATAGATAAAGTTCCATCTGAAAGGGCTTTTATATTTCCACCTGTAAGATTTCTGACACGTATATCTCCATTTACATCTACTGTGTAAGCAGGAGTACTGTTGCCTATTCCTATTTTCTGTTCCATGGAGTGAATCGAAAGCCTATCTGTATCAAATGACAAATTGTGGCCGTTCATTGTTACAGTACGGGCGGAAGCCAGAGTACCACTATTATTATAAATGTTGATAACTGGTTGGGTACCTCCTCCAAGGGGGCGCCATACACTGTTGTCATAATACCAGAAACCAGTTTTATTAATAACAGTGCCATTGTTTGTAATGACATACACCAGTTCTCCTGTGACGGGACCTGTAATGGCTTCTGCCTGCAGAGCCGTCATTCTGGGGATGAGTATTCCCTGGGTAGTGGAGCTGATATCCAATGCTGCATTGGGATTGGCTGTCCCAAGGCCAACACGCTGTGCACTGACCGGAAGGAAAAAAAGAAGATTGAATATGGATATTATTTTAATAGAAGTTGTACTAAACATAATTGAATTTTAAATTCCTAAATAAATAAAGTAATTAAACTGTATGTAATCGGGAGCCAGTACAACACCGGTTCCCGTTCCTCCGGTAGGTATAGTGACGGTGTGATTGTGTGCTCCCGATGCTGAACTTGTATAGGTTCCGTTAGAAAGTATTGAGCCCACTATTGCCCCTCCCGCCAGCTGCCATGAATTGGCATTACCATTAACGGTTTGTAGAATATCCGTTCCTCTTACCTGAGCTGCGCCCGGGCTTACCAGTGGATGAGTATGATACAAAGTTGTTGTATTTCCGCTAAAAACAAAATTTGGTAAATTAGCCCGGGAAATAACTACGCTTGTTGCTCCGCTTAGTGTTCCCGGAGTACCTTGTTTAATATACCTTCCTGTAGCATTAGGGAGGCTTCCTGCAATTCCAAGAGCTGTTGCTCTTGATTGAACATTTGCCGGTAATGTAGAAAGTGCTCTGCCATTAAGTAAATACCAGCCTTCATGATCTGTGGAAGTATAGGAATATTGGATATCCCCATAATGATTAATCAGCCCGGTATCAAAAGATAATACACCTTCTCCATTGGTGATTACATTTCCCTTAGGGAGGCTGCGGATTCTCATTCCTCCGTTAACGTCTAATTTTTCTGTTGGAAGATCAGTATTAACTCCAATATTACCTGTACTTCCGGATATAAACAGTTTACCGGGCCCAATATTCATATCAAAATTGTCAAGAGTGACAATTCTATTGCCGGTAAGGATGCCGTCAGAATTATAAATATTCTCACCTATTGAGTTATTGGCAGTAATAGGGTTCCAGATGGTGCCGTCAAAATACCAAAATCCGATAGTATTGACTATACTGCCGGCATTCGTTGTACTGAAAATAAGCTCACCTTCGGTTGGAACATTGATTTGTTCTATTTGGGCGGCGGTCATTCTGGGAATTAAAATCCCGCTTTTATCCGATACAATATCTAAAGCCGCATTGGGCTTATCTGTATTGATTCCTATTTGAGCAGAGACTAAGGATGCAGTAAGGATTCCTGAAGTGATCAATAATTTTTTCATGCCTTAATGTTAGTTTTATGTATATTATTTCTGTAATTGTTCTATTATCTTAGAGAACAGACAAGGGTAAATAATACATAATAGCGAAACGTTTTTGTTCATTATTTAAAGTTGCTTAGTGTTTGGATAAAATAAAAGATGAACAAAAGTACATTAGTCTATAGCTGGTAAAAAGGATATATCTTGTCTTTTTCGGGAAAATGATAAAACATAATAGATATGTAAACGATTATATAGCAGTGTATTGCTACGAGAAAAACGAATTTTATAAGAAGCACTTTTACAAAAGATAAAAGTTAGTTTAAAGTGAATTTTAATGATAACAAAGACAGCATATATCTAAGAAAGGAATGTTGATCTGAAGGATACCGCATTGTGACAAATCACCTGTGTTTTTAGACCAATGTGGGAAAATTAATTATAGATGTTTATTTTTTGATTTTATATAATTGATTTTAATAGGATGAGAAACGTTACGAACTTTAATATTGCAAAACATTCTATTTAGAGTTAAGCCGGTCTATTCATCTTTTGCTTTACAATATTAATCCTACTGTTGTGATAAAACAAGAAAATGCTTGGCCCTTTTCCTGAAAAAAGACAAAGTGCAAATAGAGTTAAATGCCGATAATAAAGCAGTTAAAATACTTATTTTGAGTTTTTACGCAGATATTTTGACAAAAGGGATAAAGAAAGTTTCTTTCCTACCTGCTTTGCTGAATTGCCTATCGGGGAAATCTGGACTTCATACTGAAATGAACAAAATCTTCATCTTGGTCTATAAAAAGAGAATTTTTTTTTGGTAATAATTTGGAAATCAAATTACTGAGGTTATAAAACAGGTTGTCGTTTTCCAGAAAATGACCATCTGTTATCTTTCTGTATAACATGATGAAAACTACTTTTGTGGTCTTTAGCGAGAAAATCTTTCGAAATGAAATTACAGACTTATTCCATTCTGATTTTTTCAGGTGCAGAAATGCTCAACAAAGCGCAAGTAGGAATTAATAATGCTAATCCGCAGGCCACGTTACATATTAGATATGACTCAGAGAAACCAATAAGCCGTCAAGAATTAATTATCCCAAATCTGTTACTATATTTCTCCGGCTCATAAATAACATAATATAACCACTACTAAATTCTCTTTCATTGTTTCTGGTTCCCCGTCATTGAAATATTTATAAATCTGTTTTCGCAGCATATAAAAAGCTCAACTTCATATAAATAAGTATAATTAATTTAAGATTATTATGAAAAACAACGTTCTCCTTTTAATGTTTCTGATTGCAGGGAATGCGGTGGTAACAGGTCAGGTGGGTATTCAGACTTCAAACCCGCAAGGTTCTTTCCATATTGATGGTGCAAAAGATAATCCTGTTTCCGGAATTCCGACGGCCAATCAACAGGCAAATGATGTAATAATAACTCCTGAAGGGCGTCTAGGTGTGGGGACTATTGCACCGGATTCCTCTTCTTCTGTGGAAGTTAGCACAACCAGCAAGGGGTTTCTTCCTCCACGGATGACTAATACCCAAAGGGATGCAATTGCCTTACCGGCAACGGGACTAATGATTTATTCAACTACCAACAAATGTCTGCAGACCAATATTGGTACCCCTGCTTCTCCCAATTGGGGATGCGTGGCGGTACAAGGCAGTACAGGTGCTGCGGTTGTACAGGTAAACTCTTATACTCCTAATACACCAGCTGGATCTGCGGCAAGTGAAACCTGTCTTGGAAGTCTCTGTGTGAGGCACAATGGCACTGCGAGCGAGGGAAGTATTTTGTTGAGAAGTAACATAGGTGCACCAATTCCTAATTCAAGTATAGCGGGATTTCAGGTTGCTACCAGTGGGATTAACATGGGGGATACTGAAATTGTAAGTTTATCTACAGCCTATACCCAATTCTACAGGGGAGGTGCCAGTGGTGGCGAATTTATCAACTATCAGGTATGCACAGGCACTGGTGAAAATTATAGAATTTTTCTGACAATGGTGGCCTCAGTAACCAATCCAACAGCGGGAAATGGAATGTATCTTCTCAATCTTGAAAGAATAAGATAATGTACCAAAGCATTAAAGTTATTATCTTAAAAACAGATCATTTAAGAGAATGACAATGCAGACCCGAATAATAAAAACAAGCACCTGACGATCAGGTGCTTTTGTTGTGAAAATGCTGGTTGAGTCATTTTGTGCAGCATTTAAAAAAGCTTATATATTTTCTTCCAACGGGCAAGAGTATTCCTGCTGAGCTTAAAATGCCGGGCTGCCTGACTATTGTTAAGCCTGTTTTTATCCTGATATTCTAATATTTCCAGAATTGCTTTTTCATTGTATGATCGGTGTGCCTGATTAAAGTTATCAAATTCTTTTTCTATAGTTTTAAAAAGAATTTTTTCAAGATTAATAACATCCAGTGATGAAAGACTATCCTTTGACAGTATTGTTTGGCATTTACATTTTTTTTCAGGATATTTTAGCTCAATAAGATCTGTATATATTTTTATATAGTCCGGCTTAAATTGTTTTTCCAATGAAATGATTTTAGATTTTATCAATTTTTTTTGTATTTGCTGATCCATTTGTAGAGTGTAGTTTTGGGAATCTGATATTCGTCAATGATCTGCTTCTTTGTTTTTTGTCCTGTACTGATCAGCTCCAGAATAAATTCAATCATTATTTTGGTGTAAATGTTCTTGCGAAACTGAGGAAGCTCAGATTTTCGGTCCTGTTCTTTCTTATGAGGTGATGAAGGGGGCGAAAAAAGCAGCAAATGCTGAGTATAGATGCGGAAAAAATCATATTTCAGTAATTTGCACCATTTTAGGAGAAAACTTGTATCCATATCCTTTTGTTTATACATTTCGTCGACATCTTTTTCAACACAGTCAAAAAAATTGCATATGCGGGATACTTGTATATTGCATTCCAATACTCTTTTTTCAATAAGGCTACCGATGTGTATATTCTTATAATTGGGTGGCATAGAACTCTTTTGTTTTAAGAAATTATTTTTTATTGTAAATTTTAAAAAGCAGTATTTGTTTACCTGAAATGGCTGTTTCCCTGCAAGCAGAAGAGGCGGATAGGTCTATTATTCCCTTTTTGATCCATCATATACTGTATATCTCCGGTTTTGATCTGATCTACTATAAGTCTTGGAGCATTATGTCCTTCGGTCTGTTGCCATCCGTATTTCTGCCTCTCCATCGTGGGCTCATTTGGGTTGCTTGTACCCGCACCGGTTTGGGGAAATAACAATGGTATGCATGCTAAGGCAACTGGGAGATTAATTTTTATACTTTGATAAAAAAAACTCTTTAAGATAAAATAAAGAACATAAACATGGCCGAAAAAACCGGCCATGGATAACTTGCAGAAAGAATAGAGGGGATATTCTGCATAGTCAAAAATCAGTTGTATTTCTGAATCGCAAAGTAGAATGAAAAATGATGAGGGTTACCATTTAATGGTTTAATTCAATTGAGCCTGCTTAAACATATATTAGTACTTTTTGTAGGATGGGAATCAGTTATTCATCTATAAACAGAAGCTTCAACAGCTGATGTATACCTGTTTGGCTTAATATAACCAGCTGTTGTGTTATCTATCTTCATAAGAATACTATCATCTTTGAAGCTCCACAAAAATATATCCTAATGCACCAAAACCAAGTCCGTCTCCATCTGCTATATGAAAACTTAGTCTGTAAAAAGTTTTATCTACATAAGAGAAAAATGTAAACTGTGCATGGCCATCCTGCGTACAATTGATGGGGATCAAAGCTGGATTGGGATTACTCGGTATTCCGGCTCCTATATTTGCAAATGTTGGAGTTATGGTTAAAGGCACACTATTAATAAATCCGGAGCCATTCTGTGCCGTTCTGTATATACCGTGGATAATCCCTGTATTATTGGTTCCTGTTGTTGTTCTTATCTGGAGGTAGGAATCCGTATTTGTGCAGGTAGTAGATGGATATCGAAATTCTAAAGAACCAATGGCTACAGAAGAGCTCGTAGGAGTTGTTGCATTAATATTAAAGGATCTGAATGAGGTGGTAACTGAGCTTTGTACCACCACATTACCACTGGCATCAATTCCAAGCGGTGAAGTATTTGATGTAGGTGGAGTGGTATTGTTTATATTGGTAAATTTCAATCCTGAAGATCCGTCTGCACCAGATGCAATTTCCATTTTTGCCGTTGGAACGCTGGTTCCTATTCCCACTCTGTTATTGGCTGCATCCACAGAGAAAGTGGCTCCGTTTACCGAGAAGGCATTGGTGGATGTCCCGTTGAAAGCAAGAGTGTGATCTGTTTGCGTCACCGTTCTGTTTTCTGTAAGAGCACCATCCGAATTGTAGATATTGGCATTGACTTTTACCCAGGCTGTTCCATTGAAAAAATAAAAACCAGTATTATCAATATTAATGGCATTCCCTGTTTGTGCCCCGGTTGATGTGTCATTAATATAAATAAGCGTGGATACTGGGATTGCGGTCATATTTTGGGCTCTTTGTCTGTCGATCCTTGGAATCAACATGCCGTCTACTGCTGTTGTTATTCCTGTTGCATTTTTTGCGGCGATCTCCAAAGTTGCAGCAGGCATAGAAGTATTAATACCGACTTGCGCAAAAATTCCGCAAGGAATTAAAAAAGGCAATACTAGTTTTTTCATTTTTTATTCTGAATTAGTTAAAAGTGTTTAGGAGATGGGATAAAGCTTAATGCATACAATAGCCACTTATTCCAGCTGAACATTAAAAGTGCTTGTTTGCTAATTGTCGAACAAAAATAGCTCACCCATTGCTGGGATAAAAGAAAACACCTTGTCTTTTTCCCGAAAAAAACAAGGTGTATAGAGGTGGTAAATTATTGATTATACTATATTTAAATCTTTTCTTCAAGATTTTCTTCGTCAATGTATTTTATAAATAAAGATGGAGATAAAGACGTTACTTTTTTAAACACTTTACTAAATTTACTGTGTGATGAAAACCCAACTTCATCGGCTAAAGAAGCCATTTTATATTTCCGGTACTGAGGCTCATTTTTTAACTTTTCAATGATATAATTAATCCTTAGTTCATTAATATAATTATTGAAATCTTTTTCTTTATGGGTATTGATAACATAAGAAAGATACTTGGTATTGGTTTCAAAGCGCCCCGCTAAAAAGGGAAGTGAAATATTTTTATTGTTGAAAAGATTCGATTTCTCAAATTTATTCAATTTTGCCAGCAGCTTTTCTTCCGTTTCTGATGTCATCAAAACAGGAATTTCATTATTTTGTACCGGCAATACAGCTATAGCTTCTTTTGAGGCAACGGAACCAGCGAGCCGGATTTTTTCATTAGATTTTCTTAATATTTGTTTAAATTTTTCAATATTTTTCCTTTGCTGTATTTTAGATCTTATATATAAAACAAGGATAAGGATCACAAGGAATCCGGTCATTAAGATGAGGTAATTTTTCAGGGTGCTTTTCTGCTCTGCCTTTACTATTTTTTTGTCAAGATTAGTATAAGATTCATCAATAAACTCACGTGTTTCCGAGGTTATTTTTTCTTCTATCGTATCTTGTTTTTCTGCAACATCTTTTAATTTTTCAATATTTCTGGTTTTTAAATAGTATTTCTCAATCGTATTATAAACATCATTTTTTAAACCGAAATATTGGCCTTTATCAGCTACATTCTGAGCCAGATCAACATATTCTTTTGCTTTAATCAGGTCATTTTTTTCTAAATATGCATTGGCCAGACCGTCATATATTTGCCCCATAAGCTTGCTTTCCGGAATATTCTTGGCCAATTCCAATGCCTTTTTATAGTGGAACAGTGAGGCATCAACATTCTTGAGGCTGTAATAATTAGAGCCTAGAAGATGTTCATTATCAGCGGCAAAAAAATCCTTATCTTTTTTGATATTATTGAAATGAAGCTGTGATTGCTGAACATACTGAATAGATTTTTGATGTTGTTTCCTGTCCATCTCGTAACAGGCCATTTCCTGTAAAATCAGGCCCTGAATGTTGTGTGCAATTAAAGTATCCTTAATCATTTTCCCTGCCTCCAACGTTTCTTCAGCATATTTTTTAGACCGTCCGTAAAGTTTCAATGCCCGATACTGACTTGCTAAAAAAAGAGAGGTTCTGGCTTTCCAGTTTATATTCTCTGTATTTTTAATAATTCCTTCTGCTTTTTCGGCATACCATACTGCCTTTTTCAGATCTTTTGCATCCCTGTATAAAGTTGCAGAAAGCATCAGACTTTTAGTCTGCAGGGTTGGTGTTTCCGAAGTTTTGTATAAAGAATCGGCAATATAGAGAGCCTTTTTAAAATCTGTATTGGCAGTTTCTAAATAGGTTTTAGTGTATATTTTATTAAAGTTTGCTAAATCCTGAGCGTTAGCGGGTATACAGGCAATAAGAAGTGGAAGGAAAAATCTCTTTTTCATTGGTTATGTCTATTAAAATGTAGATAAGCAAGATTGTGTTAATGATATGATCAATAGGATAGTGGAAGGTAGATAAATACTCAATTATCTTTGATAGCCATTAAGTAAATTATGTATTAAGATTTGGATCATTTTTTTTACATTAAGAATACGGATTCAATCCTGGATTAGATTATTTTATCATTATCATGGGTAATAATTTGTAAATTTTTGCAAAATTATAGTTTTTTTAACTAAATAAATACTAAAAATTAGATCATTTTCAAAAATATTGATAATGTTAACTATTTTGGATAACCTGAAGACCGGTCTTTCATTCGTTAAAATATTGTTTATCATCTGAATGCAAAGTGCTGCCGCTAAATGAAGTCATGAAACAACTTCTGTCATGTAAATTTTGTAGCTTTGAGATATTTTTAATAAAAACAGAATCTTATGAAAAATATAATCGGTGAATTTGAAAAAATAAAAACAAAGGACGTTATCCCTTTTTTAGCAGAAAAATCCAGGACCAATAAAACATTTGCAATTCTAATGATTGCTCTATCTGCCTTATTTATTTTTTTAGGTGGAAAAAGCTTCGGTGAATTTCTATATTATCTTTTAAATTGATAATAATCACGAAAATACTTTCGCCCTTATTCATAGTGCCAATTACAGGTAAAACCTAGCCATAGAGGCACTGGGACAGCACATCAGAAGGTATTTTAGCCGTAAATGTTTACTATTTTCCATAAGATGATAATAGTTTGGCTAGAGTCTAAATTTATCTTGTATTAAATTTATCTACACCTGCACTATCCCTGTGTCGTTCCAACCAATTGTCTACACGTTCAACAACGTCATTATTGTCCTTTGCTGCTTATTGGCCCAACTGCAAACCGTACAAATTTATCCATCGGATATTATGCACATGCATTTTTCTATAAAAAAGTTCTTAAGAAACAGAGTAACTTATGAGTCAGAAAGTATAAAAGGGATTTACACTGATCTCAATCATGAGATTCTCAAAATAAAAGTAAAATCCAAAGGTATTACGCATTTTTTTCGGCTGGCCATCCAGTCTGATATACTGTTCAGTTCTGATCTTTTCAAAGATTTGGCTGACCTCGTTTTCATCCTCCTGATAAAATCCAATATGGAAGTTAGCTGGATATTCGGGTAAGTTTTCTTCATTATTCATCACTTGTCCCCAAATGACCAACGCAAATGTTTTGTTATTTTGCAGAACAGCCATCTTACTGTTGCGATTGGTAATCAGTTCAAAGCCCAGATACTCAGAGAAAAGCTTAATAGCTGTATCTACATCCTTTACAACCAAATTAATGTGATTTAATTCCATATTTTTTTGTTTAATAACACAAAATTAATCAACGTACAGGGTTGTCAATTGGATAAATCGGTCATTATCATTTTTTCGTAAAACAGTAGGTTTGGATCCAGAAAATTTCTTGACTGCTCTAATAAAGTGGGATTGGTCTGAATAATCTAGTTCGGGATAAAAATTTCCAGTTTTTATGTCTTTAAGTGAATTGCAGAACTTTATGATATCAATATAGTTTTTCAAGCTTATCCCAAACCACTTTTTAAAATATCTGTTGATCTCCCTGCTACTCCATCCAAGTTCTGTTGCGAGCGCTCCAACTTTAATTTGTCCCTTTGAACTACTGATCAGATCAAATAGCTTTATTTTACGACTATCAATTTGCTCAGCAAGCATAAGCAGCTGAACAGTATGGCATGTTTTCTTGTAAAAGGCTTCAAAATCGTTCATGTCCCCTCTGCTGAATCCCATAAAACCCGACGCCACGTTAATTTTTTCATTAACGGAGGTAGCAAAGGAACGTTTAAATATGAATTCTGCTGCTGTCGGGTAAAAACTTACGGCAAACATTGTAGATTTGGGAAAAGGATGTTTTACTATTGGTTCATTGCATATTCCACCTATGAATATTTCGAAATTCGAACCATTATCCAAAAAAAGGAAAAGATCAATCTTCCCGTCGGGAAGTATGATTCCTTCCACACTCTTTTCAGAATGATTTTTTACCATCCAAATACTTTCTATGATATAGTGCAAGCTTACTGGTGGCAGCAATGATATGTATTCCAACTCAGTTTTCAAAAGATAAAATTATTAACATGGCAACGATGATGGTTTGCAGTCCTTACATTGAATTCATCCCATAACAAATTTAAAAATTTGTCAATTACCAATATTTAATAAAATTGCAAAAGATTCACCAGCATCTTTCCGGGAACTTTACAGAATCACTATAAATATACGCCACAACAAATGAATCCCCAAGGAAAAATCAAGTCGTTGGTAAAAAGAGTAAATTCTATCGTATGAGAAATCTTTACCTAAATGGCTTAACTGGCTCAAAGTTGAATCAGCCATTTATTAGTTTCAGTGAGTCTATACCGTACCTTTCTCCGGTATTTGGATATTCATTAACAATATCTATAATGGTGCTAAGGTCTTCCCCTGACAATTTAACATCAATGGCCTGGATATTCTGTTCTATATATTTTTGTTTCTTTGTACCCGGAATCGGAATAATATCATCTCCCTGTGCTAACAACCAGGCAAGAACCAATTGAACTTGCAACTATTTTTGAGACAAAATTTATATACTCTTTATGCTACATTTTTAGATAGATTAGACATTAAATTTTGATACTCTTTTATGGTTAAATTCCCTAAAGCCGAATGCCTTCTCTGAGT